>JAYSVF010000255.1:0-3342 GCA_043718695.1 Acidimicrobiia bacterium | reverse complement strand
CCATCGAAGGTTGGCGGCTGACCGAGATTTGTGTCCCAAAGTTCTGCGGTGGGAATGGGATCAGCCGTGACCGATTCGCTGTAGGCGTGCTGTCGGAGCCAACCCGCATGGTAAGTGCTTTTATGATCGGGATTCCAGACCAGTTGCAGCGATTCCTCGTTCACTGCGGCGGTGCCAATGCCCAGGTCCTTATCGACGGTCAGAAGTTCGAAGGTTTGCTCTTTCGTAATCTGATGAACGCACAAATCGCACGGGCAGTTATCGCGCAACCATACGTAGTGATAGCGCGCCGTGAACCCATCATGCCAACGAAGTGTTAGCCAGCGATTGTTGGTGTCAACGCTAAGCAGCCCGCTTGCTGCGAGGTAGTGGTCAAAATCAGCAGTGGTGAGCTTTGGCATCGTACGAGGGACTGTTCTGTAGAGGGCTATTCGGTTGAGGTGCTGTTCTGCGGAGGTGCTGTTCGGTTGAGGTGCTGTTCTACGGTGTTGCTTGTCTGCTAGACGCTGTTCTGCGGAGGCGCTGTTTTGTCGAGCCGTGGATCTCCGTGGCCGCTTAGGTGAGCCCGAGGTTCGAGCGAGCCTCATCAGGGGTTTGTACGCGGGCGCCCATAAGCTTGATGATTTCCGCCGCACGGTTCACAAGATCGGCGTTGCTGGCCAAGACGCCACGATCGAGGTACAAATTGTCCTCTAGGCCAACACGAACGTGCCCATCGAGCAGAATCGCTTGGGCGACCCAAGGAATTTGCATGCCGCCGAGGGCGAAGGTGGTGAAGTGCGATTCGGGCCCAAGCTGACGGGTGAGCGAAGCAAGCAATCCAACATCGTTGGGCATACCGTAGGCAATTCCGGTGCACAGCTGAATCCAAGCGGGGGAATCAATGAGGCCCTCAGCAATTAACTGATTGGCGAACCAAAGATTTCCAGTATCGAACACTTCAAGTTCTGGCTTCACGCCAAGTTCACGTACCCGTTTGGCCATATCGCGCAGCATGTCAGGAGTTGATATGTACACAGAGTGTCCCTCGCCGAAGTTGAGCGAACCACAATCGAGGCTGCAAATATCTGGCTTCAACACCTCCACGTGTTTGAGTCGTTCCAGCCCGCTTACCAGATCGGTCCCGGGTTGAAAATCAAACGGATCATCATTGCCAAGCATCAGATCGCCACCCATACCAGCGGTGAGGTTGATGATCACATCAGAATTGGCGGCACGAATCAGCTCAAAGGCCTCTTGGTAATAGGCAACCTCGCGTGATGCTTTTCCCGTTTGCGGATCGCGGACGTGAATATGCACAATGGCCGCCCCCGCATCCGCGGCTTCAAGCGCCGATTGAGCGATCTGTTCTGGGGTAACGGGAAGGCCCGGGTGTTTTGACAGGGTGTCGCCAGCGCCGGTTATAGCGCAGGTGATGATGACGTTGCGATTCATGCCGCATAGTCAACCACCTCAACCCAATGTTCAGCCAGCCAGTAAGGACTGCGGCGGTCTTTGGGAAATTGGGACAAAATGTGAGGGTGAAAACGTTTGGGATTGTTGGTACTGGGGTTATTGGTTCGGGTTGGGCTTCTCGGGCGTTGGCGCTGGGATGCGATGTGGTGGCGTGGGATCCAGCTCCCGGTGCTGAAGCGCGGATGCGAGTAGCGGTGGCCCGGGCGTGGCCTTCGTTGCAGCGCCTTGGTATGTCGGCAGATGCCAGTCTTGATCGGTTGCGATTTGTTTCAACGCTCGATGAGGTTGGTTCGGTTTGTGATTTCATTCAGGAAAACGCGCCGGAAAATCTTGAACTCAAACAGTCACTGCACGCGCAGTTGAGTGCGGTGACACCAGCCCATGTGGTGATTGGATCAAGCACATCGGGCTTGTTGCCCTCCGATATGCAACGCGACATGGTTGCCCCGGAACGGCTGGTGGTGGGGCACCCCTTTAATCCCGTGTATCTGCTCCCGTTGGTAGAAGTGGTTGGCGGGAAGCAAACGTCGGCAGAGTCGATTGCAAAGGCGATGGAGGTGTACCGGTCACTTGGTATGCACGCGTTGCATGTGCGCAATGAGATCGAAGGTTTTCTTACTGATCGTCTGCAGGAAGCACTTTGGCGCGAAATTCTCCATATCGTGAACGACGGTGTGGCCACGACCGATGAACTTGATCAGTCGATTATCTACGGCCCGGGGTTACGTTGGGCGGCTATGGGCACGAACCTGATTTACCACTTGGCGGGTGGTGAAGCGGGAATGCGGCACATGTTGGAACAGTTTGGCCCGGCGCTCGAATTGCCGTGGACAAAGCTCGTGGCCCCAAAGCTGAACGACACGTTGATTGATCGGATGGTTGAGGGAACCCAAGCACAAGCAGCCGGACAAAGTATTGCCGCGTTAGAAGGTATGCGCGATGAGTATCTCATTGACGTGATGGAAGCCTTGGAGCGGCGCGGATTGTCTGCGGGCTTAACGTTGCGTCATCACCGTGAACTAACCGGCACACCAACCGCTGAAACGTTCACCGGGATTGTGGGAGCTGAGGGTTCACCGACCATCGTGACCGACCGAGCCGGTAAACGCTACCGGCTCGAAGCATTGGACTGACTCGATCCATGGCCTTTCGACGGCCCAATCTAAGGGGTTGTGCTGGGGTAAGGAAAGCCTTTGTGGGTGTGGCTGGTTGAGCCGTTGAGGTACAGCACGGTATGGTCTGCCAGTTGTGCTGCTTCGTCGAGGTCGTGGGTGACCAGCAGTGTTGGAATGCCCGTGGTGTTAACGAGCGTGCGCAACAATCCACGCAGGGTTTGGCGGGTGGTGTAGTCGAGGGCGCTAAAGGGTTCGTCGAGCAGCAGGGCGTGTGGTTTTCCGGCGAGAGCCCGAGCTAAGGCAATGCGTTGACGTTCTCCGCCGGAGAGTCTTTCTGGTGCTGCATCGGCCAGATCTAGGGCGCCAACGTTCTGTAGAAATTCGTCTGCTTGCTTGCGTCGTTCGGTTCGAGTTCCCGATCGAACCGCGAGTGCCACGTTATCTCGCACATTACGGTGGGGAAGCAGAAGCGAATCTTGAAACACCACACCGAGGTTACGGTCCTGTGTACGCATATGGAATCCCGTTGAGGCATGGGCAACCAGTCGACTGTTGATGGTCACGGTTCCCGTATCAGGTCGGCGAAGGCCAGCGATTGTGGCCAACGTGAGCGACTTCCCCGCACCCGATGGCCCGAACAACACGGTGATCCCAGGCAGGGCGCACAACGATATGTTCACCGTGAATTCGCCTGCCCTCACGGTGAACTGCGCATCGATCGCCACAGGTGGTTTTGCTCCATCGTCGGCCACGGTGTGCCCTGCCTGAGTGG
>JAYSVF010000254.1:0-7910 GCA_043718695.1 Acidimicrobiia bacterium | reverse complement strand
ATATCGCCGTCGAGGTCCGAAGCGAATCAACGTGGCGATTTGATATCGGCACCAAAAAACGGGTCTACGAAGAGAGCATGCTCCCCGAACTCTGGCTGGTCGACACTTCCGACGAATCTGTCGTTGTCTTTCGGCGGTCAACTCCCGCAGAGGCCACCTTCGATCAATCAGTTGAGTTTCGTCGCGCCGAGAACCTTACGAGCCCACTTCTGGATGATTTTGTCCTCGATGTCGCGGCAATGTTCGACGCCCAACACTGACCGGGCGCGGAAGTCTCGGCCCGCGGATAGTTCGATCGATTGATATGGGCCACACGGAGTTGCCTCGCATCGACCCGTTGAGCAGAGCCAAAGTTTGCGCTGCATTCGCGTCGGCCAGGAAACTGTGGGCTAAGGTCCAAATTGTCGTCACAGCTTGGCTATAGAGATCGCTCTTGCGGGGTTAACGCAAGGCGGCACCGAAGGAGCAACCGCCCCGGAAACTCTCAGGTAACCAGGATCGTCAAGCTAGACAACGCTGGAGAGCGATGAGGGCCACGGCCTGAGTCCACCGAAGGGGCCAGGCTTGCCTGGAGATCTCTCAGGTACCAAGGACAGCGGGGGTGCAACTCGAACAAGACCGGACAACCGGCTTGAACCAGGAGGCACCTCATGCTCGTCACATCAGCCGATTCCCACAACGTTGCGTCGCACGAACCCGAGCGCTTTGTTGACCGCCATATTGGCCCATCACCCGATGAAACCGCCAAGATGCTGGCCGCAATCGGGCTCGGTTCACTTGAAGACCTGCTCGACGCTGCCATTCCCGAATCGATTCGCCTTCGGGAGCCGCTGAACCTCGGCACGGCCCGCTCGGAAACCGAAGTGATCGCCGCACTGCGCGAGAAGGCCAGCCGAAACCGGGTGGTGCACTCCATGATTGGCCAGGGGTATTACGGCACGGTCACTCCCCCGGTCATCATGCGCAACTTGCTGGAGAGCCCCGCCTGGTACACGGCTTATACGCCCTACCAACCCGAAATCAGCCAGGGTCGCCTTGAAGCCATGCTGCGATTCCAAACCATGGTCGCCGAACTCACCAATATGGACCTAGCCGGGGCCTCTCTGCTTGACGACGCTACCGCCGCAGCGGAAGCCATGACGCTGGCAATGCGCGTATCCACGTCGAGAAGCAAACGCTTTTTGATCGATCCGCTCCTCCATCCCCAGGTGATCGATGTGGTGCGCACCCGCGGTTTACCCATGGGCATCGAAGTAGTCGTTGCGCCACTCACACCCGAAGCCATCGCTGCCGACGGTGGGTGCTTCGGCGTTCTGGTAGCCCATCTCGGAACCGACGGGTCAATTCGCAATGCCTCCGATCTCGTAGCCGCGGCCCACGCGGTTGGGGCGTTGCTCTGTGCACATACGGATCTACTGGCTTGCGTTTTGGTGCAGCCACCGGGAACCTGGGGCGCAGATATCGTCGTGGGTTCCGCGCAACGCTTTGGCGTCCCCATGTTTTTCGGTGGCCCGCACGCTGGGTTCCTTGCCGTTCACGACAAACACAAACGCGCCCTACCCGGACGGTTAGTCGGCGTTTCGGTGGACACCAAAGGCCGTCAGGCATTTCGATTGGCACTCCAAACGCGCGAACAACACATTCGGCGTGAAAAGGCGACTAGCAACATTTGTACGGCACAAGCGCTGCTCGCCATCACCAGTGCGTTTTACGCAATGTGGCACGGCGTTGAAGGGCTCACCCGAATCGCTCACCGAGTCCATGCGCACGCAAACACCATCGCCTCGGCATTGGCTACGTTGACTTCATCGACGGGCAGTGGCGCAACCTTGGTGAACGATTCATGGTTCGACACCTTGACCGTTGCGCTCCCCAACCCCCAGGAGGCAGATCTAGTGATGCAACAGGCACTCGACAACAACGTCAACCTTCGAAGAGTCGACGCCACCCACATCGGCATTTCCTGCGACGAAACCACTACCGACAACGAAGTTCGAGTGGTGCTCGAAGCCTTCACCGTTGAGTTCAACGATGAAGGTGCACTTCAATCCGGTTCAATCGGTATCACCCCGGCCCACCAAAGAGAGGGTGCGGCCCTCCGCCATACCATTTTTCAAGGGGTGCCTTCGGAGACCGATATGTTGCGGGAAATCCGCCGACTCTCCGATCGCGACCTCGCCCTCGATCGCACCATGATTCCGCTCGGTAGTTGCACCATGAAACTCAACGCCACCACGGAAATGCTGTCGGTCACGTGGCCCGAATTCGCCAACCTGCACCCCTTCGCCCCCGCTGAGCAAACCGTCGGCAGCCGCGAGTTGATCACCGAACTCGAAGCCATGTTGGAGGAAATCACCGGGTACGACCGAGTCTCGCTGCAACCCAATGCCGGTTCGCAAGGTGAGCTTGCTGGACTATTAGCTATTCGCGCATATCACCTGTCTCGTGGCGATGCACAGCGCACGGTCTGCCTCATCCCTTCATCAGCCCATGGAACCAATGCCGCATCGGCGACGATGGCCGGCATGCGCGTTGTGGTTCTCCCCTGCGACAATGCCGGCAATGTGGATCTTGAGGACCTGATCACCAAGATTGCCGAGCACCGCAATGAACTAGGTGCACTTATGGTTACCTACCCGTCGACACATGGCGTGTTCGAGGATCACATCACCGACATTTGCGCACTGGTTCACGAAGCGGGCGGACAGGTATACCTCGACGGCGCGAATTTCAACGCGCTCGTTGGCACGGCAAAACCCGGCAAGTTCGGGGCCGACGTGAGCCACCTCAATTTGCACAAAACCTTCTGTATCCCCCATGGCGGCGGCGGGCCGGGTGTTGGTCCGGTTTGTGTCGGCGCGCACCTCGCGCCGTTCCTCCCCACCCATCCCTCAGTTGACTCACTTGTCGATGGCCCGGGTGTGGGGGCAATTAGTGCGGCACCTTGGGGTTCGGCGGGAATTCTGCAAGTTCCATGGGCCTACATTGCCCTTATGGGTCCAGATGGACTCCGGTCGGCGACCAGCTTGGCCATCCTCAACGCCAACTATGTGGCCGCTCGGCTCGGTACCGCCTACCCAATTCTGTACACCGGCAGCGGCGGACGAGTGGCACACGAATGCATCTTGGATCTACGTCCACTTACCAATGACACCGGAATCACGGTTGAGGATTTGGCGAAGCGTTTGATGGATTTTGGTTTCCACGCACCCACGATGAGCTTCCCCGTAACTGGCACGCTGATGGTTGAGCCGACGGAAAGTGAATCGCTCCAGGAACTCGATCGGTTCTGTGATGCCATGATCGAAATCCGTCGAGAGATCGACCAAGTTGCTTCAGGTGTTTGGCCCGCCGACAACAATCCCCTCGTTCACGCACCACATATCGCAGCAGATTTGTTGGTCGAACCGTGGGACCGCGCGTATTCACGGCTAGAGGGCGCCTATCCCGACGGCAAACAAAACCCCGACAAGTACTGGCCTCCCGTCTCCCGCATCGACGGCGTATTCGGGGATCGCAACGTGGTCTGTTCCTGTCCGCCAATGGATTCCTGGACATGAACGAGAAGGAAAACACCGAAACACTGCGCCAAACTCCTATGCACGCGTGGCATCTTGCCAATGGCGGACGGATGGCTGCATTTGCTGGCTACGACATGCCAATCCGTTACGCCCCAGGCATCATTGCCGAGCATCAACACACCCGCGCTGCGGTGGGCATCTTCGACGTCAGCCATATGGGAGTCGTGGAGTTAACCGCGCACGATGGGTTGCAAGAAACAGTGGCCCTTGCCCTGGAAACGCTCGTGCCGTGTGATGTGCTCAATCTGGGTGAGGGTCGTCAGCGCTACACCCAGTTTCTCAATGCCGACGGGGGCACCATCGACGATGCCATGGTGGCCAATCCTGCCGGTCGCGATGGAGTCCTCAGCCTGGTGATCAACGCGGGATGCAAACACCTTGTCGTGGCGCACTTGAGTTCGAAACTCGGCGCTGTAGTGAATGTACGCGAGCGTACTGATATGGCGTTGATTGCGGTTCAAGGTCCACTCGCTGAGGCGGTTGTTTCAGCGCATTGCCCTGAGGTTGCTTCCATGACGTTCATGGACTTCTGTCAACTGAACTTCTCGATCGCCTCTCCAAATTCCGAGCCAAGCCAAACCATCACGATCGACATTTCCCGCAGCGGATACACCGGAGAGGACGGTTTCGAGATTGCCATTCACGAATCCCACGCCATGGCCGTTTGGAACGCACTCCTCCAACACCCCGAAGTGATGGCCATTGGCCTTGGCGCAAGAGACTCCCTCCGTCTCGAAGCTGGATTGTGCCTCTATGGGCAAGACATTGATGAGCACACGTCGCCCATCGAAGCGGGCCTCGGTTGGTCGATCCAGAAACGTCGCCGCGATCTCCTCGATTTTCCCGGCGCAGCCCGCATCGGCGCCGAATTGGCCAACGGACCAAACCGGAAACGAGTCGGCCTTCGCCCCGCCGGCAAGGCTCCCGTTCGGGCAGGTGCGAAGTTGTTCACAACGGCAGAGAGCCCCAATCCAATCGGAACCGTAACCTCAGGCGGATTTGGCCCCACCCTTAACGCCCCGCTGGCCATGGGTTACGTGATCGAACCAACAAGCGCGCAGGGCGAGCAAATCTGGGCCGAACTTCGAGGCGAACGGGTGCCACTCACCATTACCGATCCCATCGCTGTCCCCCACCGATACAAACGCTAAGCACACTTTATATATTCAGCACAGAGCCGGCACTTAGTTGCGGCCTCATCGGGCCCCTGTGACGATCTGCAAATGCCCCCCAAGCCGGGCACGCGGCTGGGAGCCGGTTCGCGACCTACAGAACATTCTGGGATCAACCGACAAGGCCATCGCCCGCAAAGGATGTACATCGTTAGCATCACTCAAATCAGACGTATGCGAACAAAACCTCCGGCACAAACCCAGCCATCAAAATCCGCGTCCAACACCACACATAATCTCGCCACATCTTGACAACAGCCCACTGAACTTCGCCGATAGTGTGCGGATTGCGATGGTAAGCGCGCAGCGTGAAGTGTGCGGGGCTAGACGGGCTGGAAGCCGTCGCCAGCGCAGGAACTACGACTCGTCGTCGAGTTCCTGGAAGAGCGTGAGCTGCAAGCCCGCAGGTCCGTCTAACCGTGAGTTGAGTGATCTCCACGGAGTTTCAATCGGCGCTGCAATCAGTCGGGCTCCGTTCGAAGTTAGGGAGTTCGTTGCGACAGTTACGTCAAGAACTTCGAAGGCGAGGCGGATATGAGGCGAGACTCTCCGTCCGACCTCCACGCTGTCGATCATGTCAACCTGCGATCTGTTCGCAAGCTCGAACGTCGCGCGACCAGCTTCTAAGATCATGACTCGGGCGTCTCCGTCACCTTCGAACGCCGCCGACTCGCGTAGCCCAAGAACATCACGGTAGAAACTGACGGCCTCGTCGAAGTCATCGACTTCGACGACAACGCGCATCTGCAGGACCCCAAGATTGTCCGTCTGTGTCATTGCGGTATCGTAAACCCTCACATTGATGTGACGGGCAAGGGGAAATCGTGCGGATCGCGGAAATGTCTCAACGCGCCGGCGTGAGCGCTCGTCTGTTGCGCTATTACGAAGAACAGGGCTTGGTCCGGCCCGACCGTACACCCTCGGGCCAAAGGGTTTACTCATTCGAATCGGTTCACCGGGTCGCACTGATTCGACGGTTGCTGGCGGCCGGCCTTGGGACGGAACGAATTCGCGATGTCCTTCCCTATTTCGATGCCGCTCCACGTGAGCGGACTGCGTACCTCGTGAGCAGCCTTCACGCAGAACGAGCGCGAATCGACGCGACCCTCGAGTCCCTAGCCGCCGTGCGCGCTGCCCTCGACGAGGTCATCGAAAGCGCATCGATCGAGGAATCCGGCGCAACGCGTTCGAACGCGCCCTCTTGACACCTGCAAGTGCCCGATATCAAACGGCCCGAACCGCCTGCCGCCCACTGCACTACGGCCCTTACGCGTGCATACTATTGCCGCCGCGCAGCGCCGATTATGGGTGGGCAACGAGGGGTGGTTGAGAGAGGTACCGGCATGGAGACCGAGCGCTACTTCTCAGATCGCCGTTGCTTGAGGTTGTCGATTGCGCCGACATAAAAGCTGAGTGTTCCGACGATTAGTCCAAGGATTGCTGCTCCGTAGAGCGTCGTTACCGCAGAAGCCAAAAGCCCGGCGAATCCTCCGACGGTCGCTCCGAGCCCTGTTCCAGCAACCGATGAAGTTAGGTCGAGCGGGTTGTCTCTCAGCCACCCAACGGCTTCTGCGACCCGGCGACGCGGGGCCGATTCGCTATCAGCCATTGCCGCAACGAGATCCTCCGCCACCGCGCCGGCGAGGCCAGCCGACTCTTCTGCTGTCGAATCGGCGAGTAGCCCGACAAGTTCAAGGGCATGACTGAGATTTGAGTCGACTTGCGGATCGGCGTATCGGACCAGCAAATCCTGCAGCACCAAGTGGCACGAAAGCAGCACCGAAGTCCTGGGCTCAGCCGGGTTCTCCTCGCCCCACTCTCGAATCGTGAGAGAACGGTTGTAGTCGCCGTTCGCTTGATCAAACGAATTGAGTTTGTTCGAATGTAGAAGGCGGTCAACTTCGCCGTAAAAAGGCTCGAACGCCTTGTAGGAGATAGCCCCTCGCTCCTCGTCAAGCGTTTGAAGAAGCGAGAGACCCAATACATCGAACGACGGGAGATCAATGGACCCGGAGTCGATCACATCATTATTTCCTGCTAGCGCATCAGTACCCGATGGGTTCACTTCTCGGTATTCCGGATGATCATTCTCTACCCATCGCAAACCGGTGTAGCCGTCCTCGATCATCTGCAGACACACCGCAGCAACCCCAGCCAAGAAAACTGCCGACATGGCTACCTCAACCACTGTGCCCCCGTCATACTCGGCCGGTTCTCCGGTAAGCCGTGACTGAAATCGCCGGAGACGGGGAACTTTTCCAGTCATCTCAAATTCGAGATTCGTGTTGTAGTGATGCTGCGGAATACGAGGACGCGTCGGTAGTGTTCGGATGAACCGAACCGCCTCTTCTACCACCGAGACCGGCACAGCTTCGGTCGACGGTGGAAGGGACTGAAAGAACCGTGGGCCAAGTCGATCCGCATTGGCAAACAGCCGCACCCCCACTTCGACCGGAACCGCATCGGCGAACCCGAAGGCCGAAGCCAGAGCCTCCGCTACGGAGTCGGTTGTCTGCGCTGTTACCCCGAAGCTCTCCATAAATCCGCCCGCACCGGAAAGCAGCTCATACGGAAACGGATCCTGAAGGAGAAGCCGTCGCGCCCGAGCAGGTTCGTCATTCAACTTTTGTATCGCTGGCCCTAGAAGGCGATCGAAGTCTCCGCTATCAATCATCATCACCATTCTCACGCAGCCACGGCAAACCCGCCCAAAATTGCCCGTAACGAGCGGCAGCGGCAGTTCCAGCTACCTGGTGTTGATGCCGCCTCGCATCTGGTCGAGTCCGGCATCTACGGTGATTTGCAGCCACAGATCCGACCGATCCTTCCCCGCTCCATCGAGCTTAAGCATTACGAGGCCGTCGATCTCCGCCAAACCAACAATCGGGACCATCAGCGGCTCATCGCTCCAAGCAACCTCGAGCGGCAACGGTTCCCCAGCAACGAGTTGCTTCCGAGTGACCATCAACCTGACAAGGTCTGTCGGAGAGGGCATACGCAAGTCCGTCGGCGGACTCTCCAATGTCATCCGATCAGCCCGTTCCAAATTCTCGGCAAGCGTAGGAACATTCCAAGCCGCCCGTTCCTTGTCAGTCGTCTCAGGATCGACAGGAAAAAGCTGCCACCGTCCACCGACCGCCTGGAACTGCGTGCCGAA
>JAYSVF010000253.1:0-7913 GCA_043718695.1 Acidimicrobiia bacterium | reverse complement strand
CGCGTAAATCATTACGTAGTGATTTCGGTGTGAATTCCGCAGTGGTGCTGGGAAGCGGGAGGAAAACACTACGCAAGGATTTACGCTTCCCTGCACTATGTAGTGCCATGACAATGGCGGGAACCAACAAGTCCGTGAGAATGACTCATGTGATGGTTAGCCTGACTGACACGCTTGCAACAAGGGAACCCGAAGTGCCCGTTACCGTAAGCACATAGGTTCCTCGACGAGTTCCTGACGGAACCTTGATCGCAACCACGTGGTTGGGGGTCGTGCCACTAATCGACACCGTTGGTCCCGAAGGCAGGCCCGAGACGGTCCAGGAAATGGCACTCGCAAACCCACCAGTTGGCGCAACAAGTATTAGGAACGTTGCAGTCGAGGAGCGACGGGTTGAAAGAACCGACGGAGAAACATTCAAACCAAACCCACCGACCGCCCCACCGGTAACATTGAGCGTGATGGGATATGTATGTGTGATGCCGCCCGAGATGCCGACGATGCCAATCGTATAGGTACCGGGCGAGGCATTGTTTGCCGCAATAAAACCAAGGGTCGAATTTCCAAATGTGGGATTTGGCACGAAGTCCACCGAAACGCCCGCTGGCAATCCGCTCGCTCCCAGTGCGACTGTCGGGGTGGTGGAACCAATGACTCGGAACCCAATCAAGACGCTGGCTTTTCCTCCGACCGCGAGGTTGACAGCAGAAGGGACTTCCAAGGCAAAGTCCACTACGTTTCGCACGTTAAGGATCACACTGGTGAACTTCACATTTTGCGCATCAGCGGCAGCCCTGATCGTGATCGTGTATCGACCTTCGGGGACACCCGCCGAAGCGGTTGCGTACAACACGGTTCCGCCTCGGCTGGGGTTCGGCGCAAAATTCGCGTTCACACCTGCGGGAAATCCTGCAGCGCCAAACGTGATTTCGCCTCCATAGCCGCCCGAACGATCTACAGAGAATCCAAAAGGTGCAGTTATACCCGATGCAACCGTTATCTCGGGATTGTCTGCGCGAATACCAAAGGTAGCGGAGCTATTTGGCGTGGCTACCGTATTGGGTGGTGAGGTTGGCGGTGGAGTCGTGGCCGGAGGCGAAACAAAAGCGCCGAGAACCTCGAGGTAGACCGACGCCGACTTTGCTGCAGCCCGAGATTTGGTCCGGATTCGGATCGTGGAGAAACTCGGAGGGGCATTTGTGGGAACAGACACCGATAGTTCGTGTCTGCCGCCTCCGCGACTAGTGATAACCGTTGATGCGCCGGCCGGTGCGCCGCTGACCGAAAAGCTCACCGAACCCACCGAACCCACGGATCGAACAACAAATGGGTACTTAGCAGTTCCTCCTGGAACAACCGACTGGGTCGGCAAAACTACGATGGAGACGCTTCTTGTCGCAGCCGATACAGGGCTCGCCATCCCGATACTAAAGGTGCTCAACAACACGACCAAAGCGGTAACTCGTAGCCTTGGCTTCCAAACCCTTCGGTTGCGGGTCTTCGACTCAATGCCCAGAGGACCTCCGACGCTTTCGGGTAAGGATGCACCCCGGTGAATTGAAGTAGTGGTTACGTTCATGGCATTTCAGCTTTCTAAGTCTTCGGCTTGTGTTAGCAAGCCTCAGAACCTGCAACGTCACATTGGCGTCAATGAGCCTCTACCCAGGCAATGACTGTCGCAAACATCGTGGTTGTGATGTCCCTCACCCACGTTGAACGGACCAGCGGTCAGTCTTTGAGGTACGCCTTGGTTACGTCGCCTGACTATCAGCACGACCGTTGTTACCGCCACCCTTGTTACCGCCACCCTGGTACCAATGTTTAGAGACGTCTGGAGTGGGTAAACAGGAAGTTCGGGCTGATCGGTCGGCACGTTGACATGAGAGAGCCAATCATGACGAGAGCTGCGACACATCACGAGCACCGTTCCTACGCTGCGTGAACTGCTTCTGAACGAGTCACCAAATGCAACCGGTACCTATGTTCACGTAGCAAACTCGCTGTGGACAGAACCCGGCTACCCACCAATCCCAGAGTTTTCCGAGTTAGTGCAAAACAAGTGCAAGGCAAAGGTTGCGTCTGCCGATTTCGCAGCAGACCCCGTCGGCCCGGCGAAACAAATAAATGATTGGATCAGTGAGTCTACCGGGCGCTGACGCAATGGGTTTCAATGACGGCGTTGCCGTTGAAGTTGGTAGTCCCGCACGCCCTGGCCTTTCCTGATCGCATCTTCGAATAGATAGATCCGGGACCGGTAACGGTGCGCTTGGTCGTCGAGGAGTGCCGGTTGATGAAGGCCACATTTTTCGTGACCGCCGCAGTTCCTCCGGCCGACGCAGTCACCCGTGACCACGATGCCTTACACCGGGGCGAATACCGCAGCGTCACGACTTGGCGTCCAAACGTTCCACCCGACGCGTGATCTTCAAACACGACCAAGTTCAGACTGACCGCATCACGCTCGCACCCCATCCACACCGGGCTCTTGCCGTTGCACCCAGAATCGTGACAGCGAACAGCCGCCGAGGCGGTCGATCCAAACGCACCCAGCGCACCCGGAATAGCAATCAACGCAGAAATGGTAAGCATACGTAGACATTTCAAAGACATGACAGTTTGACCTCCTTAAAAAATTGCAACGAGCGGTACATGGACGGTCCCAATGACCGGCGGTAGCAGTGCATACCCTTCTATCGATTTTTCAAACATTGGATGGTCTAGTTGAGACGTCCCTATGACAAGAAACTTGCCCCAATGTTGCTGTGCTCCAATCAAACAGGGACAACAACGTTTCCTACCGTCAGCAAAATAACGGTGGAGGCGTTGCCCGCTCGGGTGTCAGGTGGAAAGTCCAGAATCGGCAGCCATGCTTGCTGCTGCGGGCGAGGACGCCTTAAGCGCAACCCACCTATCAGCGATAACCCGAAGATCAGGGCGGGGACGTTGAGCGGCCATGCAAAATAGGTAGGCGTAGCTACTGAAACGATCAGCAACCCACCAGCCCATCGAAGTATCCCTCTTCGAATCAACACAGCGGCCGCAAAGGCGCTCAACGGACCAACTATCGATGCGGACACAACCAACCAGCGGGCATCGTTGTTCACTCTCGACAGCCCAGCCATAGCTACGCCGAAGCCAACCACTGCCCAAACAACCGCTCCCAATTCTACGTAACCAGTCGGCAATCGACCATTCTGCGTCGATCCACTCACATCCTCATTCACGCAACGCTCCAGCGTTCCTTCGCTGGTGAGAGAACTACTTTGAGAGCTCCGGTTTCAGACGCGCGAGAAAAGGTGTCGTAGGCCTCGACAATGTCATCCAAGCTGAAACGGTGGGTGACGAACTGGCCTAGATCAAGCTGGTGACCGGTCGCTAGGCGCAAAAGCGTAGGGGTGGAATAGGTATCGACGAGACCCGTGGTAATCGTTACGTCGCGACCCCACAGCCGTTCGAGATGGAGTGTCGCCGGTTTACCATGCACACCTATGTTTGCAACATGACCGCAGGGCCGGGCAAGAGAAGTAGCAAGCTCAAAGGTTGCCGCTATTCCTACTGCTTCGATGGCCACATCGACGCCTAGACCATCAGTAAGTTCACGAACGATTATGTGAGGATCATCAACGGAATTATTGATCACGATGTCGGCTCCGAAAGCCTTTGCCGCTTCGAGGCGACTGTCGGCCAGATCGATTGCGACAATAAGGCTTGGGCTAAACAGTTTTGCCGCCATGATGGCCGAGAGTCCAACCGGACCGGCGCCCACTACGGCGACGATATCCCCGGGTTGCACGCAACCATTCAGTACCCCAACCTCGTATCCTGTTGGCACAATATCAGCCAGCATGAGTACTTCCTCATCCGTTGCTCCAGCAGGCACTGGATAGGTTGAGTTGTCGGCGAATGGTACGCGCACATACTCAGCCTGCGTACCATCAATGAGGTGGCCAAGAATCCAACCTCCCCCGCCCATACATTGTCCATAACGCGCTAAACGGCAAAAGCGGCAGCTACCGCACGAGGTGATGCACGAAACCAACACGCGATCGCCAACCTTCAGCGTTTTCACCGAAGCTCCAACTGACTCTACGGTCCCCACTGCTTCATGCCCGAGTATCCGACCGGGCGTAGTCTCGGGCACGTCACCTTTGAGAATATGAAGGTCTGATCCGCAAATCGTCGTGGCTTCCACCCGAACGATTGCATCGGTGTCATCGATCACGACGGGTTTCGGAACCTCGTCCCAAGACTTGAGATTAGGGCCGTGGAACACCAGGGCACGCATCAGCTCACCTTGTTCTTTTGGGGCCGCGATGGTGGCGATGGTTGAGGTGGTGGCGCCTGTCCTGGTTTGAGCAATCGTCTTCATTGTCCTCCGTTACCCATTGGATTTTTTCGTAAACCGACTTTTCCAACTTTCGCACTGTCGAACACCAGTCACCTTGCGCCCTCGAAAATCCGCGTAAAGAATCATGTTTAAGCGCTTCGCAGGCCTTAGCCGATGTGCTGATAACCGATTCCGGTGGGCATATGCCTGAACCCATTGGCAACGTACTGTCTGATCGTGTCCTTACGGATTCTGGTGTGGTGATAGGAACGGTTACTGATGTGGTGTTTGAGAGCAGCACAAATTCCGTTGTGGGCTTCGAACGCCCGAGTCGCAAAGGGAAGAATAATCGTGAATGGCTCGGATCATCAGTCTGCCGAGTGTGTCCGCCCGTCCAAGTTTGACGGTCGCTCAAACAGTGGCGAGATTAATGTCGTCGAAGGTTTAGCAAACGACAAAGGCATCGGGTCAAGGTTTTGCGGTTCGATTCGAGCACTCGCAGATTCTGCCGCCTCAGATGGAGCGGGGTAGACGTCGCTCCTCCCCGAACGTTGCAAGCCAACGATGAGGAGGAGCACCCCGATACTGAGCGCCACGACGCCCCCGGCGATAAGCGCACCGATAATCCAACCTAGGAAGGACACTCGTACGCCAAGCGCAACATCGGCATTCACCCCGGGAGTTGCCGCAGGATTCATTACTACTACCGCCCACGCTCCCTGCTTTGGCGACCACGTTAACGTTTGGGTTCCCGCACCAGCTACCTTCGCCACCCAGAACGCCTCGCTGGCAGGGGTTTTTGGCTGCCTGCTCCCTTCGGATCGGCGATAGTCGACAGAGAACGGCCGGTAGTCAACCTTGGTTATTTCATCGTGTGCGACCCCTGCAAGATAGCGATCAACGTCAGCTTGTGAACCAATGCCGAGAAACACGGTACTGGAAGCCTTGGCCCTTATTCGGACGTTGGCTACGTTTTCATTCTTGGCAAACCACTCACTAGGCGCTGCTTCCGAGCTCAGATCAAGGCGGTCAGACGTAATGGCATAGGCCGACGAGGAAAACCGTTGCGTCGATGTGGAGAAGTAGCCCTGTGCGTCACGCTGGGTTGCATTGGCCCAACCAAGGACACCCGCTCCTACGAGTGATGCCAACCCTGTGAGCGCAAACAAAGCACCCAAAACAATGGCGATGATCCGACCAGCCCCAGACCTTCGAGACGGGGCCCCCACGTTCGAAGATGTGCGAGGAACGGAAGTGGGTGACATGAGTTGAACCTTTCACGGATTGCAGTTCTGAGCCTCCGCCAAGCCCCGAGGACCGCAGATTCCAATTGTCACTGGATGCAGGCAACCAGGCCGCTTTCCATCTCTACCTGGCGCGCAGAGGCCCTCTACCCAGTTTGGAAAGGACTAAACCAACAACCTGGAAATGGTGGAACAAGGTTTTGCGTGACTGCAGCTGCGGGTAACGAAATCTTGTGAATACCCAAAATGTTCCCGGTTCGGAATCCTTACGTGGACTTAGCGCAACGGAAGTCTCCCAGCGCAAGTCGGCAGGAGAAACGAATCGAGATTCGGGACACAGCGACCGCACCTTCGGTCAAATCATCAAAGCAAACGTCTTCACGAGATTTAACGGCATCCTTGGAGTGCTTCTGGTGGTAATCCTTACCCTTGGTCCAGCGGTAGATGGCCTGTTTGGGATCATCTTGGTGTTGAACATGTTGATTGGCATCGTGCAAGAAGTGCGGGCCAAACGAACACTCGACCGGCTGGTGCTGGTGACAACGACCAAAATCCCGGTGCTGCGCGAAACCGGGAAAGTCCTTCTTTTGTCAACCGAAATTGTTCGCGATGATGTTGGCCCTTGGCGTGATTCGACTGGGCAAGCAAGGCGCACTAGTCAAAGAGTTAGGTGCGGTTGAGGGTCTGGCACGGGTTGACACCATGTGTTTCGACAAAACCGGAACCCTGACCGAGGGAGCTCCCGTGGTGGCTGCCATTACTCCTTTCCAAGAAACTTCACTTGACGTCTGCCGCGACATGTTCCGTGCGCTTACTAGTGTCTCGTTCTTGGACTCATCGGTCTGTGGATAGTTTTTCGGTGCTGGCCCGCCCGCTCACAAAACGGCGAGACGCGCTCCTCATAACGATGGCCTCAGCGGGCGTATTTTCGTTCGTGCTCCCGCAGGCTCAAGACTTCTGGAACTTTGACTACCCACCCTTGCCCGTACTCGCGACATCGTTCATGCTGGCGTTCGCTGCAGTAGCCGCAATTGAAGCCGGTTGGAGAATTGCCACCTACCGCCGACCACCCACTCGAAAAGCCTCGCCAGCCGAAGTTCGTCCTTGAGATCCTTGCGACGAAGGGCCAGCACGGAACAAAAAATTTCTCTTTGGTTTGACCAAAACCCGTTTGAGTTCCAAAGGAACGGGTAACCGTTCTAGGTGCGACGCGCACCCTGAGACCTAACGAGGAATTATGACCACAGCAACTAACAACAAAGCAATCAGCCTCTCCCAGGAGATTGTTACCTTCACCGTGAGGCACGTCACCTTCGAGGAATTGGTCGCCTTGGCCGAAGCCAGTTTTTCACCATATAGCTCAAACTCTGCCAGCTCAAACGTGACGAGGCTCGGCTCATCATGATCTGGGGATTAGTGGTTCCGCTGCTCTTG
Source organism: Acidimicrobiia bacterium (assembly GCA_043718695.1). GTDB lineage: Bacteria > Actinomycetota > Acidimicrobiia > Acidimicrobiales > JANYDT01 > JANMZO01. Next base: position 908 of record JAYSVF010000253.1, on the reverse strand, counting down.
ATCCTGATCAAACAGAATGGCTGTTGCTTTGTTACCAAGGTTTCGTCATGAATCACCGGCGATAGGAAAGCACCGTCGCCATTCCGGTTTCAAGGTGGTAAGTGTTGTGGCAGTGCAGCATCCATTGTCCGGGATTGTCCGCTTCGATATCAATGTCAACAGCTCCCATCGATGGAACGTTCACCGTGTCTCTTCGTGATGAACCAACAACCTGAAACGTGTGACCGTGCAGGTGGATTGGATGGAACATCATCGTTTGATTTCTGATTCGCAACCGCAACCGTTCGCCTTGACGGATCACGACGGGGTTGCTCTTTGGATACGAACGACCATCAATGCCGTGGGTGTAACCCGACATGCTCGCCGTCAACGCAATGGTGGCATTTCGGGTCGGCTTGCGATCAGGCAGGCGAGTTGCGTCAGTGGACTTAAGATCGCTGTAGTCGAGAGTTCGCCCGCTTAGGTTTTTCGGTCGCGAACCTGGTGCTGGTGTCTTCGCTGTTGATGTCGTTCGAAGTACCGCTTCGCCAGCCGTATCGGTCTTGCCCTCCGGGACAGCAACGATCGCAAACGCTCCAGACTTTGCGGTGACAACAACGTCGTAGCGTTCTCCCATTCCCAGAACAATCGTGTCGACCTCCACCGGTTTCACCGGAAATCCGTCGGCGTGTGTGACCCTGAGTTTGTGGTCTTGGATAGCGACTCGGTATGCGGTGTCTGACCCGGCGTTGATAAGTCGAATGCGCACCCTTTGACCCGGCTTCGCTGTAACGGTGTCTCGTTCGTTTGGGCCACGTCCGTTGATTACATGCAGCGGGTAGGTAACATCGCCGTTGAGAGCAGACCCGGATCCGCCCATCATTGCGCCCATTCCCGATCCATTGTTCATATTGTGACCGGAGTGGCCG
>JAYSVF010000252.1:0-7915 GCA_043718695.1 Acidimicrobiia bacterium | reverse complement strand
GCCTGTGGGGATGAACTTGGCGGTGTGGCGGCGTTGTGTTCCATTGCGGTGCTCCATTCGCTCTGGTTGTTTGTCGGGTGTTCGCACAGTTGTGAGGGATGGATCATGATTGTCATCGGCCTGTACTTGCGAAACCTTTAGCCCAAAAGCGGCAAACGTCTCTTGACGGTTTGCGACGCCTCGGGTGAACAAGTGGTGGGACGCGGCGTGGTGGCGTGTCCCATCTGGTGCCAGCGCAACGGGCTGGTGACGCACTATCCGGGTTCCTGGCACTATTCCGTCACGGTTCTTTGGGCAGGGCGGCCAAGTCGACTGCATGCCTGTTGGCAACCTGATTTGGATTTGGGTTTGCGTTTGGAGCGAATCTGGTGCACACTAGTCAACGTGAATGCGCAAACCAACATCGTGGCCATTCTCGTAGTAGTAGTTATCTAGCGCACGCCGCTCACATACGCCGCGTGCGCCTCTCCAACCTCTGGTCACTAGACCGGAGGTTTTTTGTTTTCCCGGTTTAACCTTGCAGTCCCGCAACACTCAGCACCAAACACGAACAACGCAAACTGCTTCGCCCTGAACACCTGCAGAACCTGAAGAAGAAGGCTCAACGCCGGCGGCCACCCGTCAGTAGAAGCGCCATAAACGTAACAAGCAACAAACCGCTAGCCGCAGACCGAAACCAACCGAAACCAACAAAACCAAATGAAGGCGCAAACCCTGCGCTGCCAACAAGGAGCCCCTCGGGGCTCTGCCCCCAGCACCCCGTTTTTTAACAAGGAGTAACACCATGGAGCTCACCGGAGCCCAAGCACTGATCAAGAGCCTCGAGATGGTTGGAACCGAAGTGATCTTCGGTCTGCCCGGCGGCTGCATTCTGCCCGCCTACGACCCGTTGCTCGAATCGCCGATTCGCCACATTCTGGTGCGTCACGAGCAGGGTGCGGGCCATATGGCTGAGGGTTACGCCCACGTCACCGGCCGTCCAGGTGTTGCGCTCGTAACCTCGGGCCCAGCTGCCACCAACCTAGTCACGCCGCTGTGCGATGCCTATATGGACTCGATTCCGATGGTGGCCATCACCGGCCAGGTACCCACCGGAGCCATTGGTACCGACGCGTTCCAAGAGTGTGACACCGTGGGCATTACCCGCTCCGTGACGAAGCACAACGAATTGGTCATGAGTGCCCAAGATCTGCCCCGCATTGTGGCTGAGGCGTTTCATATCGCTACCACTGGCCGTCCGGGACCGGTTCTGATCGACGTTCCTAAAGACGTTTTGATGAACACGATGACTTGGTATTGGCCCGATGCCATTGACCTTGCTGGGTACCGCCCCAATGCGTTTGCGAATCCGGCTTCCATCAAGCAGGCCGCGGAGATGATTTTGGCCTCGGCTCGCCCGGTGCTCTACGTAGGCGGCGGCGTTCTCAAGGCCCGTGCGGCTGCTGAACTTCGCGAACTTGCTGAGCTGTGCGATATTCATGTCGTAACCACACTTATGGCTCGTGGCGCATTCCCCGACAGTCACCCGCTTGCCCTTGGTATGCCCGGCATGCACGGGAACTACACAGCCATTACGTCGATGCAGCAGAGCGATTTGTTGATCAACCTCGGCGCCCGTTTCGACGATCGTGTAACCGGCAAGCTCTCTGGCTTTGCGCCGAACTCGAAGATCATTCATGCCGATATTGACCCGGCTGAGCTCGGCAAGGTTCGCAAGCCGGATGTTTCGCTCATCGGCGACGCAAAGCACACGATCACCGAATTGATACGTGCGATTAAGGATTTGCGTAACGGTGGATCCGAGTCACCTGATCGCGCCGTTTGGAAGCAAGCAATCAGCGGTTGGCAAGAAAACTTCCCGCTCCACTACGAGCCACACGTTCCCGGCGATGCCCTGAAGCCCCAGTATGTTCTTGAGAAACTCCGCGATTCCTCCGACGAGGATTGCATCCTTGTGTCGGGCGTGGGTCAGCACCAGATGTGGTCGTCGCAGTACTGGAAGTTCAACCACCCGTATACGTGGGTGAACTCCGGTGGACTCGGCACCATGGGCTTCAGCGTTCCTGCGGCCATCGGTGCCAAGGTCGGCGCTCCCGATAAGCAAGTGTGGGCCATCGACGGCGACGGTTGCTTCCAAATGACCAACCAAGAACTGACGACGGCTGCCATCGAGCGCATCCCCGTCAAGGTCGCAATTCTGAACAACTCGTATTTGGGTATGGTTCGCCAGTGGCAGGAAATGTTCTACGAAGAGCGTTATTCCGAAGTGTACCTATCACCTGAACTTCCCGATTTTGTGAAGCTCGCTGAGGCTATGGGTTGTGTTGGTATCCGCGTGGATTCCCCTGAAGAAGTGCAGCCAGCGATTGATAAGGCCAACTCGATCAACGATCGTCCGGTAGTGGTTGACTTCCGTACCGATGAAAACGAGAAGGTCTTCCCAATGATCCCGCCAGGAATTGGTAACGACGATGTATCGGTTCACCCGACGCAAGAATCCCGCCTCGCTGCCGACAAGTTGGCCCGTATCGCCAACCGGAAGTGGTAGTGCCTACAGCTTTTGCCTGATGTCGCCGGGCCTGCTCCGTCACCGGCTGTTGCCCTTTCTTGCGGCGTGCCAGATTGAGGGCAGCCTCTATGCTCCGTGCACTTACTTCTTGCTCCCACCCTCTTTGTGAATTGAACTCTTGAGAAAACGAATCCTGAAATGACTGAACCTAAAGAACTCACCCGTCCTCCTTACAAGCCAACCCACCATACGTTGAGTGTTTTGGTGGAGAACAAATTTGGTGTCCTGGCTCGCGTGACCACGTTGATTAGCCGTCGCGGCTACAACATCTTCTCGTTGGCTGTCGCCCCCACCGAAAACGATGCTGTTTCGCGCATCACCATCGTGGTCGACGCCGATTCGCAGCCTATGGAACAAATCGTGAAGCAGCTCGACAAACTGATCAACGTTTTGGAAATCCGTGAGCTGACCCCCGGAACCTCGGTTGAACGCGAATTGCTCTTGATGACGGTTGCTGCCGACGCCACCAAGCGTGCCGAAATTGCCGAACTGGTTAACATCTTCGAGGCCAAGGTCGTGAACGTCGGTTTTGACGCCATCACGATTGCGCTCTCGGATCCCCCCGAGAAGCTCGACGATTTCGAAGACCTTATGCGCCCCTACGGCATCCTCGAAGTCCAACGCAGCGGCCGCCTAGCCCTACCCCGCCTTCCCCGCAACCGTGGTGGCGCCGTCGAAGCCTAATTGTTACGTCCCGGCCGTTCCTGCGGTCAATCAGTTTGTTCAATTTCCGGGCCTGTTCACGTTACGTGAACAGGCCCGATTTGTGAACGGCCAACTTCGTCATGGGCAACTCGGTGCGCTTTGACCAATCCATTGGACGCAATTCCGGCACCCACCGGTTTTACGTCCAATCGATTTTGTCTTCACCCGCATACCCATCCAGAGGCGCCGCGGGGGTAACCCGAGCGCTGTCGTATTTGCTTAGGACGCTACCGATCGCGGATGGCCGGACGGAATTGCCCATCAAGTCTGTTACATAACAGATTTGTTATGTAATCGTATGGGGCCGATGATCTTGGTCGCTTGCGGAGGATCGTGGCGTTGAAGGGGTTGGGGTTTTCGTTGCAACAGGTCGCCCTCATCGTTGACGAGCGAGTTTCGTCTGAAGAGCTGCGTGGCATGTTGCGACTGCGTAAAGCCGAGTTGATGACCGACATGACGGTTGCTCAAATGCGCTTCCAAGAAGTGGAACGCATGATCGTCACTATCGAAAGAGAGAAAGTTATGTCCACAGATAAAGTCGCCAATGTCGCTACCCGTAAGCGAGTTGAAGCCTTCACGGCTGTCGAACTCTCCGCTGTCGGAGCGAACTTCTTCGATTCCAGCACTATCGGGCCAGTGCTCGGTCCGTTGTATCCGAGAATGTTTGAACTGCTCGGGGCAGCAGGAATTGCTCCCATCGCGCCGCCAATTGCCTATTACACCGACACGGAAAGCGGAGAAGGCATCGTGGTTCACGCGGCGGTAGCCGTCGACAGTGCCGTTACGTCCGTACCGGGCTTGACCGTTGTGCACATGCCCGCCATCGACACCGTGAGTTTCATGCACTACGGCTCCATGGCAACAATCGGCCAAAGTTACGAGGAGCAGTTGGCGTGGATCGCCGACCAAGGTCTCGCTACCAACGGATACAGCCGCGAGGTCTACCTCGATTGTCCACCCGACCAAAACGACTGGGTAACCGAGCTCCAATTCGCCGTAACGCCAGTTAACGCTTAAGACGAAAAAGGCTTCACTGGAGTGCGGTCAAAAGGCCCGCCCCCAACGGGTTAATTGACCGGACTCGGTCGGAGCGGCCGCCTTGTGCCGAGCTACCCAACCCTGCTCTCCTAGTGGAACATTGCGGGTTTGGCGAAGTTCATTTTGGGGACGACGAGGGCGACGATCTCTTCGCCGGGCATAGGTTTTGCGAACAGGAAGCCTTGACCAAATTCGGCGCCGAGGCCGCTGAGGATGGAGGCTTGTTCCTCGGTTTCGATTCCTTCGACAACTACTCGAAGCCCCAATTCCTTGCCCATGGTGATTGCGGCGCGGATGATGGCGATGTTCGGCGAGCCGGTGGTGATGCCGGTGAGGAAACTCCGATCGATTTTGATTTCGTCGAACGTGAGGCCGGCCAGATAGGCGAGTGAGCTTGACCCGGTTCCAAAGTCGTCGAGGGCGATTTCCACTCCCAAACTTCGGATCCGATCGATGGCCGCTTTCACCTTTTCCGGATCTTGCATGAGCGTGCCTTCGGTAATTTCCAGCACGAGGTATTCGGCACCCACGCGATGCATGTCCAACAGGCGAGCAATCGTGGAAACGAAGCCCGGATCGAGGAGGTTTCGGGTCGACACGTTCACAGCAACGCGCACCTTGAGCCCGTGTTCGAGCCAGTCGCGACACTGCTTCAAGCTTGCATTGACCACAAACCTTGTGAGTTCCTGAATCAAGCCGGTCTGCTCGGCGGCCACCACGAATTCGGCGGGAGAAATGAAACCGTACGTGGGATGGGGCCAACGAACCAACGCCTCGACGCTATGCAACGCGCGGTTAGAAAGAGAGACTTTCGGTTGAAAATGAACTCGCAACTCTCCCTCGGCAATTGCCCTGCCAAGGTCACCCATGCGAATGAGTTGGCTTTGCGGTGTGTCGGCAGCGGTGTCGCTCCCTCCTCCCCAGGCCACTCCGGTATGCAGAGATTTGGCCCGGATCATGGCTCGTTCCGAAACTACGAGCAGATCGGCCAGTATCGTGCCATGAGTAGGAGTGTACGCAACGCCGATGCTGGTTTCGAGTGAGACTTTGACGGTGGCAACGTCGATCGGCCTTCGTAACCGATTGATGATCTGCGTGCTTAGTGCTGCGGTGTCGTCGTTCGAAGTGTGGGGTAGCAGAATGGCGAATTCATCGGCGCCCATCCGTCCAACAATGGCCCTTGCGTAAGGTCCCACGATTTCAAGCAACGTTGTTGCGACATGATTGAGGATGGCATCACCGTTGGTGTAGCCCAGATGGTGGTTCACGTCGCGGAAGGCGTCGATGTTGACGGTGAGAACCGTCGTTTGCACGTTCGGGCCCGATTCGGCCAGGGCCTTGGTGCCTTCGGTAAAGAACTCGGCCCGAGTGCGCGCCGATTTCGCGGTGGAGGAACGGTTGGTGAGTGAGTCAAACCTTCTGGCCAAGAAACCAGCGGGTTTGCGATCACCTGCGTTTGCGACGGTATCCATCTTTTGATGTATCGGTCGTTGAACCCGAAATCTTTAAGAATTTCTGTAGGAAAACCCTAAACGGTCCACAAAGTGCCTAGCTTTACGACGCTAAGTGTTCGACAACTCAAGAGCTAGAAGCGGGGCGGACGTCTTTCTTGGAGGGCCGCCACGCCTTCAGTGAAATCGGGTTGGGTCATGGCGGTGGCCAGCAGTTCATCGGCTTCGCGAATTGATGTGCCGACGTCATGGCGCAAGAGGTCGCGTGCAAGTTGACGTTTCGTCATGGTCAACGAGGCAGGGGACACTTCGGTAGCTAATACGTGCGCATAGCGTTGCACTTCTGCGTTGATCTCATCGGACGAAGGTGAGCGCAAGGCAAATCCGTAGTTCGCCGCCTCAGTGCCGGTAAAGCGTCGTCCCGAAAGGAGGAGGTCGGTGGCGACGGTGCGGCTCATGATGCGTGGCAGTATCCAGCTCAACCCATACTCGGCGGGTAATCCAAGCTTGGGGGCGGCCGTGGTGAGGACGGCTTCGGCGGCCGTGAATCTGATATCGCAAAACGCGGCCAGGGCAAGCGCAACTCCCGCACATGCACCGTTGACGTTGGCAATGATCGGTACCCGCAACCCAAGTTGCCAAGCGAAATGTGCATCCAAAAATGGGTGCGCGCCGTATCCAGGGTTGGCTTGCTCGCCGCGAAGACCATCATCGTAACCGCCCCGTTCGACATGGCCACCGAGTGCCGTCGCATCCGCGCCCACGCAAAATGCGCGGCCCTCGGGATCACCTTGGACAATGATCACGCGAACTGCTGGATCGTTCTCGGCTTGGCTGCAACACCAGCGATACTCTGTATGCATACGACCCGTCCAGGCGTTGCGACGTGCAGGTCGCGACAACATGATGGTGGCCACACCAAAGCGGTCAACTTCGTACTTCGTTGATTTCAGTTCCATACCGATGTCCTTCCAGGGTTTGCAGCTCGCAACCTTAACGGGGGAGAGGGCGAAGGATTAGGTATGGTTCATTGGCATTGCGGGCGGCCGTGGTTTTGGGTCCGAAGTCGATGCCCCACCATTTGTACGTCGAGTCAAAGTTGGCCTCTCCAGTAGTGAATCTGTCGACGGCTGGGCTCGTGAAGTACTTCGGAATCAGTTTGTCAAACTTGGCTATTTGGCGGAAGTGCCACCAATGATCGTCGATGAGAAGATCGGCTTCCCTGGCTAGCCCATCGGAACTTCCATAAATAGGTGAACATAGGGAATTAGTACACAGTGCCATCGGGGTGGTTGAGACTATTCCCTTGCCGAGCACACTTACGCGCACTCCCCGGGTTTCGATGCTGTGACCATGGATCTTCGCTGTGCCGAGTAGGACAAGTTCGCGGAGTGAGGCCTGGTAGCTGGCAGTGAGAGACCGCCATTGTTCGCTCTTCTCTAAGCGAATGCGATCAAGAAGATCAAAAACCCCGTCGAGGTGGCGATCGGGAAGTGGTTCAACCAAGGAATAGGTCTCGGTTGCTTGCTGTACGGATCCGAAGCCTCTCCGATCTTCATGCTCGCTACGCAAGAGCGTTGCACTGAACTCGTAACCAGACTCCGTCCACCAATAGTTGTGTCGAAAGCCTCTATTGAACTTCACTGCCCGTCCGTTTGGAAGCCCGACGGTCTCGCGTTCGTCCCGTAGATCTCCGATTTCGATCGTAGGTTCACTGGCGTGACGCATTTGTACGATCACCCGGGTCTTTCCGTCGAGGGTTGACGTAAAAGTAAGTGAGCTTTGTATTCCTTCGAGGGCCGTCCGGCGCGGTGTCACGATCTGCTCTGTGAAACCTTCGGGTGTCAACCAGCCGTTCTGCAAAAGTTTTGGTCGAGCGGTGAGGCGCCTGCCGAGGTCTCGAACGTCGCTGCTGGGGATGCCGTATGCCTCAAGGTAGACGACAGTTTCCGTTTGATTGATCATGAACGGAATGAGCGGCTGCTTCCATTCCATCATCACTGGCGCGTTGGGTGGGGAGTGAACGGGGAACGAGTCAGACGCTGTCGCCTCACCCTGAAATTTCATGTTGGTGGCAGCGAGGTTGGCGGGATCAACCTGAGGAGTGCCGAGCGAGGAATCAACAAATCGCCGGTCCTCGCGAACAGTTGTC
>JAYSVF010000251.1:0-7926 GCA_043718695.1 Acidimicrobiia bacterium | reverse complement strand
CGCCTTGAACTGCTTTGGACAACATGGATCCTGATCCCGTCATAGTGGCCAACTTGCGGGCGGCTTTCTTTGCGCCAAACCCACCTTTATCAGCCTTGGTTTGCAAGCGGCCAATGACGGCAGCTCGCTCGGCAGCAGCAGCGGTTCTGCGCTTGCCGAGTTCGTTGATCTCTTTGCGCACACCGCGGTCTGGCGCGCCGGGGTACTTCACGATGAGTTTGTCGCCTGGTCGAATTTCTTCCCTTAACGCCAAAGTTTCGGTGCGTCCCCCACTTTGGTTGTAGAGACGTTTCAGAACACTAAACGCGCCAATGATCAGCCAGGCTGTGGAGTTTCCGCGCAAACCTTTGTTGAGAACGGAGGTTTTTATGAAACTACGTACAAGAGACTTCAACACGCTCGTTACGCCCTGCGAATCTCTACGAACGCGTACTTCTTTTTACCGCGCGCTCGGCCAAGCACAAAGGCCAGCAACACCAACAGAAGGGCAAGTCCAAGCCCGGCAGCCAAACCAGCGCCGGCAGCCGATTCTTTAACCGTATCAACATCATCCTTGAGCGTGCGCAGACGTGACTCTATGTCAGATCGATCAATCGGACGGTCCAGACCAGGTTGCGTTTTGGCCAGTTCGGCTTTGTCGTTGTTACCGATTTTTGAGGCTTTGCTCATCGGGTGCTCCTTGGGCGGGTAGAACGCTGGATTAGGACGACAACTAACCCAATGGCCGCGATGCAACCAACGGCGGCGATCAGGTAGGGCGCCCAGCTCAGCGACCCGGATAGGTGTCCTTCGCCAGCGATTTTTGGTGTTGGCGTTTCTTTCGCTAGCCAAGATTGGATGCCGCGCAGCAGTGCCATGGCGCAGAGCACGAGGCCCGTACCGATGAGCAAAGCGCCAGCAATCCCGGCGGCCAACGTTCGTCCGATCCCAGCAAGGGGGCCTTTTGTTTCTTGCTTGAGGTAGTCCAGCGACAGCTTGAAGACGTCCTTCGCCCCCGCTGCCCCACTCTTTGCCGAGTCCTTAGCAACGACGGGAGAAACTGAGCGGACCTTGGAAACCAAAGGGTTTAAGCGTGCGGTGAGCTTCGACGTTTTTGACGTGAGCGATTCAGGGATCTTTGCCACGGTTCCTCTTGGTTAGCTAGATCCGAAGCTTGGCATAGGTCGGCCAGTCTGCGGAGATGTTTGGGTGTTGATAGTTGGGTGTTGATTTTTGGGTGTTGATTTTTGGGTGTTGAGAATGGTCGGTGTTTCGCACTTGTTTGACTTGCTTTGCCCACCCGAATGCAGTTGGTCAGTGTACAAGAACGGGTCAGAGGCGCTATTGACCGGAGAGCTTATGCGCTACGACAACCGTTTGGTCTTCCAGCATCGATCGCAAGCGGCTGACTCGCTCAGCCGCAGTGGGTGCTTGCAGCAGTGCGTAGTCGTCCATAGGGCTTATTGGCGCTACTGCGCAGGCTTGCCACAGGGCAAAGGAGGGATCTTCACTGAACTCCGAAGTGGCCGGCGCGGTTGGGAGATTCGCCTCAGCACACATAGCGAGGAGGCGTCGGAGTTGGGAAATTGTGCTGGCGACCGCTTCAGGGTCCGCGTCATCGGGGTCGGGTGATTCGTCACAGTCAGCCTGTGGATAGGGGTCATCGGGAACCCATCCGACCACATGAAGCCGACGGATTCCTACGGCCACGACATGCCAGGTTCCATCAGTTTGCGGCGAAGCGTCGAGAATTTTGGCCATCGTTGCGGTGGCGAATCGCTTGTCGCCACCGCCCACCTCGGAACCACGCTCGATGAGCACCGTGCCAAATTCCCCATCGCTGGCTAAACACTCGGAGAGCATTTGCACGTAACGCGGTTCAAAGATCCGAAGTGGCAGGCCAATGCTGGGAAAGAGCACATTTCCGAGCGGGAACATGGGAACAATGGCCATTATTACCCCGCCGCTTGAGTGATTTCGGCGGCCAAAAGCTCACTATTGGCCACGCTTTCGACCGAGGAGGTAGATGTCGTTGTATCGGGGCTCACCGTTAGTCCGCTTTCGGTTGTAGTGGATCTCCCTGCCGGCGGCCGCATTTTTGACGGTTGGGGTTCGGGAACCTGCCCTGGAAGGGCGAACTCGTTCAATTCCGGTGCGCTTGGAAAGGCCACAATTGATTGGGCCAACGCATCACTTGCTCGAACACCGTCAGCGGTTGAGGCCAGTTCATTAAAGACCATCGCAAAGTGGGCCTCGGTTTGGTCAGCGGTCTGTGCGAAGCCCGTCAGTGAAGAGACGCCGTTTAGCGAACCGGTTTTGGCATGCACGATGCCTTGTGCGGGGCTGTCTCGAAGCCTTTTGCGAAGCGTGCCGTATTCGCCCATGACTGCAAGGCCTTTGAAGAAAGCGCCGTCGACTCGTTGTGATCGAACGGTGGAAAGCAGGACCTCGCACGTAACCCGGTTCGCTCGATCCAGACCAGAACCATCTACCATGGTTAGACCGTCAAGGGTGACACCCTGGGCTCGGAGGCTGCTTTGAACCGCTGCTAATCCATCAGTCCAGGAGCCGTTTCCGGTGGAACGAAAACCCAGCTCTTTGATAAGCATTTCAGCCGTCGTGTTATCGCTCCAAGAAAGCATTTCGCGCACGAGTTCACCTACAGGTGCTGAGGAGATGCTCGCCAAAACTATCGGGGCTGCCTCAACAGCTTTGGGCATGGTCGCATCGGCGCCGATCGAAGGGTTCACGAAAGTGATCCCTGCGGTTTCCAGTTTGCTTCGCAAGAGCTGGGCAGCATCGGCAGGGGCATTTGTGGCGGCCACCCGGGTTTTTCGGGTGTTAACTATCGAAAAATTGTCGTCGATCATGAGACCGCCAATCGGGCCAACCTCGCCGTCGGTTACATAGTTTTTCTTCCAGGTGTCGCGAACCCGTTCCGTGTCGTAACGTCGAGCGTCACCAATCACGCCACCGCTTACTTGCGTAATCCCCGTGGCAACGATGTCGGCGACAAGTTTGTCAAACGAGGTTGCGGTTTCGGGGTCGTGTTGTTGGGAATTGGTGTATTCAATGGTCTCCAAAAGCGGATCACCTCCGCCAACCAACCACAAATCACCGGCTAGCACACCATTGAGTGGGGCGGCTTTTGCACGGACTTCGGTAACGAATTTCTCTGCCGGATCAATACGTGACAGTACCGCTGCAGCGGTGAGGGTCTTCATGGTTGAGGCGGGAAGAACCTGGCGAGTTGGCGTTCGCGAAGCCACTATGCCGCCGCCAATTTCAATGACCACACACGAGGCATTGAGGGCATTGACCAGGCTTGGATCGGCCAACGTGGCGTCGATGGCTACGCCCAGTCGCTGACGGGCCACGCTGGCCCTCAACAGTTCCGGTAGCCGACGAGCACTCAGCAAAGGAGTTTGGGGGTTGGCTTCACTGCCGGCAGCGACGGTTGACTTTGCCGGAGTACCTCGGCGCAGGATGACCCCAGCGGTCACGAAAGCAATAGTGGCAACGAACACCAGAAGCACCGAGGCAACGTTGACGATCGTTGCGCTACCAAGTTCCCCAGGTCTTGGGTTACCCGTTTCCCGTCCTTCTTCACTGCGCATCTGCCCAAGTACTTGGGTCATGCAATCGGATTTCGAATCCGCGGTGGCACGTGGGGGCGTGTGAACAACACGACGCAATGACTTTCGCGTCATTGCACTAATCCTGAGGGATTGGCGCTGTGGATGGTTCGAGCGCCGCATGGAAGAACGAACGGAGATGGTTCCAACGTTGGTTGAGGGCATCTTGGTGCAGGGGATCTCGTCCAATAAGCGCCCCGAGAAAGGCGATGTCGGAGAAGTAAGAGAGCAGAGCACCGTAACCGGTGAGAAGCAGTTGCTCGGGGTCGTGGCGTCGGAATCGGCCGCTTTCCATTTCCCGTTCAAAAAACGCGCACGCTCGTTGCATGCCTGGCCGTAACGCTCGCCCAAGTTCGGGGCCGAGCAGCGAGGTTCCCGCAAGGGCTTCTCTGCGCACCAAGCGAACGAAATCGGGGTTCTCTGAGAAAAAGGCGAAGCCGGAGCCCAAAACAACATCAACCTTGGCTAATCCGTCGAGTGGTTCATCAATTGCTGGTGTTACACGGTGCAGCCACCGGGCCACGTAGGACTCGAAAATCTCGCGGTACAGAGCGTCTTTTGATTCAAAGTGGTGCAGCAGGCTGGGTCGTTTGATTCCGGCAGCTTCGGCAATATCGTTGAGTGATGTTCCGTCGTAACCGCGCTCAGCGAAAAGCCGCTCAGCCTGCCCCAGAATGTTTGCCCTGGTAGTGAGCACGGCTACCTGTTCAGACTCACGTGTTTCAGGCGTGCTTGGAGATCCGCTCCCCGCCGCTAGGGCAATCGTTTCTTGCAGTGCGGGCTCCATCACTGCATAACGGTAGTCGCGCACCGAGGCGCGGATCGGGCTTCACCCTTAGTGAACTGGTTGCAGATTGGTTCAACCACCTGAGCGTTGGCCGTGCTACACCTGGTTGGTGAGCAGTATTGGTTTTGGTTCAGCCCTGTCGATGCACCCGGTTCCCGCTCATGCCACAGGCGAAGTGGTTGGTGATGTGCTTGAAGCAGTTGGGTATGCCCCCACGTTGGCCGTGTTGTTTGTGACGCAGCCGCTCACGGGGACCTTCGATGACATTGCTGACTCGGTGCAGAGGATGTTGCAACCTGAGCACCTTGTCGCGGTCACGACGGGTGGAGTACTGGGTGCTGGGAGCGAGGTTGAGGATGGCTCGGCTTTGGCATTGTGGGCGGTTCGAGGCGGTTCTGTGGAAACGTTCTTACTGCCGGGATCGCCCCTTACCGAGGACAACGGTTTTGGGTATCAAGCGGTTCTTGACCACGCTCAACACCATGGCGGTTTTGTGTATCGAGCGCTCCCCTGCTCCGCCCAAAGTTCCGGATTGGTGCTGTTGGCCGACGCTGATTCCTTTGATGTCCCAAGTTGGTTAGCGGCGCAAAATCCGCAATTGCCGATTGCCGGGGCTCGCTTTGGCGGTCCAATTCGTACCCGGTGGGAGAGGCGCCAGGGCGAGGTTCGCTCGGATGACGCTTTGCCGGCCCTGGCTGCTTCAAACGTTGTCTACCACAACGGTACAAAGTCTGTTGGTGGGGCTTTGGCCGTGGCCTTTGGACGGGAATTCACGTTTCGTACCTTGGTATCGCAGAATTGTCGACCCATTGGGCAACCGTTCACGGTGACTAAGGCTGAGCGCAATGTTGTTTACGCCATGGGTGGACATTTGGCGACTGCAGCGCTTGATCTCACAGTTGAAACCTGTGATGACAACGAGCGAATGCTCCTTCGGCAGGGTATCCATCTCGGCGTGGTCGTGAATGCTGGTGTGGGTTTGCGTCGAGTCGAGGTTGATCGACACGATGCTGGCTCGGAGGTTTCAACCCAGTTCATCTCTGCGCTCACTGTTGGAGACCAAGACGAGGCTCCACTGGCCGGAGTGGAACCCGACGGGTTTGGAATCGGTGATTTTGTGGTGCATCAGGTTTTGGGTGCCGATCGAAACGCCGGTGCCATTGCGGTTGCCGGATCGTGCGAGGTTGGCGACATTGTGCAGTTTCAGGTAACCGATGCCGCGGCAGCCCGTTCGGAATGTCTGCAGGTGCTCGCCGAAGCACTCGACCTGAACGGACCCATGCCTCCGCACCACTCAACCGTTGGTGCGCTGTTGTTTCCCAGCGTTTCACGGGGAACCAATTTTTTTGGAACCGAGCATCACGATGCCGCCGCGGTTGCAGAGTTTTCGACAGTGTGTAGCGCAGGCGCGTTTTGTGCAATCCAGTTAGGTCCGCTCGGCGATGTGACCGGCCAACACCAAAACTCACTCACGATTGCACTTGTTCAGGCTGCGCCGCCGCGCGGCGCGTGGTCCGACGTTTAGAGCTTCAAGTCCTTGGGTGACCTTGGCGCAAATCTCAGGCAGGCAGCCGTCGGGTTCGTTCCTTAGAGGCCGTTAGTCAAAAACGTAAACGGGTGTGCCGTTTTTGATGTTGTCGAACGTCCATTGGGACAGCTTGTTGGTTACTCGTACGCAACCGTGCGATGCCGGACCAGCCGGGACCGAGGGGCTGCCGTGAATGGCGAACCCACCGGTAAAGTAGATGGGATTGAGAAGCGTACCCAGATCGCTTTCTCGTTTTCCAGCAATCCGGCGTTGGATCTTGAAATTCCCCCGCGGGGTTCTGGCGTCTCCACAAACCTTTCCCTTCGTCTTTGGGGAGATTTCGCAGTACTTCTTGCCCGATCCCGAGGAAATGGCGACCACTTTGGCCAGACCGTACTTATCGAAGTACAGCATGACCTGACGCGTGATGTCTATCTCCACCCGAGGTAGGCCACCGTTGGGTATCACTCCACCCGGTGTTGTGGCCTCCGAGAAGAGTTTTTGGGTTTTTGCATCGAACTTTGCGGTTCGGGGAAGGCCATTGAGCTTCTGGAAGGCCATAACGCCTTGCCAGGTTTCGAAATCAAACTTGCCATCGATCGGCCCGACTTCAAATTTGAGAAGATCAAGGCGTTCCTCAAGGGCGAGCACATCGTCACCACGCATACCAACTCGTAACGTGCGCCCTGCGACAAACGGGGCAATCGTGCTTGTAGGCGCAAGGGTGCTAGTACTGGCACTTGGTGCCAAGGTCGTGGTTGGCTCACCACTGAGAGGTGCCGACGAGGAGTTATTGGCGATTGTTGCACCGGTCGCAGCGGGCACCAACGAGGTCGTAACTGGGGTACTGGATGCCGGAGAACTCGAGGAAACCAAGCTATTGGTAGAAACGCTCGATGCCGTGGAGGAACCCGTTGGGGTAGTGGTTGTCGTTACCTCAATTGACGAGGACACGCCTGTCGAAGTCGTTTGTGCGTTTACTGTTTGAAGAAACCCTCCAAAGCTGAGACTGGCCAACAGGGACCCCATCACACCTAAACGCGCCGCACTGCGCCCACGGTGGAAAGGGGTTGCAGACTTTGGTGCTGATTTCATTTGTTGGGTGTTTCTCAATTTGGTGTCCTTCAACGCCTCTGCTGTGCGAAAGCTTGCCCGAACTCGACGATCTCACGCTTGACCTGTTCTATTCTTGCTGCTGTTTGTTGTCTCGGCGTGGCTTTTCAACGAAAACTCAAATTCGTAACAAACCCCTAATGTTAAGCCTTAGAGATCATGCAGCGACCGCACGAATTCCCGTTAGAACCCTCGAAACAAGTGTGGCTCGCCACAACTGAGCGGGGTCCTTCAGTCAACCGTTACTCCCTGTGGCGCCGAATCAACGGGAACAACGCGAACAACGACGCCGTTGTCTCCAGCAACCAGTTCGATTGGCAACGGCTCGTAGTGCACGATGGAGACCTGCTGCGTGGCCCTCGTGAGCGCAACGAACAAAATTCGGTAACCCTGGGCGTCGATGTCTGGGATAGGAGTAGAGGCACCGGAGCCCCGGGCGTCAAAACGCAATCCGCTAGCGATAATGGCTGCAGGTTCCACCACCACAACGGCATCGAACTCTAAGCCCTTCGCTGCTTCGGCACTCACGAGGGCAATTCCTTGTTCGATCGCACCGTGTTTCGTGATGTCGAGGGCGTGAACCTCTTGTTGGGCAAACGCCGAGGCAATCGTGGTCACCATGTTGGCAGGGGCAAGAACTCCGACGAGCCCAAGATCGCTGTGGAGCCGCACCGCTTCGCTCACAACCGTCGTCAGGAGCGCACCGATGTTCTCGGCTTTCAGAGTATTCGGACCACTACCTCCCGCGCGCACCGACCGCGAAACCTGCACATGGGGTGCGGCCACCGGGAGAAGTTGGTTTGCGTAAGCCAGGAGCATTTCCGGCACGCGATAACCAAGGAGGAGCGGCGAAACGTAACCGGTTTGGGGATCACGTTCGATAC
>JAYSVF010000026.1:0-32938 GCA_043718695.1 Acidimicrobiia bacterium | reverse complement strand
ATACTCGCACTCTTCATAGCTTCTGTCCTCGAGCCGTGCGTTGCCTGGCTTCGCCGACACCGTTGGCCCAGCACGCTTGCGGCAACGTTCGTGTTCGTTATCGCCTTCGCGTCGGTAGTCGGACTTGGCGTGTGGATTGTTTCCAGTGTCACCGCTGAATTCTCTGATTTAGGCACACAGGTAGACGAAGGAATCGATTCGGCAAAACAGTGGGCGCAGGGAGCACCTCTGAATTTCACCGCAGAGCGAGTGAAACAAATTGAATCAGACGCACGGGACGCCTTTGGTTCGGCATCCGGCGGCTTTGCCTCACAAGCATTCAGCCAGGCTCGAGCCGCAGCAAATCTCTTTGGTGGAATCATTCTCCTGTTGTTTACCCTGTTCTTCGTGATCAAAGACGGTCAACATATGGGCAACTGGCTTCTCGACCGTGTTCCCCCTGAACGACAACGCGATGCCGTTGAATTAACCAATCGATCGCGCACCGTCATGCGTCAGTATGTTCTTGCTACTGCAGCCACGGGCCTGATTGACGGCTTATTAATTGGCATAGCCCTTTTTGTGCTTGGGGTTCCCCTGTACATTCCGCTGGCGTTGCTCACCTTCCTCGGTGGCTTCATTCCTCTTCTAGGCGCCACACTCGCTGGACTTATTTCGGCCGTGGTCGCACTGGGCGCCAACGGACCCGGCACTGCGCTTCTTGTCGTTGCAGTAACCATCGTCGTCCAGCAAGTCGAAGGAAACATCTTGCAACCTTTGATCCTGGAAAGGGCCGTTCGGCTGCACCCACTGCTGACCGTTTCGGCTGTGGCCGGCGGGCTCATCCTCGGCGGATTGCTAGGCGCATTCCTGTCGGTTCCACTTGTCGCAATTGCCGTTGGGATTGGCAGCCAATACCGAGATCGTGTGGAGGAAATCGCTATCTCCAAAGACACAGGCGGTGCCTCGTCGGTGGTTGCAAGTGCCGATACAAATTCAACGAACGCTGGCAACGAAGTTGCGTCGAAGCCAATGGCTTGGCACGAAACGTAGCAATACCTCCACTGGCGTTCCGGACATTGTTCTCCAATGATGGGAATTTCGGAACCGTGGCTACGTCGCTGCAGAGACCGGAGACTCTCGGAGAACCGCGAGGATGGCTTCTATCGACGAAATTGCTACGCACACAGAGGTATCTGCCGCTCCGTAATACAGTCGGAGTTCGCCGCTCGGAAGCACGACTGCCCCGCACGGAAAGACCACATTGGGCACATCACCAACTCGTTCGTAAGGAGCTTCTGGGCTAAGTAGCCAGTGATTTGTGCGCTGCAAAACCTTGGTTGGGTTCTCCAGGTCAAGCAAGGCGGCTCCAACTCGGTAGATCGGCCCCGATACCGCTTGCTTAACGCCGTGATAGATGATCAACCATCCTTCGGCGGTCTCAATTGGTGGAGGTCCCACACCAATTCGAGTGGCATCCCACCATGCTCCGATTCGGCAGTTCAGAACCGGTTCGGGCGCACGCCAACTAAGAAGATCGGTAGAGCGTGAAAGCCAAACGTCTGCGGTGTGTCCGGTGACGGTAACCGGTCGATGGAGTAACACCCAACTGCCATTGATACGTCTTGGAAAAAGTGAAGCGTTCTTATCCTCTGGAGGCATGACCATCCCGAGGTGTTCAAAGTCCTCGAAATTGGTGGTCAGCGAAAGGTGGACTGCGGGACCGGAAGGTCCATAGGCCGTGCAGGTAACCACGTACCGTTCGAGTTCCTCAACCCAAACGCTGCGAGGGTCCTCAAAACCCCAGAGCGCGTTATGGTCACCCTCGATTGGGCCCATCGCTGGCACGGGATCGATCTTCCAATCGGAGAACCCATCCAGCGAGCGAGCCACATGGAGATGAGACAGCCCTCGGCGGTCCTCGACCCGAACCATCAGAACCGTGGTCTCTCCCAGCAAGGCGGCGGCCGGGTTAAACACCACGTTGACGGCATCTGGCCAATGGTCGGCGGTAAGAATTGGATTGTTTGGATAACGCGAGAAAATGTTGGTCACCGAGCCGTAGCTCATAGAGACCTGAGCGCGTCAAGTTCGGTGCGCTGAGAAATGCTTATGTTTCGAAGTTCTCCCACCAGATCTACGTGGTCACACTTCACGGGAGTGAAACACTCCACCAGCACGCGTCCGTCGCGCAGATCAATCACGGTCACCGACCGGTCCTTCTTGGCACTAAAGGGGAGCCACTGATCTTGTTGCGGAAGGCTGTCGAGAACGATCGTTGAACGAACACCTGTACACATGACTAACTCCTGTTCACTTGGACGGACGCCCAAACTCCAGCTGTTCCGTTACCCGATCTCTCATTCCCTAAACATCAGAACCCAAATTTTTCGGCAAATTTCTGGGCAGTTCCCTAGCCATCGGTTGTCATCGGTTGTGATCAGTTGTGATCAGTTGTCATCAATTGGCATCCGGAGCAGCCACTCGTGATCGAGAGCCGGAAACTGAACTCGCCGCTGCATCGAAAACATTGCGCACGGCCAAGCCGCTCGTTTTTCTCGCCTCAGCTTTTGTTCACCAATGAGGTTTCAATGGGGAGCTAACGGGTACATAGCTCTGTATGGATACCGACTTTAAACATCAACCCGTGCAGTTTGAAGGAAGCAGCAACAAGAAACCCAGCCTGCGGGCGAGTGACTTTCGCGGAAAGGTTCCTATGGTCGTAACTTTTGTTGGTGCACCCGATGGCAAGAACGACCACATCATTAGAAATCTCAACGCTTCGCTCATCCGATTCGGGGAGCGACGCGTGCAGCTACTTCTCATTGTGGATGGCGATCCGTCGCTCATTTCGGATCGTTTGATGCTCAACGTTCCGCTGGTATCTGATGACGATCTTGCGCTGGAACTGCAGGCAAATAGAACCGCAGAAGACCCTGTGGTAACCATCATTCTTGGGAACGACGGAATGATGTTGGACGTTGTGCGCCAACTTCCAGCCGATGATCAAGCGGCGGCCATTTTGGTGGCCGTGGACCGCCTCATTGCGGAATTCCCCGATCGATTTCAGGTCCTTCCACCCCCTAGTTCCGAGCCTGCAACCCAAACCGAACTTCTTGCAGATCCAGCCAAACTCATTCCAGATTCAGAGGACCCCCTCGCCTAAAGCGAAGTTGCCTTGAGCTGAGTTCGTGGGTCACAGAAACGCAGCAGCAAAAGAAAACAAAAAAGAAATTCCGAACATTTTTTTGACTTTGTGTGTACGTCAGCAACTTGCGGGTATACGAGGGTTTCGCATCGGCTTCAGCCGACTGACTTGACTAGAGGAGAAACAATGAAAAGCGAACATATGAAAGACACAAGCGTGGGTGTTTCGAAACACAAGTTGCGGAAGACCGCACCCATGGTATTGGTCTATGGTGCCATCACCGCAGGCCTGGTCTTCGGTGGACAGCGTGCCAATGGACAAGAGACATCAATTGCCACGGAAACAACAATCCTTGCAACGGATACAACTCTCTTGCCAAACGCTGATGTGTTGACCGCTGAGTCAACCTTGGTTGCCTCAGCCGATACCGCAGTCGACGATTCAACCCCCGCTGGTGGATTGGATACTGGCTTTGGTGGATCAGCCCCGGGCTCGGATTCCGATAACACCGGTTTGATCGCGGCTGCAGCCGGGTTGACGGTTCTTTCTGCAGTGGCAGTCCGAAAGCTCACGAAGCGGTCCTCAGCTCAGGCAGAACGGTAAGAGCAACCTACAAGCGAGGACTGGCACGCTTTGCTGGCCAGAGAACGTCAAGGATCAGCATGAGCAACCTTTCGCCATCTTCGCCCTGATCTAATGGGCGATTCTCACTTCCCAATCCCGCCGCGATGGCGCAACGCCGTGTCCCCATGGCGATGCGTAACAATCGCGGCTGGATTGGTAGGAATCGCAAGTGGGGCAAACTTTTACACGCAGAACTTTGGGGCACAGAACTTTGTTGCACAGAGCATCAGCACACAGAGCAACAGCGCACAGAGCATCGGGAAGGGAGAATTGCCAGGCCCGGTGGCGGCGTCTCCCCACCAAGGTTCGGCGGCCACGGCAACGACGACCACCATCTCCAGCCGCGACCTTGTGAATCCAATCGTAAGCCCCCCGCCTTCAAGCGAAGCGCCACGGGAAACCGAACCGAATTCTGAATCCGTTGCCAATTCCAGTGTCCGCGTTGGCTCTACCGGTGCCGTACCCGGTGTGGAATTCGATTCCCAGCAAGAACCTGTTGTACGCGCTGAGCAAAGGACGTCCCAACCAGTTCTATTGGCTGTGCCCGCCGCAAAAATAAACGTGGCGCTCGACCGGCTCTACTTGGACGCGCAAGGTGAAATGATAGTACCTACCGACACACGCTCAGCGGGGTGGTGGCGCAAAAAGCGACCAAGCAGCCCTTTGGTTCTTGTAGGTCATTTCGATTCGAAAACCGGCCCAGCGGTGTTCTTCCACGTAAACGATTTGCGTTTTGGAGATCACGTTTTTGTAACGTTCGATGACGGCTCGAACGCTTCGTACACCGTGCGGCAGATCGAGCGTGTTGACAAAGACCGTTTTCCCTCGCAACGAGTTTACAACGAGGGGAAGAATGAAATACGGCTCGTAACCTGTGGTGGGAAATTTAATAGGCGCACTGGTCATTACGAAGACAACGTTGTGGTCTACGCGACCCCGGACAACAACACCTGAAACAAACATGGTCTACGCAACCCCAGACAAATATCGAGGGCTGGACGAAGGAACTTGGCAAGCAACAGCGGAAGTCTGTCACGCAAAGAACTCGGACCAGCGACTGGTCCGAGTTCTCTAGCATGGCACCACGGATCAAAGACGATCACTTCGCTCAAAATCGAACGATAAATCGAATTGCGTTAACGCCCCTTAAAGATGCTTCGGCCTCCGGGGCCAACTAGGGCTCCCAAGACGATCAAAACAATGCCAAAAATAACTTGACCTTGGAGAAGCTGCACTACTCCAACTACAACGAGAATTACGGCAATGACCCACAAGACGGAGGCATTCATAGGACTTTCCTTTCCATTCCAAAACCGAATCGACTATCGAATCGGGGTCCAGATTTTTGAGACTTAAACAGTTGGGTCGAGCATTCAACATTCGTCATCGGTTACCTCCCAAACTCCATCTTGACTTTGGACGCACGCTTTGTCGTCGCCATTGTTGGTTTCAATGGTTGCTTTTGCGTCATCATCAATCCCGTTACCATCAGAATCTTCGATGCCGGTGACCTTGTCTGGTGATGGAACGAGCTTTGCGGCCGCTTCGAGATTGGCCACGGTTGCCTCACCACCTCCCGGCATTGCGGTAAGGTTCGCCGCCATGGCCATGGCCAAGGTTTTCGCTTGGCCCTCTGGCCCGGTGCCGTCACTCACTACGGAGTCAATCGCATTGCCAGCATCGCTGGCGGCACTCGAAAGTTCGTCGCCAGCGTTATCTAGGGCATCGCTGGCGTCTGATGCTACGTTCCCCGCAGCAGTTTCTACGGAGTCGTTTGTGTCGTCTGAACAAGCCGCTGCGGAGAGCGGTAGTAAAAGAAGCAGCGAAGCGATTGCTAGGTGTCGTGTTTTGGAGTTCTTCATACTTACCTCGATTGTTGTGTGGTTGATTTTGCGAAGGATTGTTCCTTCTTTGGATGGTCAGACAACAGCCCTACCCACAAGATCGAAAGGTAAACATTCAGTTAGTCGAATACTCAAAGATGATCGAATGAACCCATGAAGCGCTATGTCGTTACCCGTAGTTCGCTGCACGCAAGGCACCCTCTGGAGAACGATGTTTCAACCGCCTATTCCCGGGTAGTGACTCCCGACGTCAAGTCGAAAAGCGACTTGCGATGCGCTAGGAGATTTCCGTGTCAACAGATAAAGAAGTAACCAAAGAACTGATGGAAACCTTGGAAGACGGACGGCTGGGGTACGAAAAATCAGTCGAACGTCTTGCCGATGAGCACCCCACGATTGCCTCTCGTTTGGGTGCGGCAGCGAAACAGCGATCCGAAATGTACGAAGAACTGCAAACGATAGCCTCAGCCTATGGCGATGATTTGGAAGAATCAGGTACAGTTGCAGCAAAAGTTCATCGTGGATGGCTGGCAGTCAAAGACGCCTTTACCGGCGACAGTGCCGAAGCAGTTCTTCACGCGGCCATGACGGGCGAGAAGCACGCAATCGAGCAATACGAAGAGGCGCTTAGCGAAGACTTGTCACCCGAATTCCGGCCGGTGATCCAGCGTCAACTGGTCAAGATTCGCGCAGCGCTATCTGAGCTCGAAAGCTTGGCCGCTGGAGTGAAGAGCTGAGAAAGACAAGCGATTGGTTGCAGCTGTGTTCTTTGACCAACACGTGAAACAAAGACCGTCACCGACGGCGATCCTCGGCGAAATTTAGCCGCCCAGGACGCAGGAACCAGCGAGCAGCGCCAATCCCCTGGCGCTGCTTGCTGGCCGTGCTCCGGTTCGACGCAAAGCAGAACAGGGGTTTGTCTTGCCATTAGCGAGTGGTGTTGGTAGGGCTTTATCGGGGGATGTTTAGAGAACTTGGTCGGTGGGTAGTGGGAACTTGTCAGTGAAACCACGACAACCCATTCAATCAAGGAGGGCCGATGTATATCGGACTTGGAACGCTCATCATCATCATTCTTCTAGTAGCACTTCTAACCTGAGGACACTATGGACATTAAAGCGCAATTCTTTGTATACCTCGGTGCAGCCATCTGCTTCATTCTCGATGCTGCAGGTGAGACGTGGAAGTTTGGGGCAAGAACGCGATCCGGCACGCAACCACTCGTAGCGCTACTGCCTCTCGGACTTTTTGCGGCCTTGCTTCCCACCCTGTGGAACGTGGCGGAAGCTGCCTTCTGATGAAAGGTCGATAAAATATGCCTACGAAGTTTCTTACCCTCCAATCCAGTTCGAAGGTAACACGTTCGAAATTAACACGACGCGTACTATGCGTGCCGAACGTTCGCTTCTCAGTACCGAACCCCGAGCCCACTCCCCTTCCTCCCCCGGCACCTGGGGATCCGCTCCCCAGTTCGCCCGTCAACCCGGTGGAGCCAAACCCGCCGAACCCGGTTGAACCATCAATGCCTAGGCCAATAGCTCCAGTCCCGTTACCAGATCCCGGACAGCCTCCAATTTTTCCTGGAGATATTCCCGGCGATCCTTTGCCCGGGCCAGTCCCGGTGATCTCCCCCTCGGCAACCAAGCCGAGGGGGTAACTCCTCCGAGTCTTTTCGAGTTTGCGGCAACCAAATCGAACAACTGTACCCAGACGTAATTTGCTTCGCCGTTTAGTTCATCGCATGGAAACTGAGCGCTGAAAAGAAAATGTTTCACCTTTTGCATCCCGGGTAACCACAGACCATGATCGAGCAGCACCTCACGAAATTACAGAACCATTCCTCCATTGGCGGCGCTGCTGGGACACAGACTTTTCCAAGCGTGCGTGCGTACACCGGCCGCCATTTGCATGTTCTCCGTGTGGTCTTCGCCTTAGCTGGAAGTGTTTTTGGCGCCTGTCTTCTATCGGCTTGCAGCACGAACTCCCCAGCGACGAACGCCGTGTCCTCGCCGAAGACTGGAACACCCAAGGCGAACGATCGATCTAAGGCTTCAGCGTTCTCTGAAGTTTCAGCTGCTTCGACAACGCAGGAAAGGAACCTTGGGACAACGGTTCCCCAAGACGAAACACGATCGCGATTCGTTCTTGGATCACCAGCGCCTGGGCTGAACTTTTCCGTCGCAGACAACTCAGAAAACGCACAACTCAACACGCCGTCTACTACCCAGAATTTCGTCCCCATCGCACTTCCCGACAAGGAAACAGCCATTCGCTCATTTGCAACCGCTGTAGTGCAGGACGACCATCCAAAGGCATTTGCTCTTCTCAGTGAGCTTGACCGTTCACAGATCGGATCTCCGGCCAAGTTCGGGGAGGTGTTGGCAAAAAGCCCTAGATGGCTTTCATTCTCGGTGGAGGGTGTTTCTCAACAAAGCACTGGTTCGTTAGACAGTACGAGTTCGTTAGATAGCTCCTCGAAAGCGACACCTGCGGACACGGCTCTTGCCGTTCTGATCGTGCGGCAACAACCAAGTATTGATGAAACTCTCGGAGTTGTTGGGCCAAGCGCGCGAGTGGAGTTCTCGATGAAAAACGAGAATGGCGGATGGCATGCAGTGTGGAGACGGCATAGGGTCAGCCAGAATTTCTTGGCCCCTGAGGCGAAACTACTTCCCGAAGTTAGGGCTTGGGCCGAAGCGAGGCGAGCCTGTACCGCTAAAGGAGAGAAGCCTTTCGCTGAATACCTAGGGGGGATGGTTGGTGAGGTTTGGTTGGCAGAAACCCTTTGCAAACTACCGGCACCAATCACAGTCCAAAGTATCGGCGATTTCGATTCCATTCTTGATCCTCAGGCCATCCTGGACGCCTTTGGAAGCGATGCCTATCAATGGGCCCGAGTAGTCAAAATTAACTCGCCAACCCCGTTTTACGCCATAGCTGCGCCACTGGGAGAGCACTGGGTGGTCGTCGGGCTATCGAGCTTTTCCTAGGCCCGCACCCTTGCGCACCACACGTACGCGCAGGGACCCCAACAAAGATTCGGAACACAAACCTGTTCCGTGAAGTCGCTACCGGATAGTCCGGTGCCGACAAGCAACACAACTACCCCCCCCAAAGGAACCAATGAAAAATACGAAGAGTACGAAACGGCAGGCCTTAGCCAGAGGAATTCCAGCAATCGGAATCGCCGCTGCACTGGGGTTGGTGCTCACCATTCCCGCAAATGCTTCAAGCCACCGAGAAGCACCGGCAATCACGGAAGACCCCGTTGCCGACATTACCGATCTTTACGCGTTTGTTAGTCCTGATCGGGCCGATTCAACCACACTGGTGATGAACGTAGACCCGTTTCAGCTCCCAGGCGGCGGACCAAACTTTAATAAGTTCGGAGACGATGTTCTGTATGAATTCAACATCGACAACAACGGTGATGCCGTTGCCGATGTGAAATATCAGTTTCGTTTCAAAACCACCTATGCAAACCCCAACACGTTCTTGTACAACACGAATCAGGTCACTTCCGTCAATGATCCGGACTTAAATCGTAAGCAGACGTATAACATCACCGAAGTTCGCGGAGGCAAAAGCACGGTTATTGGAACAGATCTTCCCACTGCGCCAGCATACGTGGGTGCGCTGCGCTCTACTCCGAACTACGCAGTGACTGCCGCTGGGGCGAACATTTCACTGGAAAGCGGCGCGGTCAAGTCTTTCGCTGGCCCGCGCGACGATCCGTTTTTCGCCGATCTTGGATCCATTTTTGATCTTGGTGGACTTCGGCCGCTCAATCCGTTCCACATCATCAAGCTCGATACGGCTTGGGGTATCGACTACTTGGCCGGATTTAACGTCTCGTCGATCGTATTGCAAATCCCAAACTCTCGTATCACCAACGCTGGGGATCCTGTCGTTGGGATCTGGTCGACAACTTCGAGACGCCCGGGTAACTCACAAGGCAACGGCGAAGGCGCTTGGAAGCAAGTTGCACGCCTAGGAAATCCGCTTGTGAACGAAGTGGTTATCCCCGTTGGGATGAAGGACGTATTCAACAGTTCGAGCCCGGATAAGGATGCTCAGTTCGCGAAGTATGTGCTGGATCCAGAACTGGGAAAGCTGATTCCGTTCCTGTACGGCCCATCAGGCATCAAAGTTCCAACCTCGGTTGATGCCGGCCTTGGATCAGCCTTCCCCGGCCGTCAGGATCTCGCTACCATCTTTTTGACGGGCATCCCCGGTCTGAACAAATCGAAGACATTTTCGGCACCATCGGAACAACTGCGGCTAAATACCAGCATCGCAAAAACGGCGTTCCCGAACGGTCGTGCGTTGGGTGATGACGTGATTGACGCGGCGCTGCAAGTTGTTGCGGGAGCAAATCCATTGGTGAAGGACCCCACTTTCACGGGCTTCCCAAACAATGCACTTACCGACGGCGTCAATAGTAATGATCGTGAACTTATGGTGCGCTTTCCTTACGTTGGTTTGCCTCGGGATGGGTACGGCGCAGACTCTGCTGGCGAGGCCCGCAAGCCGTAAATGACCATGGTCTAGACAAACGTGTTTAGACCACAATTATCAGAGTTTGGAGACCAACGTGGGAGAGAGGGACTCAGTGATTTCGGTGTTACCACCTACGGCGACGTCATGTGAGAGTCGTTTGAAGTGTACGACGGGCCACTTCAAGCCAGAACCAATTTCCCCGGTAGGGCCGTCCTGTTACGACGCGAACCGTCGTAACAGGAATGGGCTCCGAATGTTTGTTCTGATGATCATTGCAGCAGTGAATCTTGAGTTAACGATTTTCACCGGTGAGGCCAGCTCCTCGCTTATCAACGCAACGAATTCCAAACGTGGCGCAACCGTTGGAAGTAGGTCCAATGGTGTTGGCGACCTTCGCGGCGGTGCAATCGCTCAACGCATCATCGCGCTCGAAGCCGCTGTAGCCAAAGATCCCAAAGCAGGACCGCAGTGGCTCGAACTTGGTTCCACCTACCTTCGTAGAGCATTCGAAACTGGCGACCCCTCGTACTACCCCCTAGCAGAACGCTCACTAGGCCGTGCAAAGAAGATTCTTCATTCCACTCCAGAAGTGCTTGGGGCACAGGCATCGCTAGCGCTAGCTCGTCATCAGTTCATCGAGGCACGGGCACTGAGCGCACAACTCTTAATGCAACGTCCGTTGAGCGTGGAGGGACAAATTGCGCGCTTCGACGCGATCATTGAGCTAGGAAGTTACACAGAAGCATTCAGGCTCATCGAGGAACTCGTTGACCAGAAGGCGGGATTGTCTACCCTCGCAAGACTTTCGTACATACAACAACTTCTCGGCGACAGAGTGGGCGCGGAACTGTCAATGAGAGCAGCGGTTGGGGCGGCTCCAGAAGACTCCTTTGATCGAGCCGTGGCTCTTGGGTACCTCGGCGATCTGCTTATGGAAAACGGAAAACTTGACGCCGCCTCTCGCACCTATCTCCGTGCACTCATGATTGCTCCCGAACTCTCTATTGCTCTCCTTGGCCAAGCGCGCGTCGCCATGGCCAAAGGCAAACCCGTCGATGCGGTGACCATTGTGAATCGCGTGACCGAACGCAACCCCACGCCGGGAGGGCTCGGATTCCGGGCAGACATTGCTCGATCGATAGGCGACACCAAGGCGATGATCGAGGCTGACCAACTGGTGGACGCCAGTGTTCTGCTTTTCCGGGCCAGTGGATCGGTAGTCGATGCAGAACTTGCCGTCTTGCTGGCCGATCGTGGTCCATCTGGAGCGAAGAAAGCCTTGGCAACCGCAACCACGGCCTACAAAGAACGCCAAACGATCTTTACGGCAGATGCTTTGGCATGGGCGTTGTTTGCTTCCGGAAAGATGGCCGAGGCGAAAATATACGCAACTCAGGCGATTCGCACCGATCCCGCGGTTTCCTCTGTTCGATGGCACGCGGCTGCGATATTCGCCGCTACGGGAGATAACTCAGCGGCTCGAAAAGAACTTCTGGCCGCACAACGGAATCCGTGGTTTTCCCCTTCGCAGCGCCCAGCAATGGCTGCCTTAGCAAAGAAGCTTGGCATGGCTGTTCAAGTCTCGTTGTCAAGCCCCGTGATCGCCGCCAATATTGTGCCCACTATCAAGGAAACTACGTGAACAGAACTTCTTTCCCTGCCCGATGGAAGATCCCTTTCGCCGGAGTTGTTCTTGCCATCTTCGCTCTTGGAGTTGCAACCGCTCCAAACGTAAGCGCACATCCCTTAGGAAACTTCACTACAAATTCGGCAACCCATGCCGTCATCACCCCTGATACGGTCGACGTGTTTTACGTACTGGACATGGCGGAAATCCCGGCACTGGCCGTTCGTCAGAATTTGGGAGCAGCGTCTGGAGCGGTTCCCGCAAACGAGAGAAAGGACTGGGAGCAACAGCAATGCGCTCGATCAGCGAAATCGTTAAGAATCACCGAAGACGGCGCATTGCTAGGACTGATTGTCAAAAAGAGGTCACTTACGTTTCCCCCGGGGCAGGCGGGCCTAACAACGTTGAGACTTGAGTGCAGGTTCCTGGGTAGGCGCCTTTCGATTCCGCAACAATTTCAACCTAACCAAACTTCGATCACCACAACTGCCTCGGTGGGTGAATCTTTCACCATGAACGACGACAATTTCTCCGACCGGCTTGGATGGCGAGAGATATCCGTTGAAGGCTCGGGGGTTGTTGTTTCCGGAAACGTAAAGCTACGTTCACCTACCTTAATGCTGTCACAGTATCCAGAAGGAGCAGTAACCGCACCCCTTCGAGACCAAAGCGTGTCCTTTTCTGTTTCGCCACTCGCTGAATTTCCTGCCGAGGGCGCAAAAGACACTGAAGGGGCTCCCAACAACCAAGCGAAGTTCGCGGGACGTGGTAACGATGGCCTAACTGACCGATTCCAAGCCTTGGTCGCCGAGCGAAACATAACCGTGTGGTTTGCTCTAGGTGCCATGCTTTTCGCCCTTGCTCTGGGCAGCCTTCATGCGCTAGCGCCAGGCCATGGCAAAACAATAATGGCCGCATACGCCGTTAGCCGAAGCGGAGCAAAGCGAGACATTCTTGCGATAGGTGCAACGGTTGCCGTTACCCACACCATTGGTGTTGCCTTACTTGGTTTGCTCGTGTCAGCAACTTCGGTCGTATCGCCAACCCGAACCCTGCAGTGGGCAAGCGTGATCTCAGGAATCATCATCTTCGTTGTTGGCGTCACCATTGTGCGGAGCAGAATCGCAGGAATTGGGCATGACCATTCCCACGATCACTCCCAAGACCATTCCCACGATCATTCCCAAGACCATTCCCACGATCACGGCCATACGCACGGTCATGCCAACGGTCTTCTTCGGGGACTCAACCAGCAAAGAAGCGGCGAACAAGACCACGAGCATGTCCATGGGGTGGAAAATGAACACTCACACCAACCTGACCACGCTCATGATCACTGGGGGGAGCACGGTCAACCGCCAGCAGCACACAGCCACAAAAGGGAAGCTCTACGCGGAAGAGAACGATCACGTCCCGTCCTGAATCTGAGGTCGCGGTGGGCTCAAGTCTTCCGACAAACATCGATCGAAGTAAGGAACGATCCGCGGTTCGTGGTGAGTAGCCATAATCATGGGGGTTGGTCGCACGAACATGTCCTTCCCGCTCCCGGGGCGATGGTCAAACGGCGGGAACTCATAGCGATGGGGCTCGCCGGCGGGTTGGTTCCGAGCCCATCGGCTTTAGTTGTTCTCCTTGGTGCCATTGCCCTGGGGAGGGTAACCTTTGGCATCGCACTGGTCATCGCTTATGGGATTGGTTTGGCACTCACGTTGATAGCCGCAGGATTCTTGCTCGTTCGGTTTGAAAGCAGTGTGCGAGGAATTACGGCGCGCATGAACACCTCAACAGGGAAACGAATGGCTCACGCTATGCAGCTGCTACCACTTATTTCCGGTTTCGCCATTGCTGGCGCAGGAGCATTGCTGGTACTCCGCTCCGCTCAGCGCTTTTAGCGATAGTCGGGGGTTTGCAACGGTCAGTTTTATTCGAACTAAAATGGGTGTACCGTCGAGTTAGCACGGAAATCCTCCTTAACGTGTTGAGCGTCAAGAAATTGGCCTCGAGGGGCGTTGCTCCAGACCCTGGTACCGCTTTGTTGAACGTTTTGGTTCACAATAATTGGAACAAGTCGGGAGTTTTCCGTGGGTCTATACGATTTACCGTCTCTCATTATTGAGCAGGATTGGCAGCGTTCCGCTTCCTCCTTGCAAAACAGGCCAAACCCCGGTGTGCTTGTTCGTTTGGGCGGAGAGTTTGATGCTTCGTATTCCGAAGAACTTCTTAGCAAGCTTCAGGCCGTTGTTGCCGATGGCGGCATGGAATTGACCCTTGATTTGCGTGATGTGGGATTTTTTAGCGCTTCCACGATTGGTGTAATCGTTCAGCTTCAACAGCTCTTACAAAACGACGGCCTATCCCTTCACGTCGTCTACCCATCGACTCATGTGCAAAAGGTATTCGCAGCAAGCGGTCTGTCGAGTTTGATCAACGATGTGTCCGGCGAGAAGCCACATCTGGAACGCCCGGTCGGCCTTGAAGAAAGCCGCAGACCTCAACCGGGGTAATGCGGAGGCGCTTGCCAGCTGGGTTGCGGTGCCACTAACCGAGACGGCAGGGTCGCCCCCTTTCCCCGAAAGTCCCGAGTTCAAAGGGTATAACGCGGAAGTTACGGCAATGGACAACGACGATTTCGAGCTGGGCATGGTGCGATGTGGGTGGGCATAGACCGTGCCTTAGCGAACACCCTTCCGATGGCATTTACAACCACGGCCATAGGTAGTAAACCCCGTTCCACGTTCCATCGGTCCTGTCTCACCAAGGCCAGAGCTCTGCGAATTCCCCCAACCCAGAGAATCACTTCGAGCGAATAGAAAACATCTTCCCGCCCAGTCGCAACGACAAAAACACGAACCGCACGCCTTTCGAGCGTGCGGTTCGCGTGGGGGATTTGGATTGAAACGGCGGTCGTGTTACACGGCAGCGGCGGCCACTACCAAGCTGACAGCTACGGTCGCTACGAGGGACCCGCTTTTTCCAGTAATCAGGAGCGGGTATGTAGTAGCCGGGGTGCTAGGTGTTGTAGTGATTTTCACCGTAACGCCGGTTGCCGTTGCTTCGGTTGATGAGGTCGCCGTCGGCGGGAGTCCAGTTACGGCAAAAGTTACTGGCCCGCTGAACCCGGCAATCGGAACGATTTTGATCTCATAGGTAGTGGAGGCGCCCTGGAGCACGGTGGCCGAAACTGGCTGCGCTGAGATGCCAAAGCCTGGCAAATTTCGGGTTACTACAAGAGTAAACGGCAAGGTCTGAGTGTTGGTTCCGCTCGTGGCCACGACGGAAAGCTTGTACGTTCCAGCCGCTGTGTCTGCAGAGGTCGAAAGGACGAACTTTGTGGTTCGGCCAAGCGTAACTCTCGTACGAATCTCAACCCCTGGAGGAGCATTGTTTAGAGCAAGAGTTACTTCTGGCGGCTCGGGAGCACCAGCAAGCTGTCCCGTCGTTATGTTGGTTGTTGCATCACTACCGGCATTAACCGTGACCAATGCTGGAGCGACGGTCAGAACAAAGGGCCCGGTTCTTCGCACAATCAACCTCGTAGCGATCGATCGAGTGAGTCCTCCTCCCGAGCCGGTGATGACAATCAGGTAGGTACCCGACAGCGTTGCCGTTGTCGTCGTGACGTACAGGTTGGAATTGGCTTGCGTGGGATCAGGGGCTGCGTTGGCGGTAGACGCGTTGGGCAATCCTTCGATCTTGAATGCCACCGGGCCTGCGAAGGCTTTGCGGTTCACTCGTATCCCGTAGACAGCTACGTCACCCGGAGCAACAGTTCGATTCTGCACATCGGCCGAAAGGGAGAAGTCCCCCACCAAAGTGGTTGGCGGGGCGGCAGAGGAAGCCGTTGGGGCCAACGTTGTGGTTGGTGCCGGATTCACCGTTAGACGGAACAGGGCGATCCTTTCTAGCGAGCCGGAGGTTCCGCGCAACACATAAACCGCAGATCCACCGAACGTGGTTGGGGAAGTAGCGATCTGCAACTGGAAACTCGATGTTGACTGAGCAGTAATGGTGGCGGTAACACCAGGTGGCACATCCGGCACGTCAAAACGGACGGAGTTTCGAAATCCGCCGGTGCGGGTAAGGGCAAATGAGTACGTGGCTGTGGAACCTGCAGTAATCGTTTGCGCGTCGCCCAGAACGCGAATAGTGAAAGCCGGGACGACCTTTTTTCGAACTACTCGCCGTTTCGCTGCCGCATCGCTGGTGCCGATGGGCATGGCAATGCTGGCAAGGATGGCAAGGCATGCAATTCGCCAGACCCGCCGTTGCCTACTCGAACCGTTTGTGTGCATAGTCTCCTCTTTCGGTGATTGGTGGTGAGCAGAACATTCGGGTTTTGACGCCTGAACCTCTGCTTGTGCTGCCCCAGTACCCGAAATTCCACCAATCAAACAAAAATGTTTTTTGGTTACTGAAATCTGTTTTTTCCAGTACTGAAAGTCCAGGTACTCAGATCGGTCTTGTCGAGAAATTCCAGCTTGCATGTTTGGACGATTTCGGCGTGCATGTTTGGAGGAGCATGTTTAGAGGAGCATGTTTAGAGGTGCATGTTTAGAGGTGGATGTTTAAACCCAGGTCGCCTGGGTATGTACTTGCCATGTCTCGAATTCATCCATTGCGCCGTCTTGCTTTTTTTGCCGTTCAAACCGGACTCTCTAGTTGGGTTTGGAACAATCGAAGCGATCTTGTGAAACGAGCGAAAGCTCTCATGGGGGGAGGAAAGGATGGGTTGTCTCCCGACACCTCCCGACCCATTGGCGATCGCTTCGTTCCGCCCAGAGCCGGGCCGGGCCCGAGTCCTTTCGAAGCAGCAAAAGCAGAAGAGGCGCCGCCTACCTCAGCCGCTGTTGCGGGTCAGGAGGAATCATCGAATTCCCACGTGTCCATAGTTGTTAACCCGATCAATTACTCCGAAACTACAGACACGGATAACAAAGCTGGGATGACTACAGGGAAGGATCCAGCGAGCGGCCTGAACCACAATGGGATTTGATCCCTCGGGTGATCCGGTAATCGTTGCCGGCGCTGAAGGCTTCGCGTCTTCAGGATCCATGTCCTCGACTGATTTAGACGCAGCGAATTCAGACGCATCGAATTCAGACGCATCGGAGCCATGGTTTGCCCACGAACGCGAGAGCGGCCAAAAGTTCTCAACGACCAATGTGGAGATTTGGGCACCCTTTGCAGATCTTGTTTCGGTGCTCCTTTTCGCACCTTCAAAAACTGACACAGGTTCAAACCAACATGACGCGTTTTCCGAGTCCACCAATGGCTCGCAAAACTCAGATCGCTTAAAAACTGAAATTGCACTGCAGGGTTCCGATGAAGGAATGTGGAGGGGCGAGTTTGCCTCACCCGTAGGTACGCTTTATCTACTCCGCATTAAACGCGGTAACGAGATTTTCGATCGCATTGACCCTCGAGCGTTGGAGGCTATCAGTTCTGTTGGCAAATCGGTCACGCAAGGCAACGACGTCGTTTGGACCGATGAACTTTTTGTTCCTCGACCGCTGAACGAATGGGTTATCTACGAGCTGCATCCTGGGACGTTTGCCGTTGACCTCGATGGCGCGATTGCTCGACTTGATCACCTGTCTGCTCTTGGGGTCACGGCTATCGAAGTAATGCCGGTGGCGGAGTTCGCCGGAGACGTTTCCTGGGGCTACAACCCAGCGCTACCCTTCGCCATTGAATCAAGTTACGGAGGACCCGCAGCTCTGCGGCGGTTTGTGGATGCCGCTCACTCCCGTGGAATAGCCGTTGTGCTTGATGTTGTCTACAACCATTTAGGCCCGAGTGATCTCGATCTTTGGCGCTTCGATGGTTGGAGCGAAAATGATGGCGGCGGTATCTACTTCTACAACGATTGGAAAGCCGAGACTCCGTGGGGCGCAACACGCCCAGACTACGGCCGCCAAGAGGTTAAGCGCTACCTGATCGACAACGCCCGCATGTGGTTCGAGCAGTTTCACATTGATGGTCTCCGCCTCGATTCAACCGTAAACATCCGCAACGCGCACGGGCACTCCGAGGGTGACGGTGATCTGCCCGAAGGCTGGGCTTTTCTCGGCGAATTGGTGGCTGAAATCCATTCAACCTTCCCTGTTTCTGTGATGATTGCTGAAGATTTGCAGCAAGATAGGCGCATCACCACGGCGCAAAGCGATGGTGGACTTGGATTTGATCTGCAGTGGTCAGCGGGGTTTGTTCACCCGATTCGATTGGCTCTCACGGCCATTGATGACACTCAACGTGAGCTCGACAATGTCGTGCGCGCGATTCTTGGGGAGACGGACGGGTCTCAACGAGTGATCTACACCGAGAGTCACGATGAAGTGGCCAACGGCAAAACTCGAGTGCCCGCGGAGGTTGATCCTGAACACCCAGGATCGGTGTGGGCGTTTCGTCGGGCCGCGCTGGGGGCTGTTCTTACCCTTACTTCGCCGGGGGTACCAATGTTGTTCCAGGGCCAAGAGTGGGGCGACGAAGACTACTTCGATGACGCAAGGGAACTGAATTGGTCTCGGGGCCGCGAGAGGACAGGGTACGTGGCTATGTGGCGCGACCTCATTCGGTTGCGGACAGGAAGTGACGATCGAGCCAGGGGTTTGCAAGGAGACCAAACAACGGTAATGCGCACCGGTGCTGATGGCCAGATCGTGGTAGTTCATCGTTGGGGCATCGGAGGACCTGAGTTTGCGACCGTAGTTGTGCTTAGCTTTTCAGGAACCACCCAAGATGTTGTTGTGAACGTTCCAACGGGTGGACAAACGTGGCGGTGTGTGTTTTCGAGCGACTTCACTGGGTACCACGAATCCGGAACAGATTCCGCCGTGCAGCTGGTCTCCCGTTCTGATGGCGACACGTTGCTGTTGCCAAACTTCGCGCCCTATGGAGCCGCAATGTACGTGTGCAACGAATCAGTTCGCTAAGGACGCTACACATGCGACTCGCTTGGTCATTTCGCCCCGCTTCTCCCGGTAAGCGAAATCATCAAGATCGCATTCTTCCAAATTCTCCTGGTTGGCTGAGCGTCCCGAGGTGAGCAAATGAGTGAGGTTCCCCGACTCAGCAAGGCGGCTTTGGATTCTCTGTCGGCCGGGCCTCAAGTATCTCAGGTTGCAACCAGAGCAACAGACAGCCAACGCTTGTCTCTAGGCCCCCGAGCAATCAGCGCGGTGGGAGCCGGGATACTTCTCGCCATCATCGTTTTGGGGTTAGTAGACCGGTCAGCGCGAGTTTTAGGCTGGTTTATTGCAGCGTTGGTCGCCGCTACGTTGTTGGCATCCATTATTGAATACCTTGAACGTTGGATTGGCCACCGAGGCGCCGTGGGGTTAACCGCTGCGGTTGTCCTAATCTGCGGAGCGCTCGTGAGTTTTCGGATCATCGAAGAACTCCAACGAGAACTTCTTCGTCTCCGGGCTTCTGTGCCCGCAGGAGTAGTGCGGCTCGAATCTTCCCCACGATTTGGCAACGTTGTTCGTGGCTTTGACCTCCGCACCAAAACCGACCAGTTCTTGAACGACCTCCCCAATAGGCTTGGCGGTGGGTCGGCGGCTGATACTGCCCGGCTAGCTGGTTCGCGGGCATCAGCGTTTTTGGCTGGCACGGTGCTGACATGTTTTCTCTGCGCCGGAGGTCGACGTTCATTTCACGCCATGCTCGGATGGTTTCCGCACCGACAGGGACAGCTAATAAACCGTCACTCGCTTGGTCAGATGCTCGAGCGCTCGCACCGACGACTGCGAACGATGATGTTGTTTTCGGTGGCCAGAGCGTCTGTGAGTGGGTTAGCAATTGGACTCCTATTCGGGCTCGTGGGCGTACCTGCTCCTACATTCTTTGGACTGTTGTTTGCTGTTTGCTCGATCGTGCCTGGAATTGGTGCGGGAGCAGCAGGGTTCGTTTCGTTAGGTGCCGTCGTTTTGTTCACCAGTGATGCGACAACGTGGCTTTGCGCTGTTGCAGTTATCGGTGTCACTGCATCGAATTATCTGATGATGAGACGAGCACTGCGTGGTGGAATGCTCAACGTTGGACCAGCCGTGGGGCTCGCAGGCTTCATAATCGGTGCGGAGCTGGGAGGAATTGGCACTGCGTTGTGCGTGTTCTTCGGTGGTGGGTTTTTGGCAGCGCTTTGGACTGAGTTTGTTCGACTTAAATCCTTCGCTGAGGGTGCAAGTCCTACGGAGAACGGCGACTCGTTCGATGCCCGTGGTTTGGCGTCAAACTCCTCCCCCTCCTCAACAACAACAACAACAACAACAACAACAACGGGTCGATCTGTCGAGCGAACAACGAGGCCGACAGAAATGAGTTCCTATGCACAGTTAGTAGTTACGACCGGGAGTCTTTGGGTTCTTGCGCGCACCGGCTTGGGGATCGCTGGTCAAGCAAGTGCAACACTTCTTTTGATTCTTATCGCCCTGATTGTCGCACTAGCAATCGAACAGATAATCGCACCGATCTGTAGCAAGGTTTCTGATAATCGAAAACTCGCCGTTGGATCTTTTGGGCTTGTTCTGGTGCTGGTGTTTGCGGTAGTGACGGTGCTGGTTGCACCAATCGTGTCCAATAAGGCCAAGTCATTTGGGGCTGAAATACCGGAGCTTGCGAACCGTTTAGCTAATCTCCCCCTCATTGGGGGCCGCCTGAGAGACGCAGACGTTCCAGGCAACGTTGAGCGATGGCTGGCAAATTTGCCCGACGAAATTTCTCGAAACAGTTCGCAAGTATCTGAAACCTTGTGGGGTGCATCGGACATGATACTGAACGTTGTTCTGACCGCGATGATGGCATTCGCTTTTGTTCTTGATGGCCCCCGGCTGCTTGCCTCAGCCCGCCGAGCGTTAAAATCGAAGGCACGCCGTACCTTTGACCAATCAGGCCTCCTCGTGGTTCAGGTGGTAGGTCGCTATTTTGCCGGATCGCTACTGGTCGCTTCCATGGCCGGTGTCATGGCATTAGTTGTAGGGCTTTCCTTAGGCGTGATCCTCGCGCCCGTAGCGGCGCTGTGGATAGCTGCCACCAATCTGATTCCCCAAGTTGGTGGGTTCCTTGGTGGTTCAGTTTTGGTCGTTCTCGGTTTCACCACGAGCACCACGGTTGGCGTTTTGTGTCTCGGCTACTTTTTGCTCTATCAGCAGATTGAGAACCATCTCATCCAGCCAGCGATCATCGGCCGTGCCGTTTCTCTTTCCCCAGCTGCGACCATGATGATCGCCCTGATCGGTGGATCGGCAATCGGTGTTCCCGGGGCGCTCATTGCCATCCCAGTAGTTGGCGCCATCAAAACGGTTGTGCGCCACGTCGCCGGGGAGCGCGCACCAGCGGAGCAATGAAAATGTGTTGGCGATCTGCCTCACGAAGTGCAGGATCCTATTTTACAGAAATTGTGCCGGTCATGTAGTTATGAATCGAACATTTGTAGGTGTATGTTCCGGGCTTGTTGAAGGCCATCGAAAACGATTGGTCGAGTTCAAGGTCTTTGCTGTCAAAGGGTGTTCCCGTTGCACTGGTGGCCGTATGGGCCGATTCGTCGCGGTTTGTCCACGTGATCGAGGCCCCCTTTTCGACGGATATTGACTCGGGAGCAAACGCAAAGTCGATGATGGCAACCTGCGAAGTGTTTGATCCGTCCCCCTTTTGGTTTCCACTTGGTTCAGTCTTTGCGGCCCGAGTTGGTTCTACGGCAATCGTCACGGGTTCGCCCTGAGTGTCTGACGAACTGTTAGACGAACAGCCCTGAAGGAGAAAACTGACCGTGAACAAGCCCAACAAGGCCACGGCTGGAGAGAATCGCGAGTTCATATGTTCACGTTGTTTTCTAAGCGGGTAACGGTGCGCAAAGTTGCGCTCCACGTCAAGCACTCTATGTCAAACGACGGTGAATCCTTCCATGGAGAGGTCCGCAAAAAAAAGAGTCGGTTTCCGATGTTTAGCCGGCAAGGTCCCGGGTAACGGACCCTCCAGCGTTCCTCCGGTCCAGATTCCGGGGGTGTGTTGCACCACCCACCAACCAATGGACAGAAGGAAATTATGACAATCGACGAAAAGCAGCTTCACGATCTATTGGAGGAGTCTCAGGACCTCCATTTCGATGCGATGAGCACGGTGAGCGAATCGCTCTCGGACTTTAACGATTTGCGCGCAGATCAACTACGCGAAGGATTTGTGGTGGAACCCGAGGAGTTGGTGGTTTTTAACCAGAGCCGGAAAACTCTGTGGCAGCGTCTTGGCTTTGGCAATGTCTCCCATGTGGCCGCAGCGAGTTTGTTCGGGGCGGGTCTCGCAGCGGTGGTGGCCCAGCCAGCTTCGGCTGCTGAATCACTCGATATTCAAATGCTCCAAACGGCTTCATCACTAGAAATTCTCGCGGTCGCCACCTATGGTGCGGCGCTCACGCTCCCGTTCATCATCGATGGAAATCCCGTAGTGAAAGCATTTGCTGAAACAACGATGAAACAACATGACGAGCATATGGCGGCCTTCCAGGCAATGACGAAAGCTATGGGAGGAACCGTTCAGACCGTGGCCAACCCCAAATATGCACCCATAGTAGAAACGGCAAAACTGCAGTTGAAGGCCCCGATCGACGTGGTGAAACTCGCAGCAACTTTAGAGCAGGTCGCAACAGAAACCTACCTCAGTGACCTCGCAATGTTTGCCGACACCAAAGCCCGCAGCTTGGTGGCAAGCGTGATGGGTGTTGAGTGCCAGCACCTCGCAACGCTTCGCGCTGTGGGAGCACTACTTGAAGGCGGTGCACCTGAGCTCATCAAGATTCCGCTCGGTGTTGATATCGCAAAATTGCCAGCAGCCGCAGGGAGCATCGCATTCCCCGAAGCGTTTTCAGGAATAACTATGGCTAGCCCAGCCGCAGAGGGAGCAGTGCTATGAAAACCAAACCGAAGCCCGACTTTACAAAATTGACATTGGTTGAAAATGAAACGCAGAAGGGCATGATTGGACGCCGGGCACTACTTGGAGGAGCCATGGCTATCGGTGCTGGATTGGTCTTCTCTGCTTGCAGTAGCGATTCCTCTGACACCACCGTTCTTGCACTCGACACAACACCAATCGACACCACTCCGCTTGACACCACGCCACTTGACACCACGGTGGTGGACACTACATTGCTCGCCGCAGATACAACCGTGTCCGGCGCATCAGACACCACAACTGCTCCAGCCGCTCCAGCGGCGAACAACGATGCCGCTATCGCTACGTTGGCGGCAAGCCTTGAAGTACTTGCGGTCAACACCTACACGGCTGCGCTTGACGCAGCAGGTGCCGGAAAGATTGGCGAAGTACCAGCTGCGGTCGCCGAATTTGCCACAACCGCAAAAGCTCATCACCAGGCGCATTTGGATGCGTGGAACAAGGTGCTAACCGATGCGGGGGCAAGTGCCGTGACCACTCCCAATGCCACCCTTCAACCCACCGTCGACGAGGCCTTCGCGAAAATTACTGATGTAACGGGTGTGGCGAAGCTGGCCCTTCAATTGGAGGAAATAGCCGCAGCAACATACCTGAGCGCATCGCCCAACATTACCGACAAGGCGGCCATCCAACTAGCAGGATCCATCCAGGTGGTCGATGCGCAGCATGCAGCAATCCTGCATTACGTCCTCGGCGAATATCCAGTTCCCGATGTCTTTGCCAAGACCGATTTGGCTGCCGCTGCCTAATTGCTCAACGCGGCCCAACGGGTCGTTACGTAGATCCCCCCAATGGCCTGCTGCACGGATACTCGTGCAGCAGGTTCTACGTGCCAAAGAATACGTTTAGACCCACATCCGAGGGGTAAGGGACCGGACACGTTTCGATGGGAGAAGTTGTGATCGAATTCCAGTCTGTCAGCAAACAATTCGAAGATGGCACGGTTGCTGTCGACAACTTTTCGTTCACCTTTCCCTCTCACCAGGCAACGGTGCTCGTAGGTTCATCAGGTTGCGGGAAAACGACAATCCTCAGAATGATCAACCGCATGATAGAACCAAGCACAGGTTCGATTCAGATAGACAGCATAGATATCAAAGCACGCGACACTGTCGAACTGAGGCGAAGCATTGGCTACGTGCTGCAAGCAGGCGGGCTGCTACCTCATCGCACGGTAGTAGACAACATTGCAACGGTACCGATGCTCAATGGCGTGTCCAAGCGAAAAGCACGTCAAGACGCCTCTGAACTGCTCGATAAAGTCGGACTTGACCGATCTCTGGGTAACCGGTACCCGCGCCAACTGTCCGGCGGGCAGCAGCAGCGAGTTGGTGTAGCTCGGGCGCTCGCCAGCAATCCCAACATTCTGCTGATGGACGAGCCATTCGGGGCTGTTGACCCAATTGTGCGCGCTGAGCTTCAAATCGAGTTGAATAGGCTTCAGCGCGACTTGTCAAAGACCGTTGTGTTCGTAACGCACGACATTGATGAAGCCTTCGCGCTTGCCGATCAGATTGTGATTCTTCGAAAAGGTGGAATCATCGCTCAAGTAGGCACGCCGTTAGAAATTCTCGCCAATCCCGCCGACGAGTTTGTTTCTTCGTTCATTGGCGCCGACAAAGGCCGTCGCCAGTTGTTCCGGAGCCTACAACCGAACGGCTCCACGCTGCTGGTTGATGGTGATGGTCGACCTGCGGGATTTCTGGACGAAGGTCCGTTGTGAAATGGATCCTCGACAACCGTGCACTCATTGGGGACCGTACCGTGGCACACCTGTGGATTGCTCTTCCCCCAATTCTTTTGAGTTTCGTTCTTTCAATTCCCATTGGTTGGTTCGCAAATCGATTTAGCCGGTCGAGATCTCTGCTGCTTGGCGGGCTCGGGATCCTTTATGCCATCCCTTCTTTACCTCTCTTCATTGCCCTCCCCGGGATACTTGGAACAGGTCTCCGAGATCCCAAAAATGTTGTCATTGCGTTGGTGCTTTACGGCGTGGCGCTCATGGCACGGGCAACGACTGAGGGTCTCCAATCCGTTGACTCCGAAGTCCAAAAAGCCGGGACCGCACTTGGCTTCTCCAGTTGGTCGCGGTTTTGGAAAGTTGAACTTCCCCTTGCTGGGCCAGTCATGCTCGCTGGAATTCGTGTGGTTGCGGTAAGTACGGTCAGTCTCACCACCGTGGGGGCCGTATTGGGGATCAAGAGCCTTGGGCTTTTGTTCACCGACGGAACCCAACGCAATATTCCCGAAGAGATTGGCGCAGGAATTGCCATGACGATGTTGATCGCCCTGGTAGTAGATGCCCTGCTCGTTATTGTCGGGCGAGTCCTCATGCCGTGGAATGTCGTGCAACGGGTGAACCAATGAATGTTGCGAATGCGTTTCGTTGGCTCTTTGAATCCTCGCACTATTCGGGGCCTAATGGCATCGATAATCGAACGTTCCAGCACCTCGGTATTTCTATCTATGTGTTGGTTTGGGCTTCAGTCATAGCCATTCCCCTAGGTTTGGCGATTGGGCACACCGGTCGCGGTAGTCGAGGCGTGGTGGCGTTCACTGGTGGAGTGAGGGCGCTTCCCACCCTTGGACTGATCACCCTGATTGCGCTCAATGTAGGAATTGGTCTGCGGGCGCCGACCATTGCTTTGATCGTTCTGGCGCTGCCGTCAATCCTTGCTGGAGCTTATGCGGGTCTGCAGTCGATCGACCGCCTCACCATTGATGCCGCGAGGGCCATTGGAATGAGTGAGTGGCAGATCTTGCGCAAGGTAGAACTACCTCTCGGAAGAACACTGCTTCTTGGCGGAGTACGCGCCGCGTCGCTTCAGGTCATAGCCACGGCCACTCTTGCCGATTACGTAGGCGGTGGCGGTCTCGGACGATTTATCTTTCTTGGCCTCAAAACCAATGATTACCCACAAATGCTGGCTGGTTCGATCCTGGTAATTGCGTTGGCCATCGTTTCGGAAATCGCCTTCACCGTCCTTCACTTGGTAACACGGGTACCTGGGATCCTGGGCGATGTGCGGCATGGGTCGGCGAAGGAATCTCGAGCCGATTTACTGACTCCAACCGCCAGCCCATCTCGGTAACTCATCGAACAAAAACACCATCAACGTCAACCCAGTAAAGCAAAGGAACGATCATGGAATCCAACAACCAAACTGCTCATAAATCCCTCAATGGTTACCCGAGAATTGCCGGTGCGGTGCACGTCAGACCCGTCACATGCGCTGAATCCCCCAACAGATCACTACGCAGGGCGAACCGAACCCGTCGCTACGCGACACTCGCTGCGGTCTTCGGCGCGGTAGGGATGCTCGCCAGTTGCGGTTCAAGTGACCCTACGGCATCCAATACCCAGGTTGGAGGCTCACCGATTTCGGATGCAGATTCTGGTTCAGGCTCTGAATCGGTGAGTGGAAAAACCAAACTGGTGGTTGGTTCACAGGCTTATTACTCCAACGAGATCGTGGCCGAGATCTATTCACAGGCGCTTGAAGCTGATGGCTACGAGATCGATCGGCAATTCCAGATTGGTCAGCGAGAGGTCTACCTTCCTGAAATAGTCGGCGGCAAGATCGATGTGTTCCCAGAGTACGTAGGCAGTCTCTTGCAAGCACTCGACAAAAGCGCCGATGGCGGGAAACCTGAAGTGGTCTACGACAACTTGAAAAAGGTTCTCCCAACAGGTTTGAGCGCGCTTGCACCCTCGGCGGC
The DNA here is from genome assembly GCA_043718695.1 of Acidimicrobiia bacterium. Taxonomy (GTDB): domain Bacteria; phylum Actinomycetota; class Acidimicrobiia; order Acidimicrobiales; family JANYDT01; genus JANMZO01. The sequence goes on along the minus strand of JAYSVF010000026.1, from coordinate 6,552 downwards.
TTCGGATCAAAACTCGTGGACGGTGACGAAAGCATTCGCGGACAAATATCAACTTAGTGACATCCAATCGCTAAAGAACGTCACGGAGCCCATAACGGTCGGCGGAAACTCCGAACTCGAAACCCGTCCTTACGGACCAAAGGCGTTGGCTGATCGGTACGGCATAAAAACACAAGGTTTTACGGCGGTCGAAGATAGTGGAGGGCCACTTACCGTCAAAGCCCTCACGTCGGGGACCATAAAATTGGCGAACATTTACACCGCCGATCCGAACATTGCTACCAACAACCTCGTTGCACTCAGTGATCCCGACGGCTTGTTTCTCCCCGACAACATTTTGCCCATTGTGTCGTCAAAGGTCAGTGAGGAAGCGAAAGGAATTCTCAACAAGGTAAGCGCGAGTCTCACCCAAAACGATTTCGTAAACCTCAATGCACAAAGTGTCAACGACAAGAAGTCAGCCAAGGTAATAGCCGCCGAGTGGCTGAAACGCACGGGAAACTAGCCGTGGCAAACCCTAGCTCCCATCCTGAACCTAGCCATCGTTGTGGGGGTGGCGATCCCGAAGCTGAAGCGCAGGGGGTGATCGTAACGAAACCTCAGCACGCCGATGTCGACGTGGAAATTGGGAAGGTTCAAACCCATGCAACGGGCTGGCGGGCGGTGGCGATGAGCTTGCGACGCACCGTGGCAGCAGAGGGTCCTCTTGCTGCAATCAAGACGTTGGGAAAGATCAACCAAGTCGGAGGCTTTGACTGTCCGAGTTGCGCATGGCCCGAACGCGCCGATCGTAAGCGTGCTGAGTTCTGCGAAAGCGGCGCCAATGCGGTAGCGGAAGAGACGACTCGAAAACGCGCTGATGCATCCTTCTTTGCAGACCACTCACTTCACGAGTTGGAAAACGCCGATGATTATTGGCTTGGGCAACAGGGGCGGTTGGTGGAACCTATGATCCGACGCCCAGGGTCGACCCACTTCGAACCCATCGGTTTCGACGAGGCCTATAGCGAAATAGGAGCCGCGCTCGCTGGGCTCGATGATCCTAACGAGGCGGTGTTTTACACGTCGGGGAGAACCAGTAACGAAGCGGCCTATTGTTATCAGTTATTCGTTCGGGCTTTCGGGACGAACAACCTGCCTGACTGCTCGAACCTGTGCCATGAGCCCACTTCGGTAACTATGGCCGCAACGATTGGCTTGGGGAAGTCGACCGTTACCTTTGCCGATTTTGACCAAACGGATCTCATCGTGTTGCTTGGGCAAAACCCAGGTACAACTGCCCCGCGGATGCTCACCACGCTCGAAGAGGCAAAGCTCCGTGGTGCCAAGATCGTCGCCATCAATCCCATGCCCGAAGCCGGTCTCATGAGGTTCAACAATCCCCAAACGGTAAAGGGCTTGTTGGGTAAGGGCACGGGGATCGCTGATTTGTACTGCCAAGTCGCCCTCAATCGTGATTTGGCTCTCATGCAGGTAGTGAATCGGCACATTCTTGATCACGGTGACGTTGATGAGACATTCATAAGCACTTATACCGAAGGCTTTGATGCACTTGCCTCCCACCTTCGAGATCTCGACATCGTCCGTGCGCGAAAAGTGACAGGTTTGGATGATGACGTGATCGACAAACTCCTCAATATGTTGACCGGCACGAATCGCATCATCGTGTGCTGGTCAATGGGAATCACCCAGCACCGCAATGCAGGTGCAACGATTGCTGAAATCGTAAACTTTGGTCTACTAAAGGGTCTCGTTGGTAGGCCCGGAGCCGGGCTTAGTCCGATTCGCGGTCACTCCAACGTCCAAGGGGATCGAACGATGGGAGTGTGGGAAAAACCCGAGCCCGGTTTTATGAAGGCACTAGAGCAGGAATTCAGCTTTGTGCCACCCAGCGAGAAGGGATTCGATGTTCTTTCAGCTATCGACGCCTTGACCGAAGGGCGAGTGCGCGTTGTTGTGAGTCTTGGTGGGAACCTGGCCCGAGCGTGCCCCGATTCCAAACGTACGGAGACGGCCCTGCGATCGTGTGACCTCGGTGTGCATGTGGCTACCAAACTCAATCGAAGTCACCTGATAACTGGAGGTTCAGCAATCATCCTTCCCACGCTGGGCCGCACCGATATTGACACGCAATCCGGAGGCGTACAAAGCGTCACGGTGGAGGATACGTTTGGGTTCGTAAAACTTTCCCAAGGAGTTCTTTCTCCGCCGTCGGGCACGATGCAGAGCGAAGTAGAAATCGTGTGCAACATCGCCCGCCGCACAGTTGGCCACGTGGGCGTGATTCGTTGGCGCGAGTTTGCCGCCGATTACGACACCATTCGAGACTGCATAGCTCGAACCGTCAAAGGTTTCGAGAACTTCAACTCGAAAGTCAGAAAAGGGGTTGGGTTTACCCTTGCTCATCCTCCCCGTGATAATCAAGAGTTTCCGACTGACACGGGCCGGGCAAAATTTACGGTGAATCAGTCGACCTGCGTCGAAGGTCCACCTGATGGGGTGCTACTCCAAACATTGCGATCTCATGATCAATTCAATTCAACGATTTACGGATTGGACGATCGGTACCGCGGCGTGAGCGGTGGACGATCCGTTTTGTTCATCAACGCGGCAGATATCGTTCGACTTGGACTGATCGACGGACAATTGGTCGACATCGTAAGCATGGACGGGAACCGCACCGCTCGTGGATTTCGCATTGTGGACTACCCAGTCGCCGTTGGTTCGGTGGCCGGATATTTCCCAGAACTGAACGTGGTAGTTGGCCTCGATGATTTTGATGAGGCATCGCGCACTCCGGCATTCAAATCTGTGCCGGTGCGCTTGCTCCGTCACGTGGCTGGAAATCTACCGCCAGCGGATTAGTTAGCTCGCGTTCGCAACAACTTTCATAACCACTTTTTCGCCCGCCTTCGGGTTCCACTCAACTGAGTTGCCCTTCACTTTGCCCCACTTATCGTGCTCCACGATCTTGCCGGGGAAGGTCATTTTGATTCGGATCTTGAATCCCTTCATAAGCGCCGACATATCAGGCTCACCAGCTTTTGGCTTGGCACCACCAGTGCTCGCCGCCGAAGACAAGTCCATCGTTCCCGTCATAACCCATTTCCCTTTGATCTTTGCCAGCTTGAGGTCGTCTTTACTTGAGGCAGGGTCGCCGCTTGCCGCTGCGGTTGCTCCTTTGGCTGCCTTACCCAGGTTGTTAAACTCGGCAGCCGGAAGATCCCTGAACGAAACCTCCTGGCCGATAAAGCCGTCCTTATCGTAGGTTTTGACCTTTGAGCCCTTAGGCATACCCTCGCCCAATTTCATATCTTTGAGGAATTCTTCTTTGCTTTCGCCCATCATCTCAAGGAGGCTTTTCTGAAAGCCCACAATCATGGTTCCTGCGATTTTCTCGTCCTTAGACAACTTCATGTCCATGTCCATCTTGATACAACCACTCAGCAGGGTCACAAGCCCAACCGTGGCTGCTGCGGCAAACATTTTCCGTCGAAGGTTCGTCATAGGTCCAACCCTAACCAGGAGATTTCCTCATGGCTAGATCAAGACGAATAATTTTAGTCAAAATTCAAAATCGTCCCAAGGGTGCACCACTCGACAAGAAATCGGCAAAAGAGGTCAAGACGCCCCGACACTCGCTAACCACCTCTCTCGCCAAAGGCCACCGGGACCCGCCTAAACAACTACCTTGTTTGGCATGGCCGACGGTGAAGCATCAGTTCGACTCGACAAAATTTTGGCGAACCTCGGGTACGGATCACGGGCAGACGTAAAGAAGTGGATTGCCTGGGGTGAAGCAGCAATAGCTGGCGATGATGGATCAATCCGGGTCCTGAGCGATCCGGGGGCGAAAGTAAAACCAAGTGCCGTTCGATTTCGACGCGAGCCATTGCAACGTATCGACGGCATTTGCGTGTTGTTGCACAAACCCGTTGGTTACGTCTGCTCCCACGATGAAGACGAGGGGCCACGCATTTACGATCTTCTTCCCGAACAATGGAGCCGCAGAAATCCCCAAATCGTGAGCATCGGCCGCCTCGATAAGGACTCCTCGGGCCTCATCGTGGTGACCGACAATCACCCGCTGGTCCATCGACTCACTTCGCCGAAACACCACGTGGACAAAACCTACGTCGTAACGATCGACGGCGAAGCTGAACCCGACACCATTGAGAGGTTTGCTTCAGGAACACTCCTGTTGGAAAAAGATGACAAGCCGTGCCTCCCCGCCAGACTCACCATCAACGGCGCCAATGACGATGGTACGTACACTTATGAAGTAGTGATGACCGAAGGAAGATTCCGTCAGGTGCGGCGAATGTTTGGTGCTTGCGGGCGAAGTGTCCTCACGTTGCATCGCACAAACTTTGGCGAATGGTCGCTCAACGATTTACCTGAAGGTCAATGGATGGACGCACCAAAGTTGAGCTAACCAGCGAGCGATGTGGCTAAGCCTTTGCGCCTGCCGGTTTTGGTTCTTTTGGCAACCCAAGCACACGCTCACCAACGATGTTGCGTTGAATCTCTGCAGTGCCACCCCAGATAGTTTCAGAACGGGAAAAGAAAAACGCCGCCTGCATCGGGTTCACCTCATAGCCAGCGCGTAAATCCTGACGGGACGCGCCGGGCCACGAAGGAATCGTTTCGCGATTATCAAGTATTTGGGACTCCATGCCCCAGATATCCATGGCCAGTTCCAACGTGTCTCGGTGGTACTCACTCCAGAACATTTTGTTCGTAGCAGCAAGCGCGCTTACATCTCCGCGCTTCGTAAGTGCATAGGTGAGATTGCGTAAACCGTTGATACGCATGATCGTCATCTTGGAGTGAGCCTTGGCCAACCGCTGACGAATCAGTGGATCGTTGATCTTTCCGTTGGCCTGGGCCTTGGCGATGATCAGCTTCAATTCTTCTTCAAACCTACGATGCGACGTTGTAGCCGATGCACCGCGCTCAAAACCCAGAGTGGTCATGGCCACTTTCCAGCCGTTGTTTACCCCACCCACAACATTGTCTTTCGGGCAACGGGCATTGGTAAACCAAGTTTCGTTGAACTCTGCCGTGCCATCAGGCTGCACGATTGGCCGCACCTCAACGCCAGCTTGACGCATAGGAACGAGCAAATAGGAGATCCCCGCATGTTGCGCAACATTTGCATCAGTGCGCACCATCAGGAACACGTAATCGGCATGCTGAGCCCGCGTGGTCCAAACCTTTTGCCCGTTAATGATCCACTCGTCACCATCAAGCACCGCCGTTGCTTTCAGCGAGGCAAGATCGGATCCCGAATCAGGCTCAGAAAATCCCTGACACCACGAGATTTCCCCTTTAAGAATCTGGGGCAGAAAGTGCTTCTTCTGCTCCTCAGTCCCCCACTGCAAAATCGTGGGACCAACCAGGGTGTCGCCGAAAAAGTCTGCACGCAGCGGCGCACCGGCCGCATTGAATTCCTCGGTGAGCACGACGTTTTCCATGATGGCCAAGCCCTTGCCACCGTATTCCTTCGGCCACGAGGCGCAAATCCATCCGCCACCGTAAAGCTTCGCGGGCCACGATTCGTTGAACGCTTTGCGCTCATCCGCGCTGAGCTCGAAACCTTCATCGAACCACCCCTTCGGAAGATTCGCATGCAACCATTCCCGAACTTCAACACGGAAGGCTTCGGCTTGGGGGGTATAGGTCAAGAGCATGTGAACCAGATTAGAGGAACCAAGCGAGAACCGAGAAAGTTGCGAGCTGCCAAGCAAACGTGTCAACCGTCACTCGATCGAGGTCTACTCTTCGGTCGAGGGGTCCTCGCTTGACGGAACTTCAGAAGAGGTTGGCAGTGAAGCCCGGGCCGCTGAAGTAGGTGCGGTGGTTGGGGCGGTGAGTTGGGCATACAAATCTGGAATCTCAGAAATGTCGACGGTGGCCTCCGCTGCGGGCAGCTGGATTTCTTGAACACCCAACGCACCAAAGTTCACCTGAACGGGACCAGACATAGCCTTAAACGTTGTGTTGATTCGCTTGAGATGTCCATCGAGGGCGACCAAATACGTCGAACGCCCGTTGCCGAAACCTTCGACAGCAACACCATCGATCACCTCTCCGCCAGCAAACCAGTACTGATTGGGATCTTGGCGAACCAGCAACGGATTCATAGGCTGCGCAATGGCTAAAGCGGCAAGGTAGGTGATGGCCAGATCGAGACTGGAGCGATCTTTTTGAATCGGGCGAGCAACGTAGCGAATTCCGATTTGGCCCTGCTGAGCCATCGCTGCTTCAAGTCCCGAAATTTCCCGGTACAGGATCCCTTTCGACCAGCGGATGCGTTCGGGGTTTACCGTTTCCGCACCGATGAGCTTCGTCGACAAAATCATGTCGCCCGTAGCGTTCACCCAATCGATCTTGCCGTCAAAGAAGAACGTTGCGCCCGGACCATACTCAAACGATGCCGACAGTTCCCCACCGGTTGCTTCAGTATTGAGGTAGAGCATGCGGGAAAACTTGAGGGCTTGGGCCGAGGTGAGTTTTGTCTTGCCCGCATCGAGAACAACCGTGGACGGT
>JAYSVF010000250.1:0-43534 GCA_043718695.1 Acidimicrobiia bacterium | reverse complement strand
AACAGGTGAACCGGAAGTACGGGTCTATATAGGAGCGGGCATGTTGGTTGCGCGATTCGCGATCTTCGTGGCGTTGGAAGGCGAGGTCGTCGAGGCGTTTTGGTTGAGCATTGATCGACTTGTTGTTGAAGGAACCGCACCGTAACTGTGCCTTTTGTGCGTTGTGGTGGTCTCTTATCGCAGGTTCCACAAAATCTGAGCCCATGGCCGAAGTTGGCCGATAGGGCGATGCTCGTGGCAAACTTGACTAGCTGGTCTAGTTTTGTTGGAGAGCAAATCTGCCAGCGAGAAGCTGCGATTTTCGTTTTGAGAACGCCGACCGAAACCAAACCTCTGAGGAGAACCCATGCATAACGCCGTGATTGTTGATGCCGTCCGCACCGCCGGAGGCAAGCGCAACGGGAAGTTGAAGGACATCCATGCCGTTGATCTGGCTGCCGAAGTGCTCAAGGCCATCCGTGACCGCAACAGCCTGAACCCCGATGATGTCGACGATGTAATCATGGGCTGCGTTATGCAGGTTGGCGAGCAGGGTCTGAACATTGCCCGCAACGCAACCCTCGCCGCAGGTTACCCAGAATCGGTTCCGGGAACCACCGTTGACCGTCAATGCGGCAGCTCACAGCAATCAATCCACTTCGCGGCACAAGGCGTAATGGCCGGCGCGTACGACGTAGTGATTGCCGCAGGCGTGGAGAACATGAGCCGCGTACCAATGGGTGCCTCGGTTGCCAATGGACCGGGCATGGGCTTTGGGCCAACCATGCTCAAGCGTTACGAGCCTGCCGGTGGACTTGTTCCCCAGGGCATCTCCGCCGAACTGATCTGCGACAAGTGGGGCATCACCCGCGAAGACATGGACGCCTATGCCGCCCGTTCCCACCAACGTGCCGCCACCGCAACCGCTGAGGGCCGCTTCCAGAACGAGATCATCCCCGTCATGGGCGCCGATGGCAACATGGTCACCGCCGATGAGGGTATCCGTGGCGATTCCACCCCAGAATCTCTTTCCAAGCTCAAGCCGGCCTTCGTTCCCGAAACCGGTCGGGTAACTGCTGGCAATTCGTCGCAAATTTCCGACGGGGCTTCAGCCGTTTTGATCATGAGCGAAGAGAAGGCTGCTGCTTTGGGCATGAAGGCTCGTGCTCGTTTCGTTTCCTTCGCCCTCGCCGGAGATGATCCACGGCTCATGCTCACCGCGCCAATCCCCGCCACACAAAAGGCTCTGGCCAAGGCTGGGCTCACCATTGAGGACATGGATCTCGTCGAAATCAACGAAGCTTTCGCCTCAGTAGTGCTGGCCTGGGAAAAGGAAATCAAGCCGGACATGAGCAAGGTCAACGTCAACGGTGGCGCCATCGCGCTCGGCCACCCACTTGGTTGCTCCGGCGCCAAATTGATGGCCACGTTGCTCAACGAACTTGAGCGCACCGGCGGCCGTTATGGCCTCCAGGTCATGTGTGAAGGTGGCGGCATGGCGAATGCCACCATCATCGAACGCCTGTAAGCGAGCCGCAACGGTTCTCAGACAGCTTGTACAAGCAGAAATGAAACTCCCGGCTTCGAGCCGGGAGTTTTTTTGATTGAGGTAGGCAAAACCTGAATTTGCCGAGTGGGCGGTACGATGAAGCCATGGTTTGGCTGATCAAAATTCCGATTGCACTTTTTGCCGGTTGGGCCATTTTCAAATTTGGCGTGATGATGATTGGTGGCTTGGCCCGTCCGATTCCCACACCTCCACCGGATGGGGAACTCCGACGAGTCAACATGCGTTACCGATGCCCCTCGTGCGGGACCGAGATTCGAATGACGAAAACCGACGCCGTCGATCCGGTACCACCTCGTCATTGCATGGACGAAATGGATCTCGTTGCCGTCGACGGGGAAGAAGTTGAAGCGTAAACCGAGGGTAACCGAACGGCCGGAAAGCGGGTGAATCGTCGGCTGCAGGGGTGGCGAAGGGTGTTCCTCTGAGCCCACAAAATCCCCGAAAACAATTCCCAAACGAACCGAAAACGTGCGCTAAACCAACCCTAAATCCCACCGGAATTTTGCCGTTCTGAGCAGCAGAAACGGGTCTGTGAAACCGTTCTCAGGAATCGCTCAGCGCGCTTGCAAGTGTGCGTACAAGTACACCTACAAGTGCACCTATTAGTTGTACACAGCTGTGGATAAACCTGGGGACCAACTCACATTGGTGTCATTCACTCATGAACTTCACGTCACTAAAAACGACTAAGGAATTGTCTCCCAAAAACCCAGGACGTAGTCCCAGGGCGGGTTCTACTTCAGCTGCGTCGCTGTCATGAATCCCAGGGTGATGCTTACGAGACCGCCAAGCAAGTACCAGTTCGATGGGGCGCTCGGCAGGATCTGATCGATGTAATTCAGTACAATGATCAACAATCCAAGGATCAAGAAGATACCCATAAGCCACGGCACCCAAGGCTTGGTTTCTTCCATCGCTGCCATGGCTGATGCGGTTGGCTTTGGAGGGGTGTAGCGACCCGTTGTGGCGTAGCCCGGAGCCTTCTCTTCGGCACCCTCGACGGCCTTCTTTGCGGCATCTTTTGCCGCGACCTTTGCTGCGTTAATGCCACCCTTTGGGGTGAAGCGACCGCTTGGAGAGTTCTGTGCCATCTCTCAACAATATCGGTGGTGACCGAGCTAGCGGCGGCACTACGGTGGAAACCGTGTCTGCGCGCATTTTGGTCATCGATAATTACGACTCCTTCGTCTACAACTTGGTCCAATACATTGGCGAACTGGGTGCGGAGCCGATCGTTTTCCGTAACGACGCCCTCGATGTAGCGGGGATTGTGGATCTGGCCCCCGATGCGATTTTGCTGTCCCCCGGCCCGGGACGACCTGAAGACGCTGGCGTCACCTGTGCCGCAATCCGTGAACTCGGTGGACGTATTCCGCTGTTTGGCGTCTGCCTTGGCCATCAAGCCATTGGCCACGTGTTTGGCGGGTCAATCGTGCGGGCCCCATCGCTCATGCACGGCAAAACCTCCACGGTGAACCACTATGGGGTGGGTGTGCTTGCTGGTTTAGCGCAACCGTTCACCGCAACCCGCTACCACTCACTCGTGATTGACCCAGCTTCCATGCCAGCGGAGCTTGAAGTTACCGCTCGCACCACGGGCGATACGGGGGACATAGTGATGGCGGTTCGGCACCGCGAATACGCGCTTGAGGGCGTGCAATTTCACCCCGAAGCCATTCTCACTGAAGGTGGGCACCAGATCGTCGCCAACTTCTTGGCCATGGCCAACGTTTCGGCGTAACGCCCGGTTTGCGGAGCCGCGGACTCCGGAAAGTTTACGGAACGACGGTGATTGCTGCGCCTCCAGCGGGAACCGGTAACGGTGGCTGGGTAGCTGAGGTTTCGATGCTGGTCGTGATTCGTATGACTGCTTGGACCGTGGTTGGAGGGGCTGGGGTAGCGGGGGCTGCGGTTGCAGGAGCTGGAGTGGCCGGGGCTGCGGTGGGTGGAACTGTAGGTGCTGAGGTAGCTGGCGGGGCTGCAGTTGTCGGGGTAATCACGCCAGCGCCCGTGGCCCCCGTTGGGGCAGCGGTAGTTACGGGCGCTGCGGTGACGACGGCTGGCGCGACCGTGGTCACTGGAACATCATCGAGCTTGCCGATACGGATCGAAAGGGTTGAACCTGGATCCACCTCGGTTCCGGCTGCCGGGGATTGTGCCACGACCGTGCCGACCTCAGTTGGATCAACCACAGGGCGAGTGGTGATATCAACCTTGACGCCCGGGGCCTCGGTGGCCACCTTGGCTAGTGCATCGGCTTCCAAAATTCCACGTAGTTGGGGAATAATCACACCGTTGCCGCCCGAACGGAAAATCACTACAGGGGCGCCACGCTCCACCTTGCTGCCAGCAGGCGGTTCAGTACGGATGACCTGGCCTTTCGGTACCGTCTGAGAAGCTTCGGTTTGTACGGTAATTCGAAATTGTGACTTTGTGAGCTCCAACTTTGCGTCTTCTGCGGGTTTGCCAGCGACATCGGGCATGTCGATCGTTCCCGAGACAATGGCAACAATTACCTTCACGGTGCTTCCAGGAAGTGCACCTTCTTCAAGTTCAGGTTGTGGTTCTTGGCTGATGACCGTGCCGGGTTGTGCCGTGGGGTCTTCTTTTTCGATCACGTCCATAACGAAGCCGCGTTGTAACAGTTTGGAGCGGGCCTCATCGGCAGTTGCTCCCACCACATCGGGCACGATTGGGTTTGCCGCACCGGTTGACACGCGAATGGTGACCTTTGCTCCCTGAGGAATTTTAACGGGAGGCTCGGGGAACTGCCCAAAAACGATGTCATCCGCGGTTTTGGCGTCAGGCAAGTTTTCAGTGTCTGGGGTGAGGCCTGCGGCTGCGATAGCTGATTGTGCTTCCGCCGATGTTTTGCCAATCACGTTCGGAACCTCAACCGAGGGTTTCGCCGCGCCGAAGAGACCAAGTTGCTGGGACAGGAAGTAGAGCAGCACAACGAGAATGGCAAGAAGCACACCAATAAGGGCAATCATGGGGCCAGATTTGCGGCGTGGTTGATCGAGCGCCGCAAAGTTGCCGGTTGGTTCCCCAAGTTCCGTGTCATCGTCCAGAGCGATTGCCCCAGTAGACCGAACCTGGGTGGCGTCGTCGGAAAGGTATTCAGCTGCGGATTTCCGGGAATCGATCCGTCCGTTCCGATTCGTGCGGGCGCTAGGGCTGGCATTGATGGTGGGTGTGGTGCCGACGTCGACTAGATCGGCGGCACCAATCATTGAGGTGGCGTCATCCGTGCCGTTGCCGGGGTTACTCGCGCCAGCAAGTCCTAATCCACTTACCCCAGCGGACAGCCCCGGGTTGGGGGAAGCTGCTCGTGATTCACGAAAACGCACAAACGCCGCGCGCTGATCGTTGATGGTGGGGTAGCGCTCTTCAGATTTCTTGGCTAATGACCGGCCAATGATGCCTTCGATTTGTTTCGGAAGGGCCGAGTTGATTTTCGTCGGTGCAGGGGGAATGACTTCGCGGTGACGTTGAGCGATTTGGGCTACGTTTTCGCCGGTGAACGGGGGGCGGCTGGTAGCCATGAAGTAGGCAAGCAGGCCGAGTTGGTACACGTCGGTTCGGGCGTCGGCAGGTTCACCGCGGAATTGTTCTGGGGTACGCCAAAGGGCAATGTCGGCCGCTCGATGTTCCGCGGCAGTGCTTTCTTCTTCGGTTCGAGACGTAGCGGAATCTGCTGTGCCGGTTGGGTTGTCTCCCGGTTGCCAGGATGGGGCGAGGGCGAGGTTGAGCCCAAGATCAGCAACTTTCACCACACCGGTGGCGCTTACGATGACGGTATCGGGGGTGAGCCCACCGTGGAGGACATCGGCGCGGTGTGCGTAGCCCAGAGCCGAGGTAACGCCCACCAGCACGTGGAGCATGCGATCTACAGGCATGGCGCCGTTAGATCCAACCAGTTCGCTGAGGGTGCGTCCCTGTACTCGTTCGGCAATCAGGTAGTAAAGCGGTCCGGGAAGTTCTGGGGTGCCGACGGGATCTCGACCCCAGTCGTACACCGCGGCAAGTCCTGGGTGGGTGAGGTTGGCCGCCGATTGGGCTTGAGCACGGAATCGTTCGATGAATCCGCGGTCGGTGGTGAGCGCAGGGGAGAGGGCCTTAAAGATCACCAACCGATCGAGTTGTGTGTCGTTGGCCAGGTAATCGGCGCCAAGGGCCGTATCTCGCAGCTTGTTGCGTACCTCGTAGCGTCCGTTTACCAGCGGGGGTAAGAGCGGTCCGGATGTTGACGTGGTTGGTCCAGGGGTCGCTGGTTCGGTCCCAATGGAATCGGTAGAGGAAATCCCTGGCGTTGGGTGACCGGCATCCGTGGGGGAAGTGGAGGGTTGTTGCGCATCAGTCATGACGGGTCCAAGGGTAGTGGTGCGAGGGGCTGCGCCTGCGACTTCTCGCGAGCTCACGGTGGTAAAGGAGCCCCGCAGTTTGTGAGGATTGCTCAAGGAGTGGTTGCAAAGGTCTCATCGGAGGACTTCCAATGCTTTGGTGAGCACCTCGCGGGCCACGGGTGCGGCGATTTTGCCGCCGGTTGAGGCGCCTTGATCAGGCTGGCGTTCGATGATGACCGCGATAGCTAAGCGGGGGGCTTCTGCGGGGGCGAAGCCGATCGTCCAGGCGTGTGCGGTCCCAAGGCCGGTTTGTGCGGTGCCAGTTTTTGCGGCCACCTCCACCCCTTTGATGGCGGCGCGAGTTCCCGTTCCGGCGCGGACGACTTCGATCATCATTTTGGTGATTTCTGCTGCGGTTTCTGGCGAGGTGGCTTTGAGCCAATCATTGTTCGAGGCGGTCTCGATAACCGCACCTTCGCTGTCCTTCACCTCGGACATGAAGTGCGGTGCTTTGATAACGCCACCGTTAGCAATTCCTGCGGCCACGAGCGCCATTTCTAAGGTCGTAGCGCTTACCTGGCCCTGGCCAATGGCGGCTTGGGCAAGTTGGGGGTCGTTGCGGATGAAGTAATCGGGTGCGGGGAAGTTCGAGGCGGCGGCGCCCGGTGAAATGTCAAGTGGTGGTTTGCGGTTGAAGCCGAAGCCATTGGCAGCCGCAGCAAGTTTTGCGCCACCCAGATCGAGGCCCAATTGCGCGAAGGAGGTGTTGCAGGAAACCCGGAATGCGCTGGCTAGTTCTCCGCCGCACGAACCACCACCGAAGTTTCGTAGCGGACGTTTGGTGAACCGCAAGGGCAGGCTACGCAAGACCGGATACAGGGTTTGTGGCCCAGCGACTTGAGTATCGAGACCGGCTGCGGTGGTTATCACTTTCATGGTTGATCCTGGCGGGTAGCGTTCGCGATAGCTGCGGGCCAGCATGGGTTTTGCTGGGTCAGCGTTAAGTTCGTTGAACGCGGCGCGGATGGCGGGAAAATTGGTGCCAGCGAGCCGGTTGGGATCAAACGGGGGATAAGAAACGGCGGCCAAAACGCTTCCGTCGCGCGGATCGGTCACTACAATCGAGCCTGGCCGTTTTTTCAAAGCTCGTGCCGCGAAGCGTTGGAGTTCGTCATTGATGGTGAGTGTTACATCGGCGGTGACGGTCTTTGATTTCAAAAGATCAGTAAGTGAACGTACCGTTAGTGCCGTTGTTCTTCCGGCGAGAACACTGTTGTATTGCCGTTCGATGCCGGTTGATCCGTAGGTGAAGCTGAAATATCCGGTGATGTGGCCGTACAGGGATCCACCGGGGTACCGCCGAAGATTTTCGTATTCTGAATTCGCCACCGGGTTTTTGTACGATTCGGCAATTACCCGTCCATCGGCGGTAATGATTCTTCCGCGTGGTTTCCCGAAATCACGAATAGCGTTGCGGGAGTTTCCCGGTGCATTGGCCAGCTTGTCTGAACGGACGACCTGCAGATAGTTGAGCTGCACGAACAGAGCGGCAAACATCACGAGTAGGGCGAGACCGAATTTGCGGATCTGGGGGTTCATGGTCGGTCGCCTGGTATCCCAATAGTTTTTCCGAGGACCGTGGTTTGATCGCTGGCTGTTTCAAGGTCCCGTTTATCCGCACGCTTATTGCGCCGCTTTTCGCGACGGTTGAGGGGAAGCACGCCGGCAACTTTGAGGTTGGTGTCATGGCTAATGCGCATCAGCAAAGCAATGATCACGTAGTTCACTACGAGCGAAGAACCACCATAGGAAACGAAGGGCAGCGTTACGCCGGTGAGGGGAATAAGCCGGGTCACGCCGCCGATGATGATGAATGTTTGGAGACCAATAATGGCGGTGAGGCCCGTCGCCAGGAGCTTGTCGAAGGATTGTTCAGCGCGCAGAGCAATTCGTAAACCGGTACCCACCAACAGGAAGAACATGGCCAAGATCGCGGTGGTTCCAGCAAGCCCGAGTTCTTCACCGAAGGCCGAGAAAATGAAGTCGTTGTAGTTTGCCGGGATTCGCCCGGGATCGCCCAGGGCCAAACCGGTTCCAGTGATCCCGCCAGATCCCAGGGCATAGAGCGATTGGATGATTTGGAACCCTTTGCCCGAAGCCGTCGGCCATGGATCGATCCAGGTGCTCACGCGAGTCTGCACGTGTCCGAAGCTTTGGTAGGCAAAGAACGCGCCGGTGAAAAACATCAGTGTGCCTACGATGACGTAACTGGCCCGATTGGTGGCTACCCACAACAACACCACAAACATCGAGAAAAACAACAGCGATGAGCCAAGGTCTTTTTGCAAGATCATGATGCCAATGGAGCCAAGCCAAGCCAGCACGATTGGTGCGAAATGACGGGCTTCTGGGAAAGCAATGCCAAAGCTGCTGCGCCTGGTGAGTGCGAGTAGTTCCTTCTTTTCCACCAGGTACGAGGCAAAGAACACGGCGAGGGTGATCTTGGCAACTTCGCCCGGTTGGAAACTTACCGGCCCGAAGTGCGCCCAGATACGAGCACCGTTGAGTTCGTAACCAACGCCAGGAATGAGCGGCAACACCAGAAGCAACACGCCACCAACAGCGAAGGTGTAGCGCAGGTATTCGAGGCGTCGAACGTTATGGACCACTACGAGGGTGAGGACGAAAGCAACAATCCCCGCTGCCGTCCACCAAAGCTGTTTGTCGCCAAGGTCTCCTTTGAGCCGCACGATCATGACGTAACCAAGACCGTTGAGTAGTCCTGCAATCGGTAGCAAAGTCGCTTCGGCGAAGGGGGCCACCCGACGCACGGCGAGATGAGCTAGGCCGAGCAGCACGGCGATGCCACCGCCGAAAAAACGGAGGTCGGTAGGTATCGCGGCATTGCGGCCGAGGCTCACCAACGTGTAGGCGGCAACGGTAAGGGCGAGGGCCATAAGGAGCAGGCCGAGCTCGGTGCGCCGGCGTGCAACGGTAGCAATGGAAACTCTCACAGGCTTGCCTTGGTGGTTTGCCGGTCGGAAGAGAACCCGCTGATGGCACTCGCAGCGAAGCGGAGTTGGGGCACATCAGACCCAGCATTGGTTCCCCGAGCGGCTTGCGCTGTTTGGCTTTGCGCTCTTTGGTTTTGCGTTCCGCTGGCGGCTTCCCTCCCGATGCGCAAGGTTGTGTCCAAAGCTTCGCTAGATACCTTTTTGACGACGGCCTTTTTGCGGGCTTTCGTGCTTTTTGCTGTGGTCTTTGTCTTGGTTCGGGCTGTGGTCTTTGCTTTTGCTTTTGTCTTGACTCTCGGTGCAGGGTCGAAAGGGTCAAGCGTGGTGGGAACCATTGAGGACGCTGCTCCAGTACCCAGCAAGCCAGGGCCCGTTGCCGTTGCCGTTGGGTTGAGTGGCGTGGTGCCAGTCAGTGACGAATTGTCAGTTGGCAAACCAACAGTGTCGCCTTGATCGGCGACGTTCGCAACGATGGATGTCCCGGGTGTTGTACCTGTTGCACCGTCAATCGGTAGCAGCGAGGTGGGAATTGCTGGCCCGCCAACGATGGTTGACCCCGTGACCGTGGCGGGGATGGTTGAGGTACTTACCGTTGTTGGTATCCGTCGGTCAGAAGGAATGTCCTTGCCAGCGGTGATGACCCAGGCCACCACGGCACCAAGTGCCCCAAGTAGGCCGATAAAGATAAGCACACGAAGGTTTATGGCCCAGGGTTTTCGCGCCGCGCCTTTGATCCTCGGCTCGTCAAGCTTGGCGAGTTCCACCCCACCGGGTGTGCCAGATTTGCTTTGCTTTGGGTCGGGTTTCTTGGTTGTGTTTGTGGTGGAGTCAAACGGTTCAACCGACGAGCCCCCAAACGTGGTTTCGTTGGCCAAGGACTGCGAGGCAACGTAGGACGGATCACGCTCATCCAAAACGTCGATGATAAGTACCGTTACGTTATCCCGGCCGCCGTTTTGCAACGCTAGGCGCACGAGTTCTTTGGCGGCCTCGGCCGGATCACCAAGTTGCCGAAGTACCGCAGCGATTTTAAGATCGGTGACTTCGGTGTACAAACCGTCGCTGCACAGCAGGAAACGATCAGCGGCGTTCACCAGTACTTCGAGAGTGTCCGTCTCGAGGGTGGGCTCCACGCCAACCGCGCGGGTAAGTACAGAACGTTGACGGTGCCCGCGAGCCTCTTCGGGTGAAAGACGCCCGGTGCGCATCAATTCGGCCACCACGGAATGATCTTCGGTCAGCTGCTCCAATTCACCTGCGCGCATACGATAGGTGCGGGAATCGCCGACGTTGATGATGGAAACAACGGGATTCTTCGCTTCGGGTTTGAAGAGGGCAACTGCGGTAACGGTGGTGCCCATTCCGCGGAGCTCAGGGTCATCGTTGGAGCGATTGAGCACGGCTTGGTTGGTCTGTTCTAGGCGCTTCACCAAGTCACTTGTTGACTGGACCAGATCGGCGTTGACACCAAGAGATTCGACGGTCATTTGCGCTGCTACTTCGCCGCCACGGTGCCCGCCCATACCGTCGGCCACCACAAACATGCGGTTGGCGAGGATCAGGTAACGATCTTGGTTTACCGAACGTACTCGTCCGGCATCGGTGACTCCAGCAGCCCGAAGTTCCACTAGCGACCTGCGTTGCAGACTGGGATTGGGTTCGGGTTCAGGCCCTTAAAGAAGTAAATGCTACGTAGACGTATCATTTTTGGAGCTCCAGGACCGTGTCGCCAATCTGGATTCGATCCTTTGGACGCAAGGCGACGGGGCCGCCAATGCGCTTGCGATTGACAAACGTGCCATTGGTGGAACCGAGGTCTTCCACGAACACTTCGTTGCCCCGTTTGAAGACCCGGGCGTGGAGTTGTGAGGCGAACGTATCGGCGATTGGGATGGCGCAACCGTCGGCCCGACCGATGGTCATTTCGATGGCGACGGGATAGCTTTCGCCTCGGGCCGCGGGAGGTTCAACGGTTCGCAGCGTGTAGTTCAAGGTTTTGCGTTCGGCTTTGCGTTCTCGGCGATCAACCGGTGCAGGTTTGGCTGGTTTCTCGGCCTTTTTCTTGGCTTCGGATGGTCCGGCCCCACTGGGGATTGCTTCTGCCAGACTGCGTCGCTCAGCGTAAATCTCTACCCACACGGCGCGCACGACGCGGGCAATGAACAGGTACAGCCCGAGCAGAAAAACGATCTTGAGGACGGCGAGAACGGAAGTGGGCATCGTGCGTTCCTAAGCCTTCCTGGCCGGACGTTTCATAGTGAACGTAACCGCAACCGGGCCGATATGAATCTGATCGCCATCCTCCATCGGGCTGCCAAAGGCATCGGCGGGAACACCACGGCCGTTGAGTTTCGTGCCATTGAGTGAGCCCAAGTCAACCACCGAAGCTTTGCCGTCAACGATGCGAATCTCTGTATGGCGGCGGGAGATGTTGGTGTCATTAAGGGTGACGTCACAATCGGGCATGCGGCCAATCACCACGGGGTCACCATCAAGCACCGCCACGGAGCTGCCATCGGGGAGCACCAACCAG
Organism: Acidimicrobiia bacterium; assembly: GCA_043718695.1. Classification (GTDB taxonomy): domain Bacteria; phylum Actinomycetota; class Acidimicrobiia; order Acidimicrobiales; family JANYDT01; genus JANMZO01. Next base: position 32,092 of record JAYSVF010000250.1, on the reverse strand, counting down.
CCCGACGGGCGACCGCGAGTGGGGGCGGCGGCGATTGCGGTGATCACATCGAACTGGCCTCTGTGCTGCTTGTCATCCACGACGAGTTCTACAACGCCAGGCCCTTTCAGCTGGTAGCCCTGGTCGTTGGCGTGCTCTTCAACGGCGTCGGCCAGGTCAATGACGAGGGTTTCGGAGAAGGGGTGGAAGCGGGCGTAGTCCTCGGCGGAGAGGAGCACCTTCATGTGGTTGGGTGCCACTTTTTCGCCTCGAACACCCAGGTTGACGTGGACATCCATCTCGCGGGTGACTCTTCGGCCAAGCTCAACGGGGCGCAGCTCACTACGGAACACCCTCGCAAAGGTGCCCTCTACCAGGCGCTCTAGGCGCTTCTCAACCTTGTGTAGAGCCATGTTGGGTTCAAGTCTAGAGAGCGGGGCATCAATATCCGGGGAGCTTGGCCCGTTGTTATAGGGGACCGCTCCCTTCTGATTTCTCCGGGTCTCGTTGCCCCTGCCGACGGGGTTGTTCGCGGTTAATCCCCAGCCACCAGCGCTTCCCAATCGGCTAACGTCTATGCGTTCACTCGGGCGAGTGGCGAAATGGCAGACGCGCTAGCTTCAGGTGCTAGTAGGAGTAATCCTGTGGGGGTTCAAGTCCCCCCTCGCCCACCAACCAACAACCGACCAACCAAAGCTTCTGCTTAGAACTTCCTTGGGTTCAACTGTTGCGAAGCGAGTCCCGACCCGCGATTGGTCACGGCTCTCGCATTGCAGTTCCACCTCGTAAATGACAGTGGGGTTCCGGTTCGTGGCCGACACTTTCGGGACGGTTCCGATAGCTGGGCGACAGCTAGTTGCGCCTACTTGCTCACACTAAAATTCATTCGGTTCGAGTTGTCGCTAGCAAGATTGACTTTGAGTTCCGCGGTGGCGCCACCAGGTAACTGTTGTCTTGGTCTCTTTGAGCAAAGGAAATGGACTGTGCCAGCAATCTTGTACCGCTGCTAGAGACTTTGACTCGCTCTTCCGCCAGGGCCGATTGTCCCAGGTTGTCCATTTCTCCAGTCGGTGGCGTTACTCGCCGTCCACGGCATCTGTAATGGGCTGAAGCCCGGCTGAAGGACAACGTTCCACGGCCAACCCCAGACTGACCTCCAGTTAGCAAGTGCCTGATCGTTCAAACTCTGAAGGGAAGTGACGCTGAATTTTTCTGGAGGGTCCGGATAGATACGGACGGTCGTAGGATGACCGCGAAAGGGATGCTCGATGCGGCATCCAGGCTGGTACACCACGTCCACCCGAATCAAGTCTGAAGTACCTCGACATGGAGGCGGCTACACAACGGCTGATACGAGCTTCCCTCGAACTCGTATCCCGGAAGGTCAATTTTCTGAATTTCGGGCTCAAGTCTCTTTTGGGACGTTCTCGGGGATCGAGCGACCCAGATTGATACCCAGTCAAGAATCGGAGTCGAAACGTCGCTGATGATCCAATCAATTAAGCATTGGTCGACACTACGAATACGACTGTTTGGGTAAACGCGCTCGCCACCTGGGGCGTGCTTCGTAAGTTCTGGATGGTTGTGTAGCACGGCGGTCTTGACCAGCCAACGACACAAATGCTCAGCATCTTGAACAACGGCACCGTCGTAAAATTGCTCAACGGAAGGACGAAGCGGTTGTTCAAATGACTGGTTCATCCGCCCGTTGCACGTTCTGCAAACATCAAGAAACACCCTGGGGAGTGATGTTTGAGTTCTAACCTTGCCAAGGCGACCGAGCTCAGGACTCTCGCCTCGAAAGGTAGTAAATGGGCCTTCTTCGGGGCCGAAGTACCGGTTTAAAAACCAATTCGGAAGCACATGCTCGCCCACATCGACGGTCTGCTCCTTGTTGCATAGAAGGCACATCTCTGCCCGGGGTGCGGGTGACTCCAGCTTTTGTTGGCACGCTCTGGCCCTTTCGGTAGTTATTGGTTGGCCGCTTCAAAGAGTCGCAGTTTTGCTGGAGTCCTTTCGCCAAGCGAATTTTGCCGACGGAGGCCTGGAGGCGGCGGAGTAACTCAAAGTGATCTTGACAAATATCTAGCTTGATTGATATTATTGGGGTATGGATCGCTGGGATCATCCGCTTTATCTGAAGTGGCTTAGCGATCTTCCTGTTGAAGCTGCCGATGAAGTTGTGTCGGCGATGAACTACCTGACCGAGTTTGGCCGATCAGCCCAACTTGATTTGGCTCGGCATCGAATTCAAACGTCAAAGCATTTCCCGCATATGTCTGAAGTTCGTGTTCGTTATCGAGCTAGTCCCGACGATCTTATCCTTCGTGTACTTACGGTATTTGCAGAGAACGATTCAGTTTTGGTTGTCTGTTTTGCCGGTGACAAAGCACGGTGGGCTCGTCACCAACAGACCGATTGGTACGAGACTGCCGTCCCAATCGCCGACCAAGTTTTTGACCGCTATCTCCTCATGAAAGGCACCCAATGACCGACTACAACGACCCGCAAGCCTGGCTTGAAGATCTCGACAAAGGCACGATCAACACTCCCCATGTCCATCCCGGTGATGCCAACTTTGCAGAAAGAGTCGCCGCATCTACTGAGCGACTCCGCCAAGAACATCACCTGGTTTCTTCTCTGGCGGAGCTACGTAAACATGGTGCCGCTTTGACACAGGTTGAAGTGGCCAAACGTTGGGGACGTGTTCAGTCTCGTGTGTCAAGCCTTGAAGCAGACATCACCAACGTTGAGGTGGCAACTCTGATGGATTACGTACGCGCGCTTAAGGGAACACTCGAAGTTCGTGTCACCGTCGATGACCATACCTACATCGAACAACTCGTCTAGCCGTTGGAACCTTTGACACCAGGCTCAGAAGCGCGCTCCAACAACATGGACAGGTCGAGTTCTAGGAAAGCGTCTTCGCCGTCGGTATCGCAGCCGAGGCCCTCTATGAGCACTGGTGGCCCGTTGTCCCGCTGGAGTTGAGCGGTGTGTCGGTAATGCCAGTGCCCATGAAGAACGAGCCGCGGATTTGTTCTGTCGACGGCTTCTCGAAGCAACAAGCGTTGTTCGTCGCATATTGCTTGATCGGTGGGGCGTAGTGAGAAACCCGTAGGTAGATCGATCCCCGCCGGATGATCGTGGGTTAGCAAAATATCGAGTGGTTCAGTGCCAAGGCGTTCGACGTCTCGGAGGTAAACAACTTCTTGCGGCCACCACGAGAGCATTGGCACCCGCATACGCCAATCAATTGAGAACGCTCCACCCAAAGCACCAAATCGAACGCCATTCCATTCCCATCGGTGCCCGCGGGGAAGATATCGGCAATGTTCACTCACGTGAACGGTCCCGTCTTCGGCTCGGGTTTTGAGTCCCAGCCATTCGTGGTTCTCGTGGTTGCCGTCAATCCACCAGACGGTCACGCCATGTTCGGCGGCCGCGCCTTCGAGATCCTGCAGAAATTTCTCCCCAGACGCCGTATGCGGCCAATACCCAAAATCCCCAACCTGCAAGATCGTGCTGATCCCCCGCCCCGCCGCTCGCACAATGGCTGCCCGCATGAAGTCGGTATTGCCGTGAACATCACCAACCACCAAAATCCGCATGCCTTAAGTCTGCCCGGTTGATCTGGTCCAACAATGTCGAATTTCGCTCAGTCGTGCCACGGCGGCCCGGCTCGTTCCCATACGTGACGCAAGACCGCGTGTGTGAACGCAGCTGGGTTTGGATTACCAAATGAGGACGGAACGCAGGTCGATTCGATCATCAGTCCACGGACGAATATTCGGATTTACGGTGGTCTCAGCAAAATCGGTGAGCGATCGTAGGGGATCAAGACGTTGCGGTGATTTGGTAAGAAACACCCAATCTGAACTTACGGTTCCGGCCGCTTCATCCTCCTCTGAGGCCACGAAGGTTCCCGTAATCGCCGTCATGTTCAAATCCGCTGCCATTGCCCCCACGAGGGGCTGAAGATCGAGGTAGCGATTCGAAATGTGAACGGCAAGCACCCCATCTTGGGTGAGCCGACCGCGATAGAGAGCTAGAGCTTCACTAGTGAGCAAATGCGTGGGTACCGCATCGGAAGAGAAGGCATCGATCACCAGGAGATCGAAGGTGTCGGCGGATTCCTGGAGGGATCGCCGACCGTCACCCAAGACCATGGTGATCTTGGCTTTGGTATCGGAGAGAAATGTAAACAGCTTTGGGTCGCTGGCAATGTCAACGATTTTCTGGTCAATCTCAAAGTACGTCAAACGATCCTTGGGCCCAGCGTAGGCAGCAATTGTGCCGGTTCCCAACCCAACAACCCCAAGAGAATACGAGGCATCCACCGACGGCGGAAAGAGCTTTTCAAACGCCTTACCGAGTGGTCCGGGGCGCCCGTAATAACTCGTAGGCGTTGCCCGTTTCGTGGGGTCAACGAATTGGTAACCATGCAAGGTGGTTCCATGGATCAACTGCGTAAAACCATCAAGTCGATCAACATGTACTGCACCGTAAAAGCTCCGACGGAACAGAAGCGAACCGGTTGTGGAATCACGAAAACCCACAAAGGCAAGTACACCTACGATTACTGCACCAACGAATTGTTTGCGGAATGCCACCGCCAGGCCAACGGCAACAGCGGCAACCACTACGGTTCGGACAGTGCCAATGTCAAAAGAGTCCACGAAAACATAGGTACCAACACCTCCGGCAATGGTAAGTGCCAACGCCAGTGCGGCCTGCGTCAAACGCCGCCGGGCCGACTCCGTAACCCGAACGGACGGTGCTCTTGTCCAAGCGGCAAGCCGGATTGGGAGCACCTGGTTGAAAGAGACTGGTTTCGCTGATCGAACCGCTCCGAGTTTACCAACGGCCACGATGAGGGCCAGCGCGTATTCGATCGGACGGGTAAGGAGAAGGGGGGCTGCGACAGCATTGACCAAACTGCCAAGAATCCCTCCAACCGACAGGGCAAGATAAAACCCGGTGAGCTTCTCGGCTGGGGGGCGTTGCGCCGCCAGGCGTCCGTGGCAGGAAAGTCCCACGGTGAACACCACACAGAGGTGCGCCGCAGCAGTGAGCCGAATCGACTCGGTGTCAAACAACGTGGTGGCAACAGCTGCGCCAACCGCGCATGCTGCGGCGATATCGGCAAGGCGCAACGGAATTTTGCGTTTCCCAAAGGCGATGACGTAACTCAGAAGATAGAGCGATAAGGTCAGTACCCATATCATCGGCACCGGGGCTACGTCGGTGGTTAGGTGACTAGTTGCTCCGAGTGAGATTGTTGCGGGAATCGCGGAAAGCGCGATCCAACCCAACCATTGCCGGGATCCAGCCGCAGTCAACTCAGAGGGCTGACCCTGGTGCCGCAACCCTTCCGGGGATGAACCTTCCTGAGATGAACCTTGCGCTGTTGAACTCGGGGCTGATGAACTCTGCGCTGACAAACTTTTCGCCAATGGATCTTGCGTTCTTGAGTCATTCGCTAAACCGTATGCGAACGTTGCTTTGCCCGGCGTGACGAGAGCAGCAGCCCCTACGAGCAGATACTCCTCTACGGCAAGGTGCTGATCTTCAAGCGCATCGCCTCCAGGGAAGGTGTCGGCCGACGGCGCCGTCAACGCCCCCGAGGCGGGCTCGGTGAACCCCGCCTCGTCAAAAAACAAACGGTCACGGCTGCGCCACTGGGAGGCAATGAGCGCAGCGACTCCAACGGCGAAGGCGACGTAGAACCAGCTCCACCAAACCCGTTGGCGCGCCAGACCGAGTGCCGGTTCAATCAAAAACGGATAAGCCAACAAGCCGCCAAGGCTCCCAATGTTGGAAACGGCATACAGAAAGTACGGATCCGCGGCACGGCCATGGCGGCTTCGAGAAAACACGGCCTGCACAAACGGGCTCGTGGTGGTGAGCGCAAAATAGGGAACGCCCACCGACAACAGCAGCGTAATGAGAAGCCAAACTGCAGGCACGCCCTGCGAAGGTGACTCGCTTAGGGAACGAAGCCGAATGGGCAGAAACGCCAACCCGGCAACAACCACCGCCAATTGTGCAATGAGTTGACCTCGGTGCTGAAGCCGGTTGGTTACCCAGTGAGTAAACCCATAGCCAGCGAGAAGAATGAACTGAAAGAACAGCACGCTGGTGGTCCAAACCGCAGCGGTTCCGCCCAGGCGGGGTAGCAAGATGCGGGCCATCATGGGCTGGAGCGCGAAACCTGCGGATGCGCCAATCAACGAGGTCACCACGCAAGCCCCAACTAAACCTTTCGTCGAGCGATCTTGCGTTGCCGGTGACTTCATCGAAGTATCTTCGCCGATCAAACCGCTTTCGGTTGCATATTCCCGCACCAGCTCAGGGTTAGGAAGCCTCGTTGTTGGCTGTACCGTTCCAATTCGCCTGTCGGTATCTCTCCGTAAGGAAGTCAAATACCCTTTTGGACGGAAGGTTGGGCATCGAGCGGAAGGTTTCAGCTCTTAGGCTGGCGCATGGTCGATTTTTTGGTGCCCCTCCCTAACAAGCCCGCCCCTAAGACCATCAAGGTCAAACCACAACGAAAAAGAACACCTGCCGTACTACTGCTGTCGGCTGCGACCACTCTTGTAGCCTGCGCGTTTGGCCTGACCGTTGCTGCCCCAAAAGCCAGTGCTGCTCGCTCGCAGTTCAGCTCCAACCTCGACAGCACAAACAGTTTCGACACCATTCTTGAAGTGCTGCCAAATGGCGATATGGCCGTCACCGAAACGATCGAGCAAAACCTGGTGGAGGCAAACCGCCATGGTATTGAACGGTTCATTCCCGAAACGGTGCTGCTCAACGATGACAGCCCACTCAAATACCGGAAGCACCCCGTTAGCGAGCTGAGCGTACAAACCGGTCCAAGCACCCCCGGAGAGTTCACCCTGAAACGATCCGGTGATGATGCGCACAAGCTGCTCCGAATCCGTATCGGTGACCCCAATCAAGTGATCTCTGGAGTGCACAAATACGTGATTACCTACCGGGTTGGCGATGTAGCCGCGAGGTTCCCGGATGCCGACGGTTCCACCCCAGCGCATGATGAGTTGTACTGGAACGGCATTGGTACATCGTGGCGTCAACCCATCAAAACCGGCACGGTAACGGTGAAGTTTCCCGTCGGCATTACCGAAACCCGATGCCTCACCGGTGCAGCTGGAAGCAAAGAGTCATGCACCGTGCAAAGGCTCGGGGCCAACACCGCCAAGTTCTCCGTAGACCTGCTCGCCCCATCCGAAGGACTCACGGTCGTGATTGGGGCGCCGTTGAATTCGCTGACGGTAAGTTCCGTGGTTCTGACTGAAGAAACCGGTCCTGCACTGTGGCTCAAAAAATGGGGATTGGGTGGGCTGGTCTTTCTTGGCGGCGCTGCGGCTCTACTTCCCAAGCAACTGCGGGCCGGTCGCGATCGAGCATTCTCCGGCATGGCATTAAGTGCATCACAAGGCGAAGAAGGCACCAGCTCCAATGCGCCCATGAAACGCCGAGACAAGCGAGAAGGACCGGTGGAGTTTGGTCCGCCCGGAGACGCCCGCCCGGCCATGCTGGGGACCCTGGAGAACCTTAAAGCCACCCGTGAACATATGGTGGCCACCATCATCGACCTCGCATCACGCGGCTATTTGATCATCGATGAAGAGGACAAAACATGGCGCCTTACCGTTACTGAACGTGGAGCGAACACGGTTCGCGGAGGCCAAACCTTTGGAAATGCCGCTGAGGCCCAACGAGCGAGAGCCCTACCCGAACTGCTTGAATACGAGCACATCCTTCTGGCCGATCTTTTTGCTAGCGGTGACAGCGTGTTGCTTTCTGACCTCGATGACACCTTCGCGTCAAAGTTCACCGCTTTCACCAGCCGGGTAGAAAAAGCCATCACCAGTGCCAAATGGACAACCGGTGATCCCTCCGCGGTGCGAGCAAAAGCCATGGTTCCTGCCGTGATGGCCGGCGTTGGAGGCGGAGCCGCCCTCTGGGCTGGAGTTGGCCATGGAATTGGGCCTGGATTGTTTGGCCTTACCGCGGTGATGGCTGGCGCTGCAGCTGCTGCTCCGGCCCGTTCCAGCGCGGGATCAGCAATGTTGGCCCGCACGGAAGGTTTTCGCCGATTCCTCACGGCAGGCGAACATCGGATGGAGCACGCCGAGCGCGCAAAACTGTTCATCGATTTTCTTCCCTATGCCGTGGCGTTTGGCATCACCAAGCAATGGTCAAAACGGTTCGCCGATCTCACCTCGATGCCCGAAACCACCTGGTACCACGGACGACCTGGGATGACCCCAATGATTTTCGGTGACCGCATCAACGACTTTGATCGCAAAGCGTCCACGAACCTCACCAGCACCCCGTCGAACAGCGGAGGCGGCTCTGGGTTCTCCGGCGGGGGAAGTTCCGGTGGAGGTGGCGGCGGTGGTGGAGGCGGAAGCTGGTAGTCCTCGCGGATTCTCCCAAGCTCTTTGCCAGTGACTTCGCACTCTTGGCGGGTAGTGGGTACCTTGGTTCCATGAGCAACGATGTCGCCACACCGAATAAAGCAACCAGCAAAGCCGAGGATCTTGATTGGGTGCGGGCGAAGTATTTGGCCGAACGGGATAAGCGTTTACGGGCGGATGGGAACAATCAGTACCGTGAAGCCGCCGGGTTGTTTGCGCAGTATCTCGACGATCCACACACCGTTCCCCAACCCCGGGACCCACTGTTTGATGAGGTAACCGTCGCGTTTATTGGTGGTGGTTTTGCAGGCCTGCTCACCGGCGCGCGACTCAAGCAGGCGGGAATCAACGATGTGCGCATTATCGAAAAGGGTGGTGATTTTGGTGGCACCTGGTACTGGAATCGCTACCCCGGCGCGCAATGTGACACCGCAGCGTTTGTGTACCTACCGTTGCTTGAAGAGACCGGTCATATGCCCACAGAGAAATACACGCACGCCCCTGAAATTCTTGAACACAGCCAACGGATCGCCAACCACTTTGGCCTCTACGAAAATGCGTGTTTGTCCACCGAAGTCACCTCTCTAACGTGGGACGACGATTCCTCGCGCTGGATCATCAAAACCAATCGTGGTGATGTGATGCGGGCGAAGTTTGTAGCGATGGGTACCGGTCCACTTCACCGCCCCAAGTTGCCTGGCATCCCCGGAATCGAAACCTTCGGTGGTCACAGTTTTCACACCAGCCGATGGGACTATAACTACACCGGCGGCAACCCAGCGGGCGCGCCCATGGAAGGTCTACGCAACAAGCGGGTAGGAATCATTGGGACGGGTGCGACGGCGGTGCAATGTGTTCCTCATTTGGCTGCATCGGCGGGCGAATTGTTTGTCTTCCAGCGGACGCCTTCTTCGATTGATATTCGCAACAACCATCCAATCGATCCCGAGTGGTTCGCGCAGTTAGAGCCTGGCTGGCAGGCCAAATGGTTAGAGAACTTCACCATTCTCCAGACGATGGGTTTCGCGGATGAAGACCTGGTCAAAGATGGGTGGACGGATATCTCGCAGCGCATCCGCGATCGCTTGTTTGCGGATCCCACGAATTTGGATTTCAGCCCCGCAGCTATTGAGCGCGCTTACCATGCCAGTGATGACGAAAAAATGGCCGAGATCCGCGCTCGGGTAGATTCCATCGTTGCTGATGAAACCGCCGCTGAAGCACTCAAACCTTGGTATCGTCAACTTTGTAAGCGTCCGTGCTTCCACGACGATTATCTGCTCGCATACAATTCGCCTTCAGTACAGTTGGTGGACACCGATGGCCGCGGGGTGGAACGAATCGATGAAACCGGCGTCTGGGTAAACGGCGAGCATTACGAACTCGATTGCCTCATTTACGCCTCAGGTTTCGAGGTGGGAACCGAACTTGCCCGCAGGGCTGGCTTCGAAACCACCGGCCGCGATGGGCTCACCCTTTCTGAGCACTGGTCTGATGGGATGCAAAGCCTCCATGGCATTCATACCCACGGTTTCCCGAACTTCTTTGTCGTTGGGCCCACCCAAGGTGCAAATCTCATCTCCAATGTTCCGCACAACTTGACCGAGGCCGGTGCGACGATTGCCGCCATCATCAGTCATGCGCTTTCAACTGGCGCTGCTGAGGTCGAAGTCAGCGCGGAAGCCGAAGCGGCGTGGGTTTCACGGTTGGAGAACGGTGGCCGACGATTTGGGAACCGCCCAGATTGCACCCCTGGCTATTACAACAACGAAGGCCTCGAAATGGGTCGACGCGGACTCCTCAATGGCCTCGGCTACCCCGAAGGCCCCGTCGCCTATTTCAAATACATCGACGCCTGGCGCACCAACGGCGAGTTCTCCGGCCTAGAGTTCCGCCCGTAGGGTCTGCTCGTCCGCCTACGATCTTGGGGTGGATACACGCAAGGCCAAGGGCATAGTTCGCACCGTTGCTGGTGACTTACCGGCGATTGGACCGTTGCTGGCTCATCGCGATGCCCTTGTTCAGGACCGTGATGCCTTGATCGCGATCCGTGCTGGTCTTACGGCCGAGTTGGAAAACGCCAAGGCTGAGTTGCATGAGAAGCGATTGGTTGCAGAACAACTACGAGAAAGCGAAATTGCCCTGGCGGGGATGACCAAACACCGCGACCAGTTAGATGAAGCGGCGCAATCGTTGGCTGCAGAAAAAGAAATCATCATCGCCCAGCGCGAAGCGTTGCAGGTTTTTGCCCACCAGCATCTGCTCTACCGCAACCAACCACGTACCTATTTGGCCGACCGTTTCTTGCGCGGTGAAGGTATTGAGATCGGTGCACTGCATCGGCCCGTGCCGCTTCCTGAAGGAACCACCGTCCGTTACCTCGATCGTTTGTATACGGATGATTTACGTTCCGAATACAACGAGCTTTCCTCGGTTGAGGTGGTGGAGCCAACCATCATTGACGACGGTGAACTGCTGAACCATGTCGCCCCGAACAGTGCTGATTTCATCATTGCGAACCACTTTCTTGAGCACTGCCAAGATCCCATTGGCACGATCTTGGTTCACCTCGACCGTTTACGTGCTGGCGGCCACCTCTTCTACGCCATTCCCGAGAAGCGCTTTACGTTCGATAACCCAAGGCCCACCACCACCCTTGAGCATCTAATCCACGATCACACCGACGGTGGAGCCTCAAGTCGCGTTCAGCACTACACCGAATACGGCGCAATGGTGATGGGCGCACACGATCCAGCGGCCAAAGGTCGGGATCTTATGAAAGCCGACTACAGCATTCACTTCCACGCCTGGACTTCCATCGAAATGATCGAATTGTTTGTGTACATACAACGTACCTATGAACCGAACCTGGAGATCGTAGCCAGTCAAGCCTTCGAAGACGAGTTCATCCTCGTCTGCCGAAAAAATGCTGCGGCGTAGCTTGACTACGGCAGCGATTTTCTACTGAAGCCTGCAGCAACGCCCCTCACGGCGACTTTCGAGAATTGCCCCGAATCTCGCGAAGGGCTTGTGTTTCACACTTCCTCGTGTTCGATTACCAGGCCTTTGTACGAGGGAAAGCGGAGCATCTGGGTTGGTGAAATTTCGCCGTATTCCACCCGGCACCAATATTTCGGGTCGACGTAAACCGCCGTTCTTTCTTCGGTGTTCACGTTGAATCGTGAGACATCGGTACGGTCGGGAGAAAGCAATGCGTACAAGCGATCGAGTTCGGCATCTGTGAAACCAGTACCCACTTTTCCCGTATACGCAAGCGGTGCACCAGGCTCATCGGTGACCGGTGTACCAAGCAGAAGTGCACCAATCGAACGTTCGCGACGACCTTCACCAGGAACCCAACCTCCAATAATGAACTCGTCGATACTCAGGTGCTTTACCTTGATCCAGTTCTTGGATCGCACACCGCTGATGTAGGGCGAATCGAGTCGCTTGGCTACGATTCCTTCCAAATTCGCGGCCCTGGTCGCGGCGTGGAGGGAAACCCCGTCTTCGTAGGCTGCAGATCTTCGCCACGCCGACGCACCTTCCAGATCGAGCCCGTCGAGCACGGTTCTGCGGTGCGACAACGGCAATTCGCGGGTGTTCATCCCAGCAAGGTGAAGGACATCGAATACCACGAACACGATTGGATTGGTTTGGGCGCGCATGATGGCATCGCGTCCGCTCACGCCGCCTCGGGTTTGTAGGCGATGAAAGCTCGGAGAACCCGTGTCATCAAAGGCCACAATCTCGCCATCAAGCACTACATCAATGCCAATTGCGTCGGCCATTGTCTGCAGTTCGGGATACGAACCGGTCACGATATTGCCCGCCCGTGTCATCACCGTTACTGGAACTTCTCCACCAGGCACCAATGTGACAAGTGCTCGGTACCCATCCCACTTCACTTCATAGGTCCACTGATCACCTTGCGGAAGCGGCCCCGCCGTCGCCAACATCGGCCGCACCCCCCAAGGCAAACCCTCGCTACTCATCTCCATGCTCCTGCTCGATGCCGTGGTTTTGGCTGACAGCCCGAGCCGTTGCCTTGGCGGCGCGGATGCAGGCGGGAATCCCGATGCCATTGTAGGAAGCGCCGGTTACAAACAAACCCGGGGTTGTACTAAGTGCACGTTGGATTCTCTCCACGCGATCGGCATGGCCCGAATCGTATTGTGGAAAACCGTTGTTCCACCGGGTAACCCGGGACTCTGTGGGAGGAACCGTTATGCCCAGCATGTCCCGCAAATCGCGGCAAAGCTGCCTAACAACTTCGTCATCGTCGAGTTGGGTGAATCGATCGTCGCCATCGCGGCCGGTCGACGCGCGAATCAAGATTTGGCCGGGAATTTGCAGGTGCGGCCACTTTTGGTTCCACCAACTACTTGCGGTCAGAAACCGATTCTCCACACGAGGTACAAGCATGCCGCTGCCGGTGGGAAGTTGCACTGCTGGTGCCGGAAACGTAAGTTGCGTGAGAGCCACCGAGGCGGTTCGGATCGCTGCCATCTCGTTGGCTAGGAGCGGATTGTCCTGCTCGATCAACTGTGCACTTATGAAAGCGGGGGTGGCCAAGATTACCGATTGAGCGTGAAGCGTCCCCGCCGATGTTTCAACCGCCCACCGTTGTCGCGATTGACCGGATTGACCAGATTGATCAGGTTCAGCTGCCGCTGACTGTTTGGTTTGTGGTGCAGGAGACGAGATTGACGATGAACTCGAAACGACCGATACTCGCACACCAGAACGAATCACGTCACCAAGTTGTTGACGAAGCGCCTCGATAAGGGCGTGCACACCCGAACGTGGGGCCAAAAATACCGGCTTTTGTGTAGCGCCTACTTCCACGCCGATGTTGCCCCGAGCCGCTGCTGCTCCCTGCTCCTGCAATGCCGTCATCAACCTTGGGGAAGCGGCCGGGCCAGCCAGGTTGGCCGCAGCACTGCGCAAACTCAATCGTGTACTGGAACTGGCGTTGATACCGCCCAGCAGGGGATCAACCAGGCGATCAACAACTTCCTGGCCGAGATGACGTCCGATTGCTTGGGTGACCGTTGGGTCATCGCCAAGGGCCGCATAGGAACCAGAACCACCACGCACCGCACCCCAAGCGGCACGAGCCAAACCCGACGCCGACAAAATTCCTGAAGTGGCCAGCGGACGAAACCGGCTGGGCACCCCCAACACCAAACCATCTGGTAACGCCCGCAATTTGTTTCGCGACCACAACCAAGCTTTCCCCGTCGCTGGAGCAATCAAATCATCACCAAGCCCAACTGCATGGGCTAACTCAACGGCGCCTTCGACCCGGGCCAGAAACGCATCGGGCCCCGAATCAACCGGTACACCGCCAATTGAGGTCGAAGAAATCTTGCCCCCAACCCGCTCCTCAGCCTCCAAGACCAAGACGCGAATCCCCGGATTCGCTTCCCGCACAAACCATGCCGTCGCCAACCCCGAAATACCCCCACCAACAACAATCACGTCAGCATCAGAGGCAGGGTCCATCAACACAACTCCATTCTCCATCATTGAGCTCACGAGCCGTGAGACCACAAACTGAGACACAACAACTCAGTCGACGAAGATGTCACCATTGCGGCCCGCAACACGCTTCATTGCAAAGTGGTCATCCGATCACGTCAACTGCAGCCGTGTGCAGGGCTGGAATGTGCGGTGCCCTCTCGTTCCGCCTCGCACATTTGACGCCACAGGAGTACGTTGAACTGCGTGCAGCCGCTCAATGGAATCCGTGTTCTTGACACCTCGACCGGGCCCGTTGGTGGTCTCGCCACAATGGTGCTCGCCGATTTTGGGGCCGATGTCATCAAGGTCGAACCACCCGGCGGCGATCGATTCCGCAGCCTTCCCGCCAGTCCACTGTGGTTACGCGGCAAACGCAGCGTTGTGCTCGATCTCCACACGACAAACGATCAGGCGCAACTGCACAACTTGGTGCGCCGATGCGATGTCGTTCTGGTTTCTGGTCCACCCGACCGTCCCACTCGTTGGGGAATCGATGCGATCGGAGCCGAATCGCTCCAACCAAACATCGTGCACTGCTCGATTACCGGATGGGGTGAGCGTGGACCTCTCGCAAATCTTCCCGGATATGCATCAGCTGTTGCTGCTCGTGCCGGACGGATGCAGGCCTTCGCAGGACAGGTGCAGCGGCCAGGACCGGTGTTTGCCGCGATGCCGGTGCACATCCATGCCGCTGCTCATGGAGCGGTACAAGGAATTTTAAGTGCGCTTATTGCTCGCGATCATAGAGGTGGAGCACAGCGGGTCACCACAAGTTTGTTGCAGGCGCTCATGCCGTTCGATCTCGTGGAACTCCTCCTCGTGCAACTGGCCGAACGCGGTGACATCGAGATGCCGCCACGGGTTGAAATGCCGACGTTGAATTATCACCCGGTCATGTCGAAAGATGGCGTTTGGATTCAGTGCGGCAATCTTCTTGAACACCTCTTCCTCTCTTTCCTCGATGCCATCGATGTCTACGGTGAGCTTCTCGAAGACGAGCGGTTTCTCGAACCACCCGTGTTGTGGACGCCCGACGCGGTAGAACATGCGAGAGATCGCATACTCCTGCGCATGCAAGAAAAGACCGTCGATGAGTGGATGCACGTTTTCAACACCAACGGCAATGTTGCCGCGGAGCCTTACCGAACGCCCGCGCAGGCCTTGGCGCATCCTGATCTTGTCGACAACAATGCGGTGGTAACGCTGCACGACAAATCCGTTGGTGACGTAACCATGATCGGCGCGATCGCAAACCTTACCGGTACTCCGGCGCGCATTGAAAGACCCGCACCACTCGTTGGTGAACACAACGTTGAGCTGAATGCAGAAATGCTAAGTACACCTATTGATTCAAACAAGACGAGCCCATCGGATCCAAAACCTTCACGCTCGGGCGCGACAGCGGCGGCTGGACGTCCACTGGATGGGATTACGATCGTCGAATTTGCTTCCGTCATTGCGGCGCCATTGGGAACATCGATGCTTGGTGATCTGGGCGCGCGAGTGATTCGGATTGAACCAATTGAGGGAGATTCATTTCGCCAGATGACGGCAAACGGCTCCATGACGGTGAAGACGACGGCCTCGAAAGAGTCAATATGTGTCGATCTCAAGCAAGCCTCGGGCCGAGCGTTGGCACGTTCGCTCATTGCAAAGGCCGATGCGTTAGTCCACAACTATCGCCCTGGCGTACCCGAACGCCTCGGGATTGGGTTCGAAGATCTCTATGCAGAATTCCCGAAGCTTGTTTGGGTGGCGGTGAATGGGTATGGTCCGCTCGGCCCGGGTGCGCACCGTCCCGCTACGCATCCCGTAGCTGGCGCATCGATGGGAGGTGCCGGCTATCAAGCAGGCGCTGCCTCAACGCATGTCGGCAAGACCCTCGAAGACGTTCGAGAAACTGCGCGGCAAATCATGCGAGCGAACGAACCGTCTCCCGATCCGAACACGTCGGTCATTGTCGCGTCGTCGATTCTGCTTGGCCTCGTGGCCCGCGAACGTTTCGGGATCGGCCAGTCTATTTTCGTTGACATGATGTGCGCGAATGCTCACGCCAACGCAGACGCATTCTTGCGCTACGACCAAATGAAGCCACGGCCGACCATAGATCCGCAACACTTCGGCACCGGTCCTTGTCACCGGTTGTACCCAACCAACTCAGGATGGGTGTTCCTCACGATCTCGACCGACGATGAGTGGAAGCGGTTCTGCGCGGCAGCGGATTGCGAGGCACTACTGACAGACACTCGATTCACCACGAATGCCGATCGCACACAGAACGCTGAAGCATTGGAACTCTCTATCGCTGAAGCACTATGCGCGCATACGGCATTTGAATGGGAAGCAATTTTCGCGAAGGCATTGGTGTCTTGCGTACAAGCAGACGCAGCAAACCCCGGCGAGTTCTTTGCGAACCACGAGCAAATGCACATCAATGGATTCGTGCCGATCGTAAACCACGCTCGCTTCGGGAAAATCCGGCGCTGGGGCTCGATCGTGACGGTGGGTGGCCCAACCGAATCGTATGGTCCGGGAGTTCTCGCCGGTGAACACACCGATGCGATCCTCAACGAACTTGGGTTTAACGATCCCGAAATCGCCGCAATGCGCTCGGCTCGAATTGTTGCATCAGAACCGCAGTAGTGCGGGCACTGCTGCCGAGCGTTCGAGAGACTCCCGCTTTGGTTGAAGCGATCGACGCTTCGCTCGGGAGCGACCAGGTTTTTCTTCCCCGGAAGCCGCGTCCAAACAAGAGCAACGCCGCCTAGAGCAAGTTGCGTCGCGTCTGGGTGTAATCGACGGCTCGGCAGGCCCAACAGCCAATAGGGCCGACGCAATGGGGCCGACGCAATGTGAAGTTTGTCAGCGTGTCGTGCGGTGGACGAGGTCTACGACTCGGGTGATGACGGTTGGATCGGTTTCGGGGAGAACGCCGTGACCGATGTTGAAGATGTGACGGCCTCCCGCGGCCGTAGCATCGCGAAGTATGCGCAGTACTTCGGACTCGGTGGCTTCCCACGGGCCAAGCAGCGTTACGGGATCGAGGTTGCCTTGCAAACCTTTATCGGGACCAACCCGTAGTCGTGCCGCCGCCAGGGGGGTGCGCCAATCCACGCCGACGATGTCGGGGCCCGCTTCGGCCATGGCACCCAGCAACTCACCGGTACCAACACCAAAGTGAAAACGAGGAATTTCTAAATCGCTAAGTGCACTGAATACTTTGGTGCTGGAAGGCAACACGTAGGTGCGGTAGTCGGCCTCGGAGAGAATTCCGGCCCATGAATCAAACAGCTGAATCGCACTTGCACCGGCACCAACTTGGGCTCGCAGGGTGGCGATAGCCATATCGGCAAGCGCATCGAGAAGGGCAAACCATGTCTCAGGATCAGCTCGCATCATGGTTTTCACATGCGCGAACTCTTTGGACTTGCCACCCTCGATTAAATACGTCGCCACGGTAAACGGTGCACCAGCAAAACCAATGAGCGGCACGCCAAGCGAGTCCAACTCCACGCAGGCTTGTTGCACGGCTTCAATCACATACGGCACATGCAACTCGGGAGTAAACGGACGCAAACGGTCAACATCGGCGAGGGTGCGAAACGGTTGTTCAATCACTGGACCCCGGCCGGGCTCGATCGAGATTCCCGGGACAATCGCTTGCGGTGAGGTGATGATGTCACTAAAGAAAATCGCGGCATCCACACCATGGCGGCGGACGGGTTGCAGGGTCACTTCAGCGGCCAAGGCGGGATCGAGAATGAGATCGTCGAAACGTTTACCTGCCCGCAACGCCCGGTACTCGGGCAACGAGCGGCCGGCCTGGCGCATAAACCACACCGGCGTATGCGCAGGCTTTTCTCCAGCGCACGCAGCCAAAAACGGCGAACCAACCAGCGCATCACGAGTCTTCACGGCCATCAACCGTACTCGCCTGTAGGCGCAGTGTTACTGGAGCCAGGGATTGATGATGGTGAGCGAAGTGTGGTCGAAGTCTTTCGTGTTCCTTGTCACGAGTGTCGCCTTGACCTCAACGCATATCGCCGCAATCATGGCGTCAGCGGTAGCAATTGGCCTACCAAGGGCTTCTCGACGGCTTGCGATGAGACCGTATTCGACGGCGCTTGTTTGGGTGAAGCTCAACGTACGCTTTTCAGTCAGGGCGAAAAACCCGTCGGCGGCTGCTTCAAAGTCCTTCTTCCTTTGTCCGACGGGCATCCGGGCCAGCCCATAGCAAATCTCCGCGATGGTGATCGTGGTTACGAACACTCCGTTTGGATCGAGAGAATCAATGAAGGTTTCCACATGTGGGTCGCATGCCGTTTTCATCAATTCGGACACGACATTGGTGTCGAGGACGTAGATCATGCAAAGGGGTCTCGGGTGGTCTCGTTGCGCTCTGGGAGTTCAAAACCTCCGGTATCAACATCAAGAAAGAGCGCCCGCATCGCGGTAGCAAACCCCACTTTTGGACCTGCTTGTAACAAGGATCGCGAAAGGATCTGGCGTGCTTCTTCTTCCATAGAGTGGCCGTTCGTGGCGGCGGCTAGACGAAGTTGTTCTTTAACTCGTTCATCGAGGCGACGAATTGTCAACGTGGTGCTCATGCATGCAATGCTAGCAGTGACAGCAAATGTTGTCCAGCGGATTCTGGACCAATCACCTACACCGCGGCGGCGCGGAGGAATTGGGTTTCGTAGAGCTCCGCGTAGAGGCCGCCGGCAGCGGCAAGTTGTTCGTGACGTCCGCGTTCTACGATTTCGCCCCCGTCGATTACCAGGATTTGATCGGCAGCTTGAATGGTGGACAAACGATGGGCGATCACGATTGAGGTACGACCCTTGAGCGCGGTTACCAGTGCCTCTTGGATTTGTGCCTCGGTCTCGGAATCCAGATGCGCCGTAGCCTCATCGAGAATCACCACCGCCGGGTTTTTCAACAACACACGGGCCAGGGCCAAACGTTGCTTCTCGCCACCGCTTAACCGGTAGCCGCGCTCGCCGACCATGGTGTCGTAGCGCTCGGGGAGTGAGTCAATCAGGTCGTGAATGCGAGCGGCTTGGCATGCCGATTCGATTTCCTCGAGAGTGGCCAATGGACGGGCATAGCGAAGATTGGCGGCGATGGTGTCATGGAACATATGGGCATCTTGGGTGACTACGCCGATGGATTCGCGCAACGATTGAATAGTCACCGAACGAACATCGTGTCCGTCGATAGTAAGTGTGCCTTCGATTACATCGTAGAGGCGGGGGATCAACGAAGACAGCGTGGTTTTGCCGGCGCCGCTGGGGCCCACCACGGCAGTCATGGTTCCCGCCTCGGTAACAAAGGAAAGATCTTTGAGTACCCAGGCTGATGGATCATTCGAGAGCCCAGAAACCAACGCCGGCCCGGTCTCCAATGATGCAACTGAAACTTCCGAAGGGGCTGGGTAGCGGAACCAAACGTTTGAGGCTTCAACCCGAGCACCGCCTCCAACATGGGTGGGCAACGGCAGCGACGAAGGTGAATCAACAATCGAAGGCTTAGCGTCAAGCACTTCAAAGATGCGTTCGAAGCTCACAAACGCCGTGGCGAAATCCACCCGGGCACTGGCCAAATCCGTCAGCGGACCATACAGACGGCCAATCAACGCGGCCATGGTTAGTACCGTTCCAAGCTTCACCGAACCATCAACCACCGATCGAGCGCCCCACCAATACACGGCTGCGGTGCCGATCGAGGAAACCATGGTCAGCAACAATCCAAACGTGACACCAGTGATCGCTCGTTTCACGCCAACCGCAGCAACTCCGTCGGCAGATTTGGCGAACTCGGTTGATTCCACTTCAGGGCGGCCAAATAGCTTGACTAACAATGCGCCCGAGACATTGAACCGTTCCGTCATAGTGGCATTCATCGCAGCGTTCAACGTCATTTGTTTTCGTGCAGCCTTTTCTTGAACCTTGCCTACACGCTTGGAACCAACGATCAACAGCGGCACCACAATCAACGAAAGTAGCGTCACCTTCCAAGACAAAGCAAGAAGCACGCCTATGGTTATAACAACCGATAGGGCGTCGATCATTACGGTGCGCAAGGTAAAGGTAAACGCCTGCTGGGCACCAACCACGTCGTTGTTTACCCGGCTCATCAGCGAACCGGTTTGGGTTCGGGCAAAAAATCCAATCGGCAAACTTTGCACATGGGTGAACAGCTGCTTGCGAAGATGCGCAATCAGTCCTTCACCGATTTGGGCGCCATACCAACGGATTACCAAGTTAATAAGTGCACCTAAGAACGCCACGCTGACGGTAATGATGGTGAGCACATTGATGAGATGACGATCTCCCTTGCCAATACCATCGTCGATAAGACGTTTCATAACCAGAGGTGGCACCACACCGAAGATGGCACTCACTATCGACAACGCCAGGTACCCAAAAAGGATTCCGCGGAAGGGCTGCGCAAAACCCCACGCCCGTCGCAAGGTCTGGCGGTCAATGGGTTTGGCCGGAGCCGACATTTCTGGATGGAACCGATGCATGTGAAGCCAGGTGCTTTCTGAAGAACAAATGGCGATTTGAACGCCGTGGACTGCTGGTGAATCGAGTTCAAGGGTAGAGCCGCTCGCTCACAGCCGGTTGCGTTTTGCGTCACACAGAGAACCAACCCGCCAGACTGCGGGCTGAGCGGATCATGCGGGCAGAGCCAAACGTCAGCTGGTGGTAGCCGCGGAGAGGGCCAGCGCGAGACGAGAGTGAGACCTCATTGCGACCTTAGTGAGACCGCCTCAACCATGGAAAACGTTTCTGCGGCGCAAGCACAGTGTGCCCTGCACTAACGTCTATCAGCCCAATAATGAAGGACTCCGGTTGACGGTTCACCCCGAACTTGCCAGCGAGCAGGCGTACATCACGTTTGCCTATGACTGCCTGGAACGTATGCGTGGCGCCGCGCGTCAACTCCAGTACATCGTCGAGACCGGTCCCGGTGGAACCCACCAGGCCCGCTTTGAACGCGACGTCGCCGAAGACCAGGCCCTTATCCGTCTCACTCGGCTTCAATTGGGCGCAGAATCCCTTATTTTCGGCCGCATTGACCGCCTCGCTACGGATGGCTCCACCACCGAACAGCACACCGAACCCACCGAGCCCGAGCGTTTCTATATCGGTCGCCTTCCTGTCTCCGACGCTGAACAAAACCCCATCGTGATCGATTGGCGCGCCCCGGTTGCCGAAGCCTTCTACCGAGCCACCGGACGCAATCCCCTGGGTCTGGAACGCCGTCGCCACTTCGCCACCGAAGCCGAAAGCCTTCTGTCCATTGACGACGAAGTGTTCACGGTTGAGCGCCTCACCCGAGATGGTGGCCAGGGGCTCGTAGGATCCGGTGCGCTCCTCGCCGCATTGGGCAAAGCCCGAACCGGTCACATGCGCGACATTGTCGCCACCATCCAATCCGAGCAAGATGAAATCATTCGCGCCGAATTGCCCGGTGTGCTCGTGGTTCAGGGCGGCCCGGGTACAGGCAAAACCGCCGTGGCTCTCCACCGAGCTTCGTACCTGCTCTACACGCACCGTTTCCCGCTGGAGCGCCAGGGCGTGCTCGTCGTCGGCCCGAACCGCCACTTCATTCGGTACATCTCCCGTGTGCTGCCGGCTCTGGGTGAAACCGGTGTGGATCTTGCCGGTATCGAAGACCTGTTCCCCGATGTCACCGTGACCGCTCGCGACCGCAATGAGGTCGCTACGGTGAAGGGCGATTTGCGGATGGGTAAGTTCATCCGTCGCGCCGTCAGTACCCGTCAACGCCATATCCGTGACGGACTCATCGTCGGTTTCGGTTCCTCTGAACTTCCGGTGAGTGCTGCAGAGTTGGCCGAAATGGTGGCCGTAGTGAAGCGGGCCCACCGCGTTCACAATGCCAGCCGTAAACACCTCCAGTCGCTGCTGGTTGATCGCCTATATTCGCGTTACAAGGCCAACATGGCTCGACTGGGTCGCACGGAAGAAGGCGATGGCGTACTGGTATTCGCCGATTTTTCCCACCAAATCAAGCGCCACGAAACCGTCAAAGCCGCCCTCGATCGCATGTGGCCGTTGCTCACCCCACAAATGCTGGTGCATGACCTCTTCGGCGCAACGCCACTGTTGCGCTCCGCGGGTCGTGATCTGCTGACGGAAGCCGAACAAGATCTGCTCTTCCGGGCTCGTTCTAACTCCCTCGACGATGTTGGCTGGACCTCGCTCGATATCCCACTTCTCGACGAGGCCTGGCAACTGCTGGGTCCGCTTCCCAAATCGGCCCAAACCACCGCCGCTGCTCACGGGCTTCCCACCCCGCCAACCCATGTAAACGGCGAACTGGCCCCCGCCGAAGAAGGCATCCGCACTTACGGGCACATCATCATCGACGAAGCCCAAGACCTCAGCCCTATGCAATTGCGCATGGTGGCCCGTAGATCGCTTTCGGGTTCTATGACCGTCGTCGGCGATATTGGCCAGGCCACCGGCATGTGGGCGCCAACTGATTGGGATCAGGTGCTCGCCTACCTCCCACAGAAACGCGCCGCACGTAGCGTGGAGCTCACCGTTGGCTATCGAACCCCCGCCGAAATCATGGCGCTGGCTAAGCAAGTGTTGGCGGTTGCAGCGCCAGAGTTGACCGTTCCTACCTCGGTGCGTTCAACCGGTGAAGCCCCCGTTTTCCACTCGGTCCCAGCAGGCATTTCTCTTGGCGATGCGGTGGTTGAAGCCGTTCGAAACCTCCGGGTGACCCTGGGTGCGGGCACGATTGGTGTGCTCAGCCCCGATAAACCTTTCGCTGAGGTGGAAGCTGCCCTCAAGGCTGGGGTGGCCGAAATGGACCCGAGCGCACTGCTTGCCGACGGCGTTACCTTGCTGCCAGTCCGCTCTGCCAAGGGTCTCGAATTCGACGGCGTGATCGTGATCGAACCGGCCGAAATCGTGAATGAATCCGCACAAGGCTTGCGTGCCCTTTACGTATCGCTCACCCGTGCGACCCGCTCACTCACCATCGTCCACGCCGAACCGTTGCCCGATTGCGTACAACCAGTCGACTATGCCTCAGACCCTGCGTTCGCCTCCATGTTCTCCGAGTCCTCCTCTGATGAGGCTGCTGATGCGCAGGTGGCGGTTTCCCCAGGGCCTTTCGTTGTTGCAGTTGAAAACGAAGAAGTCTTGGCCGGTAGCTCGACGCCAGAATCGAACGGGTCAACGCATGCGAACGAGGCAGAATCTCCTCTTGCCGACGAGCCCAGCCAAGGTTCTTTTACCTTCTAAGCAAGGGTTCTCCACGTGGCTTTGCATCTTGGGAACCGGATCAATTTCGTGAATGACCGCAAGACGGCGAGGTCAACACCGGTTAGATCGTGGAGGTAGCGGATAACCAGCTGGCCGATCAGTAACGCTCGCGCAATACGCTGGTGTTGGCACGGCTTACTTCGTGCAGACTTGCAAACACACCATGAGCCTTTTCAAACGCCACGAGACCGTCAGATTCCACCACGCCGGTTAGGGTGCCGTCATAATCCTGGCTGACCGTCTCGCCAAGGTCGTCGAACAGCGCTGTTTGCAAAGCCGGTAGTCCGCGCAGGATGCATAGCTTGCCTGCATCGGTAAGCGAGGTCGCGGTGGCGTCCAGGTACCGCAGTTGGGCCAGGTTCGGCGATTCGGCGAGGGCGGCGGCAGCGTGATCATAGAACGTTTCCGCCGAAAACGCTGTGCCGTAAAGATTGAAGGTTAAGCCAACGACTTGTTGCAATCCGACACACGCAAAGAATTCTCTTGGGTCACTCAAGCCGTGAACAATAAGTTGGCGGATTGGCGCGAGAGAAAACAACGATTCCCAATTGTCGGTGAACCATCGGGCATCCACCGCAACCAATTCGACAAAGCCGCGCATGAAGGTGTGGCTGGTGGTGAGTTGATCGGCACCGTTGGCCCATTGCTGAGCATGGTCATCGAGCAGCTCGTCGGCGAGAATTACGGCATCGTCGTCAAAGCTCGGCGGAGAAGACCGAAGCGCCGCACTGCTACGAAGCTGAGCTTCGATGAATGCGCCCCGAGTGCCGCCAACCAGGGTGCCGAATGCTTGGCGGGGACCCAATTCATGGGGTTGAGCGAGCACGGTGGCCAACGCCGACTCAAGATTCATTCCCTAATAGTACGGCGCAGGCAAGGCATGGGACCGCCTGGTTCTTTCGCAATCGCACCCAGTATTGTGGTCACGCATTAGCGCGGATGATCGGCAAGCAGGTGGGGTAGATTCTCGGCCAGCGAGATCCCTCATGAGCCATTCTGACCCTGTCGAAACCTTGTTGCGTGCCCCGGTTGCTTGGTACACGCGTGAAGAGGGGGCTGGCTGGTCCACCGCGGTTGATGGCCAAACAGCGCTACTCACCGGTGATCAAGTTAACGGTTACAGCGTGGTGTTCCGCGGTGACACGCAGGCAGTTGCAACGTTGCCGCCGGACTGGAAGTTACTTGGTGCCTACCCCGCGCCGAAGCGGTCGCAGGACCAACGAAGTGAAACGTTGGCGGCCCAGCTATTTGCGGCGATCGAAAGCAATCCGTCAACAGCAATACCAACGCAACTGCTGGCTGCTTGGGATTTACATCCCGACAAGACAGGTTGTTTGGGTGAATATCAAGTTGGACCCGGTGGCGCACGCTTGGGCCAGCAGCGGAAGGTCTCCAACGCACAAAAGGAAGCGGTGCTCGATGAATTGGCCAAGCGGTTGGTTACCGTCGGTGCGACTTATCATGGCGGTCCTGCAACTTGGTCCTTGAGCAATGCTGAGTACGGTGGCGTGTGGTCGAGAACCGGACAAAAATTAGTTGGCAACAACAATGCAATGACGTTGGGCTTTCGCCGGGTAGCCCGACGTGACGTTACCGCAGTGGAATCATTTGCTGACGCCAATGATTTGGGTCATAGCGGTGTCCGGCTGTTGCTGAGCGGCCAAAGCGAAATTGTGGTTATTGAACAACACGACCCTGATACCAAACCCACGCCAGGCTATGGCCGTGCCAAGGCCACAATCGACGGCACGTGGGCGAGCGTGCTCGGCTGCGATCTGGCTGCCTGGCTCGGCGTGCCGTATCACGAAGGAGTGTAAATGCCTCGTTTGAGCCCTGGGGTTTCGCCAGAATCGATCGCCGAATTTGTCACGACCAGACATTTGGCCACCTTGACGACCATCCGTGCAGACGGTTCGCCTCACGTAGCCCCCGTCGGCTTCAGCTACGACCCGGCGACTTGTATCGCTCGAATCATCGCGTCGGCTGGCACCCAGAAGGTCGTCAATATCGAACGAGGCGGCCTTGTTGGGGTCTCGGGCGCTTCAGTGGTGATCTGCCAAGTCGACGGAGGTCGTTGGATTTCCCTTGAGGGCAAAGGGGTCGTGACCGCCGATCCGGAGCGAGTAGCCGATGCGTGCGCCAGGTACGAAGCTCGCTATCAGGCCCCAAGGCCGAACCAAAACCGGGTTGCCATCGAAATTCACGTCGAACGAATCCTCGGTCGACTGGCTTAGGCAGCTGTTGCCGGGAATGATTCGGCAGGGCGACTGCCTCTGGAAACCCCGTTGGTCTGTCCGTGAGCGAAATACTGTCTGCGTGGCGGGTTGTTTACGCAGTATTGGTCACGGTGGCGCTATTTCGCACGCGGGGACGCGGGTACCTGGGGGATTTGCACGGCAGGTCTTGGAGCAGGACTTCATCGGGTATTGGGCATGCTAGTTTTTACGTGCTCCGATGAAGGAGCTGCCACGAGCCTTTGTGCTGTGAGCATTCGACCCAGCGGTTCCCGCATGCACTTGCAGCGACCGACTGAGGCTGGACCGCCCTGGTCCCCTTCTTTAGTTCGTCCCGGTTTCGGGAGCTTCCGAAAAGCCGCTATAGTCGTGCCTGCTTTACCAACTACTCGGAAAGTTTTGTTCTCATGAAAACCTTCAGCCCCAAAGCGGCCGACATCACCCGGGCCTGGCTCGAAATTGATGCGACCGACCTCACCCTTGGCCGTTTGGCCACCGAGGTTGCTTCACGCCTCCGCGGCAAGCACAAGCCGATCTTTGCTCCCCACGTTGATACCGGTGACTTCATCATCATCATCAACGCCGACAAGGTCCACTTGAACCAAAAGAAGGCCGGCGAGAAGCTTTACCAGAAGTACTCCGGTTACCCAGGTGGCCTCAAGAGTCGTTCGTACGCCGAGTTGTTGGAAACCAAGCCAGAAGAAATGATCCGCATCACGGTTCGAGGCATGCTTCCAAAGAACACCCTTGGTCGCCAGCAGCTGAGCAAATTGAAGGTGTATTCCGGCCCCACGCATCCCCATGGCGCGCAGGGTCCAGTAAAGCTCGAACTCCCACAGGCCCGCAAGGCCTCCTGATACCGGATTTGTTAGGAGCAACCGTGTCTAAGCCTCTCGTTCAAACCACCGGCCGCCGCAAGCGCGCCATCGCCCGAGTCAGCCTTCGTGCTGGTACCGGCATAATCACCATCAACGGCCGCACCCTTGAGGAGTACATCCCCTCGGAGCTGCTTCGCATGATCGCCGTTGAGCCACTCCGGCTTACCGAAACCCGTGAAACTTACGATGTTGACGTAACCATGGATGGCGGCGGAATCTCCGGTCAAGCTGGCGCGTTGCGTCTCGGCATTGCCCGTGCCCTCGTAGAGCTTGATCTCGAGCGTCGCCCAGCCCTCAAGAAGGCCGGCTTCATGACTCGTGACGATCGCAAGAAGGAATCGAAGAAGTACGGTCTCAAGAAGGCCCGTAAGGCTCCGCAGTACTCCAAGCGTTAAGAGCCCGAGTCGCCAGGCGAGGGGTCCATCAAGCTCAGCACAATGTTTTTCGTACGGCGTAGCCGGACGGCGAAGCTACAGCTCGACAAGGTGCACGTTGGAGCGAGTACTAAGCATTTTTCGAATCAACCGGCGGTCTGCTTTTCGAGCAGTCCGCCGGTTTTTTCATTTTCAGAAGCCAGCAGCATCCATCACCGGGTGCAAGAATCTTCGTCTTGACATTCGACTTGGATGGATGGCCTTGCGGGTTCGTCTCCTAGGGCGAGCGCACCATTTGTCAGAAGTTGACGAGAGTTTGCTTTAGACCTTGGCGTTTCAAGACGAAGACCGCCGAGTCACCGACGGCGGAAAAGATTTTCGGCCGTGACCGAAACACTGCATCACCACCCTTTAGGAGTTACATGTCGCTGCGCTTTGGAACCGATGGAGTACGTGGTTTGGCAAATGCCGAACTCACCCCAGAACTCACCTTGGCCCTGGGCAGAGCCGCGGCCCGTGTGTTTGGAGCCGGTACGGCCGTTGGAATCCGTCCGCGAATGCTGATTGGCCGCGACACCCGTCAATCCGGACCACTGTTAGCTGCTGCGCTCACGGCTGGGTTGTGTGCCGAGGGTTTCGACGTGGTTGATCTCGGCGTGCTTCCAACACCTGGCGTGGCCTATGCGTCGGTGCTGGCGAACTGCCCGGCGGCGATGATTTCGGCGTCGCACAACCCATTTCGTGACAACGGCATCAAGTTCTTTTCTGCGGGCGGACGCAAACTTCCCGATGACGTTGAAGAGCACATCGAAACTGAATTGGATCGTCTTTTGGCGGTCTCTGCCGATGCGGCCGGGCATGAGTCCGACGTGAAAGTTGGTGCCGCCGTTGGTTCAATGATCAGCGACCCGACGGATTATGAGGGAATGTACCGGGAGAACCTTGTGGGGGCGCTGGAAGGTCGTCGGCTTGATGGTTTAAAGGTGGTGCTTGATTGCGCGCACGGTGCGACCTCCCGTGTGGCGCCTGCGGCGTTCCGAGCGCTTGGTGCCGAAGTCGTGGTGTTGGCCGATCAGCCTGATGGTCTCAACATCAATGATCGCTGTGGCTCAACCCACCCGGAATCGTTGCAAGCCGCGGTTGTGGCCCATGGTGCCCACGCCGGGTTCGCGTTCGATGGTGATGCGGATCGGATGCTTGCCGTGGATCACACCGGAACGCTTGTCGACGGGGATCAGCTGATGGGTATGACGGCGCTTGATCTGCGGAGCCGGGGCCAATTGCACGAAGACACCCTGGTGGTGACGGTTATGAGCAATCTCGGTCTCAAAATCGCGATGCGTAAAGCTGGGATCAATCTGGTTGAAACCGCTGTTGGAGACCGCTACGTTCTCGAAGCCCTCAATGCCGGAAATTTCTCGTTGGGCGGCGAACAATCGGGGCACATCATCCTCACCGATCGTGCGTCGACGGGTGATGGAACCCTGGCTGCGTTGGTGGTGGCCGATTTGATCATGCGTTCGGGCGAAACTCTTGCTGACCATGGCGCCGTGATGACTCGCCTGCCTCAGGTGTTGAAGAACGTGAAGGGTGTCGATCGGGCCCGGTTGGAAACGGCTACTGGATTGTGGGATGCCGTGAAGGCTGCCGAGGCTGAGTTGGGTGAAACCGGTCGAGTGTTGTTACGACCAAGTGGAACCGAACCCCTCGTTCGCGTGATGGTGGAAGCGCCCACAGCCGAGATCGCCAACGGCGTGTGTGACCGCCTGTGCGACGTGGTCAAAACCGAACTGGCCTTTTCGCAAGTTTGAGTTCACTCGGGTCGTTTCGCCAACATCGTGCGCAGTCGTGCAGATGGTGTCAGTCTTGACGGCATGAAGCTTGGAAAAGGCAATGTTGCGGTAGTTACCGGTGCGGCCAGTGGAATTGGTTTGGCCATGTCGAAGCGGTTCGCGAAAGCGGGGCTTGATGTGGTGATGGCCGATCTTGAAACGAACACTCTCGCTACTGCGGCGGAATCAGTTCGGGCCTTTGGTGGGGAAGTAATGACGCAGGAAGTTGACGTGTCTTCGGCCGAAGCGGTTGAAGCACTAGCTACTGCGGCCTTCGCTCGGTTTGGTGCGGTGCATGTGCTGTGCAACAACGCTGGAGTGGGCGGTGGCGGTAGGCAATCGACGCTGAGCGTGGCTGAATGGATGTGGGTGTTGGGTGTGAATTTGCACGGCGTGGTGCATGGCATTGCTTCTTTTCTTCCGCGCATGGTGGCCTCGGGCGAGGAAGGGCACATTGTGAACACGGCGTCGATGGCTGGGCACGTGGCCGTGGGTGGTATGGGTCCTTACAATGCCAGCAAGTTCGCTGTCGTTGGGATGTCTGAATCGCTGTTTCACGAACTGAACGGAACACCGATTGGCGTTTCGGTCCTATGCCCGGGTTGGGTGAAAACCAATATCGATACTTCTGATCGCAATCGTCCTGCAGGCGTTCCGGAACGAACACCAGTCGGTGGTGATGGGGCACTATCGGAGTTCGTCAAGGCGGCAATCGCCTCAGGTCTTGACCCCGATGGTGTGGCAGAAACCGTGTTTCAAGCGGTACAAGCCAACAAGTTTTGGGTATTTACCCATGCCGAGATGCTTCCGGCGATAACGGCACGAGCCGAAGGCGCGGTGGCTGGACGCAATCCTGGTTCAGCGGTTTAGCCTCGAAACTGAGGCGGTGGGCGGCTTTTGAGGGATTTTTCCCATCGATCCACTACGAAACCGCGGCGTTGTGCGAAGAAAGCTGAAGGGATAGCCGGTATATCTCCAGGCTAAATGAGTAGCTGATCGTTAAGTGCACGCACAATGATGCCGATGTTCTTTTGGCATGGATGTTCAACTACAGATCCCCGACATCCTGAGGCCACCGTCGTCTCAAGCGGAGCTCGATATTGACATTTGGTCAGTCGAAGATCTCTTCATGCGGCGCGCCGTGATCTCTGACCGATCGACAACCTCTCGGATGGCTCAGGAACTTGGCCTTCACGGCAAGATTGTTCTTGAAGCGTTTGAACATCTGCGGTCTCGTCATTTTCTTGACGTGCTCAAACTTGAAGGCAACGACTATCACTTCATGTTGACGGCGACGGGGCGCGAGTATGCGCTTTCAAGTTCGGATCGTTGTTCCTATGCAGGCATAGCACCGGTATCGATGGATCGGTATACCACCGTGACCATGATGCTCAAGGCTGAGACCAAAGTGAACCATGCCGATGTGGTGCGTGAGTTCAGTGATTTGGTACTCAACAAAAAGATCATCGAACGTATCGGGCCGGCGTTTAGCGCGCAGCAATCGATCTTCTTTTACGGACCTTCGGGGACGGGCAAAACCAGCCTTGCCGAGCGGTTAGTTCGGTTGTATGACGACTGGATTGTTGTGCCGTACGCAATCGAGATTGATCGTCAGCTGATCAGTGTGTATGACCCGACGGTGCACAAGGCCGTTACCCCGCAGCCTCCGGGATTCGACAAGCGATGGGTCGTATGTGAACGTCCTTTTGTGATTGCCGGAGGTGAGCTTGACCTTTCCATGTTGCAGCTCAAGCGTGATCCCATCTCCAAGGTCTACGGTGCGCCGCTGCAGATGAAAGCTAACGGCGGCATCTTCTTGATTGATGACTTTGGCCGACAAATGGTGCAGCCGGGTGCGTTGTTGAACCGCTGGATTATTCCGCTCGAACGTCGGGTGGATTTCTTGGCGCTTGACTCGGGCTTGAAATTCCAAGTGCCCTTTGAAGTGTTGGTGGTGTTCTCCACCAATATCGATCCAGCCAAACTGGGTGACGAAGCCTTCTTCCGACGCATCCAAAACAAGATCTTCATCGGGGCCACCTCTACTGATGAATTCGACGAAATCCTTACGCGAAGTTGCGCCCGGTTTGGTGTGGCGACGGACGAAGATTCGCATCAAATGGTCCGATTGGTGTGCCGCGAATTCGGGCGAGGTCGTATGTACCCGTCATATCCGGTGGACCTGGTGAAGCTGGTCAAATCGATTTGTGAGTACGAGGGCTACCCGCTAGCCATTAGCCGCTCGGTGTTGTGGCGTGCTGCGGAGTTGTACTTCACCTCATCGGCAGCGGCCGGTGAATGGAATTCAACCCTGGTCGACCCGTCCGAGGCTTTCAACGCCAGCGCGATCGCCTACCAAAACTGAGCGAAAACTAGTAACACCAATGTGATTTGAACTCCTTTGACCCAAGCCGAGAGAAACGCTGCGCAACCAACTGGGCGCTATGTCGTGAGTGATTTGGCGAGTCTTAGGGTGGCCAGGGTGTCGGGTGCGGAAAGGCCGGCGAGGGCTACTTCGTAGTCGGGAAGTTCGTAGACTTCGCCAGATTCGCAGATCATGATGAAGCGGTCGAACTTGGCCAGAAAGGTACGGTCGTGACTTACGGCTATGACCGTTCCTTCGAAGCCGTCGAGTGCTTGTTCGAGGGACTCTGAAGAATCGACGTCGAGGTTGTCGGTGGGCTCATCGAGCAGTAACACGTTGTGGCCTTCAACTTCGAGACAGAGAATTTCTAAGCGCGCTTTCTGTCCGCCGGAAAGGGTTTGGAAATCCTGACGAGCATTGGCTCGTAAACCGTAACGAGCGAGAGCTTTCATCGACTTTTCGTCTTCAAACACTCGATCGCGGATGATGTCAAAACACTCACGGCCAATGAAATCCGGGCGATCGTTGATTTGGGTGAAGACACCGATTGAGGTTCGCGGTCCGAACACAATCGAGCCCTTATCGGGGGTTTTCGTTCCCGCCAACGCCGCTAAAAGGTGCGATTTGCCGGTGCCGTTGGGGCCGATCAGCCCAATGCGTTCTCCATGATGAATCTCGTCGGTGAAGGGCAGGAAGAGATCGCCCATCGACACATCGGTCATTTGCACCACTCGGCGGGCCGCGTCGGCACCTCGGAGGTTTACGTAAATCTGCTGATTTGGCACCGGGGGAGGAGGCGGACCGGCAGCCACGAACTTTTCCCAACGAGTCTCGGCACCGTTGGCCTTGGTGGCATTTTTGAAGTTCTGCGCGGCGCGTTGCTTCATGATCTTCATGTGGTGAAACAAGCGACGTTCTTCATCATTCCAACGCTTCAAATCGTCACCGAGTAACGCTTGGCGTTTCTCACGGGCTTCGCCGAACGTGGCATAAGACTCACCGTGTACCCAACAACCGGAACCTTCAATGGCGATGATCTTGTTCGTGCAGCGCTCTAACAGGGTTCGATCGTGACTCACCATCAGAATCGTGGACTTGCAGTTCTTGATGGCATCCTCAAGCCAAACGCGGGTGGGGATATCGAGGTAG
>JAYSVF010000249.1:0-3353 GCA_043718695.1 Acidimicrobiia bacterium | reverse complement strand
CGTGATGGGAGCCTCGATGGAACTCCTGCTTCATTCAGTCGTGGAAGTGGCAGTAAAGGCAGTGTTGCAACCCTTGATGCAAGGCTCTCTGCGGCCGCTGTTGTCGTTGATGCGCCAACAGCAATTACTCCAGGGCTCACGTACCTGGTGGGTGCCGGTCCGGGCGATGTTGACCTGTTGACCGTTCGTGCGGTTCGGGTTCTGGGCTTGGCCGATGTGGTGTTGCATGACGCGCTCGTTGGCCCGGGGATTCTCGAGCTTGCCCCGCCAGAAGCAGAATTGATTGATGTTGGTAAGCGTGCTGGTAATTCCTCGTCGCAAGACATTATCTGTGCACTGATGATTGAACTGGCTCGCGGCGGAAAAACGGTCGTGCGGCTTAAGGGCGGCGATCCTTTCGTTTTCGGACGGGGTGGTGAAGAAATTGAAGCATTGCGCCAAGCCGGGCTCAGCTACGCCGTTGTGCCGGGTATCTCCTCCTCGATTGCCGCCCCTGCAGCGGCGGGTATACCCGTCACGCATCGCAATGTTTCGGCTGCGTACACCGTGGTGACGGGACATCGCACGGCGGGTGCTGATCCCGTTGACTGGTCGGCATTGGCGAAGGTTGGGGGAACGATCGTGCTTCTGATGGCCGTTGGGCGAAGAGGTGAAATAGCTCGTGCGCTTATGGATGGCGGACTTCCTGGCGGCACGCCGGTGGCAGCAATCACCAACGGTTCACGAAACGATCAAGTCGATGTTCGAACGACCCTTGCCGAGTTGCATTCCACCCCCGTTGCCGCCCCAGCAACCATCGTGATCGGTGCCGTAGCGGCACTTGACTTTCGAGACCAGCAACAAGCGGTGGCTGCCCTGGCGTAACGCGATCGATAGGGCGGCACCACGTTGTGGTTTGAGCCCCATAGCCCGGCCAGTAGATCAGCCGAAGCGGATCGGTAGGCGTTCGGGACCCCAGATACCGAAGGTGAGGGGTTTCCAGGTGATGGGTCCGTTGGCGGCGAGGTTGGGCAAACGGCGGGCCAGGATCGGTAGTGCTTCTTGCAATTCGGCCCGGGCCAGTGATGCACCGAGGCAGTAGTGCATGCCCGTGCCCAAGGTCATGTGATTCCCCACTCCGGGCCTGGTGATATCGAACCGTTCGGGTTGATCGAAGGCGTTCGAATCGAAGTTGGCGGCAACTAAACTTGG
The DNA here is from genome assembly GCA_043718695.1 of Acidimicrobiia bacterium. GTDB lineage: Bacteria > Actinomycetota > Acidimicrobiia > Acidimicrobiales > JANYDT01 > JANMZO01. Next base: position 2,162 of record JAYSVF010000249.1, on the reverse strand, counting down.
GAAAATCAAGGAGCCTTTGGGGAACACTATGTCGCGGTAGACAATCTCTTCTGAGGCATACCGTCCGGTGCCACGAACCGCACCGAGATATCGGAAGGTTTCCTCCACTGCGGTGATGGCCAGCTCTGGGCGTTCCGCCAACATGGCCCATTGCTCGGGGTATTCCGTGAACAGCGCAACGGCGCAGGCCAACTGATTGCGAGTGGTATCGGTGCCGCCGATGATTACGGCTTCAACCATGGTGTTGAGCTCTTGACCAGAAAGCCGGTCACCTTCAGCCTCTGCCGCAATGAGATCCGTTAGGAGATCCTCTGCGGGCTTATCACGTCGATCAGCAATCAGCGCGGTTACATAAGCATCAAGCTCAGTTCGGGCGATGTTGATGATCGGCAGGTCTTCGCGGACATTGCCGTTGAAAATGCGCAGCAAATCAGAGGCCCAACGACTGAACAAGCGCCAATCGGTTTTCGGTGCGCCGAGTAGCTCGGAGATGATGGGAATGGGGTAGGGCTCGCAGACGTCGGCGACAAATTCTGATTCGCCACTATCAACAAAGACATCAACCAACTCGTTGATGACTTCGCGCATGAAGGGGCGAAGGCGATCAGCGGCACGAGGCGAAAATGCTGGGGCAACGAGCTTGCGGAGCCGCGTGTGCTCTTCGCCCTCTGCGGTAAGAATCGATGTTCTGCGGTCCTTCATTTCTTCTTCAAGGCCGTTGAGTTCCGCCAACAAACGAGCCAGTTGATGCCACCGACGTTCCCGCAAGACCGCAGTGACATCCTCGTGATGGGTCACCATGTAGCCGAGTGGGGTTCGGGCGAGCCAGTGTTGCTTGGCTGCTCCGGTGACGGCAGTGCGTAGTTGATCGCGGTCGGTGAAACCTGTGGTGTCGATGTAGGGAAGTTCAAGTTCGGTTGCAAGAGGCACTGCGGGTCTCCAAGGGAGTTTGCGATTGAGAAGGTGGTCTTTGTTTCAACGGCGGTTCAGGACAAGGCCACACGGACTGGGTTGAACGCATGGGTACTCATACCCATGCTTTAGCTAAGCACCGATCAGCGAATTGGTGCAATCCACGGCGCTCGGAGGTCCTGGGCGGAGTGGCCGCGTGGCCGTGTGGCCGTGTGGCCCGAAACGACGCGACAAACCAATTCCAAGGTTCGGAAGATGCGGACAAGGATCACCTCGATGATTACCAACGAAGCACGGAACCGGCAGCCAAGCAAAGCCGGAGCCCACGTTGCGGTTGCGTGCACGCGACAAACGCCGCCCGAAGGCGGCGTTTGTAAGAAGTTGTGAAACCAACCGACAGAATCGGCGGGCAACGGTCGGGGTTTTAAACCTCTACGCCTGCAAGCGACGCGAGTGCCGAGGTGATTGCGCCCTGGTTCTTGCCAGCAACGGCGAAGAAATCAGCATCAGCCTTCTCAACCTTTGGAAGCGCTTTGCGCACGAGAGCACGGCCAGCGGTGGTGAGCGTTACACGCTGTGCACGCTTATCTTCAGCGCTTGCAGCACGGGCAACGAGCTCACGGGCTTCAAGGTTACGAATGACCTGTGAGGTGGTCATTGGGTCTACGCCCGAACGACCGCTTACTTCGGCTTGTGAAAGGCCCTTGCGGGCATCGTCTGCTGCCAGCGTGGCGAGAAGTGCGTACTGCACGTGGGTGAGACCAAATGCTTCGAGCGCAGCGCGTTGTGCACGCTGCCAGGCATTGGTGGCACGCCACATAAGAAAGCCGGCACTTGACGGTGTGGCTACAGATCCGCTCATTTGAATGGTGCTCCTGAAGGTAGAGAGAGAAGGGAGATTATTTTTGCCAGCAGGTGCTTGCAAATCGGTACTACAGCATAGCGAGAAAATTCAGTATGCGTTCATACGGGTGTTTTAGCATGCCGAAACTGAATCAACATTTCTGGCGGCGAAAAGCTAGCCGTGAGCTGGCAGGTCTGCAATCGAAAAGTGGATGAGTGAACTACACGCGTGCAACTAGGGCAGGTTCGATTGTGCTCGGAAGTAGGTCGAGCTGTGCAACCAGGTGGTATTGCCCCTGCCTGTGCCATGTGTTGTAGTACGCGAACTTCAGATTGCAAGCTTCCACCGCTAATCGGCGAAAGTAATATTCCCCGCTAGCGTTTAGCTGTCTTCTTTGGATTTTTTG
>JAYSVF010000248.1:0-3357 GCA_043718695.1 Acidimicrobiia bacterium | reverse complement strand
CCTTCTCCAACCGCTGCTTCCCGACGAAAGCCATTCGCGGTTGGCTCTCCCTCGATGAGAACGCTCGATGCGAGCTTGTTGCTCAGTATCTCAAACTCGCTGGATTCACCGATGTCACCATCGCCCTGCGGACACCACCCAACACCTACGGCGATCCCCTCTACGCCGTCACTGGGCGGTCCCAATACCTGGGGTCGGTGGAATAGACCGTTAGCGAACATCTCCGATTTTTGTAGTTTGTATCGGGGCCCAAATCAATGGCGTAACCACCCCGGATCATGGCTTTAGGCCCAGTAAATTCTCGTCAGGACTCGAACCCTCGCCGGTGTCACCGTCTTGCCGATCGACAGAGCCGTCGGAAAACAAATCGGAGTGCTTCTTGGACGAGCTCAGGCTGCAGATGTCGTCGACGGACATGTGGCACTGCTCACTTCGAACGGTGACCGCGTTTTAACGAGTGATCGAAGAGATATCGAAATTCTCTTAGCGGCCAAGAACACAAAGGCACAAATAGTTGACGTGTGAACCCGGTGTACGCGCCCCTAAAACGGGGAGTGCCCCGGCCGTGGCCGGGGCACTTTGAGATTCCAGGTGAACATGATGCTGTCCTCTTATATGACGATCTGCTTGAGTGGGGCGAAGCCGTTGAAGGCCACTGCCGAGTACGTGGTGGTATACGCACCGGTTGACATGATGTCGACCCGGTCGCCCGCGGTAAGCGCCATTGGCAGGGTGTAATCGCTCTTGGCATACAGCACGTCGGCCGAATCACAGGTAGGCCCGGCGATGGTTACGTTGCCACGAGCCATGCCTGGGATATCACAGTGCGGAGTTCGAAGGCGATAGCGGATTGCCTCGTCCATTGTTTCGGCCAAACCACCGAATTTGCCGCAATCGAGGTATACCCAACGACGGTCTTCGAGGGGGTGCTTCTTCGAAACCAGTACCACTTCGGTTTGGAGCACTCCGGCATCAGCAACGAGGTAGCGGCCGGGCTCAGCGATGATGCGAGGGAGCACGTCACCAAAGATCGGTGTCATGTGGGTAATAAGTGCGCGTTGGATTGCTGCACCGTAGACGTCGACGGTTGGCATGGCATCTTGGTACACACCGGGGAAGCCTCCACCGATGTTCACCACGTCCATACGAATGCCTTCATTCATAAGCGCACGGGCAATTGGTGCAACTTCGGCGAGCGCGTCGTCCCAGGCTTCAACATTGCGTTGCTGTGAGCCCACATGGAACGAAACGCCAACACCCAAACCAGCTGCAGCGGCGATGCGAAGAAGACGCAATGCTTCATCGGGCTCGCAACCAAACTTGCGGCTAAGCGGCCAATCGGCTCCGGTACCATCACACAGAACCCGGCAGAACACCGTAGATCCGGGGGCTTCAGCGATCAGCTTCTCAAGCTCGCCTTCGGAATCGAATGCGTACAGACGAATTCCTTTGGCGTAGGCGTAAGCAATATCGCGCTGCTTTTTGATGGTGTTGCCAAAAGAAATGTCGGCTGCTGTTGCGCCGGCGGCGAAGGCCATATCGACCTCAACTGGGGATGCCACATCGAACTTGCCACCACGTGCCGCAACCAACTGCAAAATCTCGGGACCGGGGTTTGCCTTTACGGCGTAGAACACATCGGCTTGGGGTAGAGCGGCTTTGAGAGCATCGTAGCGATCGGCTACTACATCGGTGTCGATTACCACGAACGGTGTCTCAATTGCTCCGGTGGCTGCATTGTCAGCCAAGAATGCTTCGAGTTTGCGTGTCGGGAATCCCGGGCGATCCGGGGCGGCGATGGTGTTCAATAAAGGCTCCTGTCATGGGAAAACCCCACAAAAGGCTGTGGGGCCGAGTACAAACATACGAATTTCGAAGCAGTTTGTGAAGAGGGCGAAACATCAACGAATCAAATCGAAGGTACAGGGCGTTCACACGGACCTTTTCCGTACCCGCAGCGCCCTCGTGGTGCGATTTGGCAAGACGATCGTGCAGTTTGCGCACCGGCCCAACCCCTAACTGGCATAACCCGACTGGGCAAGTGTGGATAACAAGTGTGGATTGAGAGCAAAGTGTGTGGGCGGTTGTGTACGGGTAGTAACCACTACCGACCACACACTTAGCAAGGCATTGCGCAAACTCACCCAACTGGAAAGGAGAATCCAATCAGTGGGTTGGTTCCTAGGTTGCCAATGAAACGCAACTCTCCCGTAGCCAAATCGATCCCATAGAAGCTTCCTCCGCCTCCTAGTGCGACAAATCCTTCGTTCGACACGGCTTTTCCGTCCTTGATCGTCGAACGAATATCAAAAGCAACCGCAGCACGAGTGTTGTAACCAAGGCGACCCACACCAACCAACGTTCCGTTATTCGGAGGATTCTGCGTAACGAGCTGATCACCGATCGAATCGATGTCAAACAAGGTTGTAGCCGTTGACGCATCATTGTCGTTGTTTGTGTAAGCCACACCGCTCACGCCCGATGCCGCTACCCCAGGTGTGAAGTTCAATACCCCATCAATCGTTGTGGCACCGGTGTCCACATTTATGCGCAGGTTCTGCCCCGTGTCACTCACCATGCGCAATCGATCAACGGTTGGATTGAAATCGAGTCCAAAGGATTGGCCAGCCAGGGAAACGTTGATCCGAGCCTTGAGTTCAGGGCGTTGCGCGGTGGGGTCCAACAGGTAGATGCCCCCGGCATTACCCACGCCGTACAGCAAACCATTGGCTGGTCGTACGTCAATACCAACCAACGAGGAATCCGGCGAGCTGAGGATTGCCGCCGACAACAAGGTTTTGTTTACGCTTGGGCGGTCCACCTTGAAACAGATCACTCGTTGATCCATGGTGAGCCCGTAAGCGATGTCAGCGCCGCCATCAGCTCGCTCGGAACAGGCTAATGGCACGGCCGCAAACGAGGGGGTTGGGTTGCTAAGCACTCCGAGGCCCGCAACACCAAACGTTGCGACGGCCATAACGATACGACGAGAAGTTTTCATTGAGACGCTCCTTTTGAAATGCGGTCACTTCAAAGGGTCTTCGTGACCAAACGCAATTTGGATTGCCGTCCCTCACCATCCGCTGATCAGCTTGTGTACTTTCAAAAGCAAAAGCGGCGGCCTTGATGTTTTCGAATGCTCACTTTCGTGAAACTGTGGGAGGTCTACAGCACCTCTTTTGCCGATCGCACCGCCGAATTCACTGAGACCCGCGCCACGGCACCCACGGCAGAAATCACTACGGCCATTCCCACGATTTGCAGTGGCTCCACGTTTTCGTGCAGCACAAGGAATCCAATCAGGGTCCCAAGGACCGGCTGAGCTAACTGCAGCAAAGTAATGATGCCAACGGGAAC
>JAYSVF010000247.1:0-19832 GCA_043718695.1 Acidimicrobiia bacterium | reverse complement strand
GACGGCGCCCCATTAAGCCGTACCCAACGTGCCCGCGCCCGTGATCAGAACATCCCCATGGCTCGCGAGGCTTACACCCCAGGTGAGCGGCCAGAAAGAACCAGCTTGGACAAAACGTTTGGTTCGCGTCTTGGCACCCCACAACCTCGCAGCACCGGCCCGCGTACCTCGATGATGTCCACCACCGGCCCTCGTGGTTTGGGCGGCGAACTGGTCGAAGGCCGTCAAGCCGTTCGTGAATTGCTCATGGCTGGGAAGCGCCGCGTACGTGACGTTTGGATGGCCGAAGGTACCGACGATTCGCCCATCCTCGCCGAAATTGAGGCCCTGGCCGCCGAAGCCCGCATCACCGTCCGCAAAGTTTCTCGCGACCAATTGCACCGTGAAGCGCATACCGAAACCCCTCAAGGAGTTTTGGCTCACGCCGCCGAAATCAAAGATGTCGCCATCGACTCGCTGTTCAAACTGGCCGACGGTCGTGCGCCGTTCATTGTGGCGGTTGATTCGCTGACGGATCCTCAGAATCTTGGTGCGTTGCTGCGAAGTGCCGAGGGTGCTGGGGTTACGGGCGTCATTTTGCCCCGCCACCGCAATGTGCATATCACCCCGTCGGTCACCAAAGCCGCAGCTGGGGCCATTGAGCGCATCCCGATGGCCATCGTCGGTGGTTTGCCTGCAGCAATGTTGGCCGCCAAGACTGATCACCACGCCTGGTTCGTAGGCCTTGATGCCGACGGTCCTTCGACCATTTATGACCTCACTCACCTAGCCGATGTGCCCTTGGTGGTTGTGGTCGGTGCCGAAGGTTCAGGCCTGTCGCGCCTGGTTGCTGCCCGGTGCGACACGATCGCTTCAATCCCGCTTCGTGGTGCGCTTTCCTCACTGAACGCCTCAGCGGCCGGTGCGATCGCCATGTTCGAACTCGGCCGTCACCGCCCGCTACCCAACCCACCCGCCTCGTAACCCACGATCCGCTAATCGATTGGACGCATAACCGGGGCGGTTTCAATTTGGTGGGTGACCGGAAAAACGTCCAATCGATTTAGGCGTGGGCGCCAAGCACCTCACCGCTATACTTACTTTGTCGTTTTGGCGACAACCCAGCCGGGTTAGCTCAGGGGTAGAGCAGCTGATTTGTAATCAGCAGGTCGTCAGTTCAAATCTGACACTCGGCTCCACAGTTGTGTTCTTTTCAAAGCGGCGGTTTCGAACGCAGATCTTCCGGGTTCTAGGATTTTTCAGGGATCGGGAGCCCTCAAAGCCCTTATGCAATCGTTGGTGGCCGGTACGAGCGTGAAACTTGGAAGTTCCGCTGCCTTTTGGCCACGGAATGTGACAAACCACAATTGGCTGGTCAAGCCCCGTTAGGATCGGTCATTGGCTTCGCGGTCGGCTTTTCGTTTGCGCAGCTGAGCTACACGGAGAATTCCGCGAGAGGAAGTGTCGTCATGGCCAATACACGCCAGTCAAACGAACCTGGTTACAACAACCGATCGGTCGGTGGAGGCCTGCTGCGTGGTGGCCTACTGCTACTCGTCGCTGTTGTTGTGGGCGCTGTTCTGCTGCAGCAAACCAAGGAGAACCGCAACCTGACTGCCACGCCCCCGGCGACCATCACCACCACAACCATCGTCTCAGAGAGTGGGCTCGAAGTAACACCTACTCCTGATCCGGCCGATCCATCCGCGCCTACAGCTACGGCTTTGCCACTTCGTGCAGCGGCACTCGTCAAGGTGCTCGTCGTCAACGGCTCTGGCGTGAACCGTGCCGCAGCCCGCGTGAGAGCGTCTATGGCCAGCACGGGTTACAACCTCTTACAAGCCACCGACGCAACGGCAAGCAACCTGGCCGACTCGGTGTTTTACAATCCCGGGTTTGAAGGCGAAGCCCGCCAGATCGCCACGTTGCTCGGTGAAATCGACACCGTAAACAACATTCTTCCGATTACGGCGCCGCTGCCCATTAAGGCTCCGATAGCCGTGAGCGACGTCGTTGTCATCGTTGGGCCGAAGCTGCAGGAGAAGTACAAATCACAACAACTCGGTACCGGAACGGTCGCTGGAACACCGGTAGCGGCGGCGACAGGTGGGGCAAGTACCGTTCGCACCGGAACGAAAAAGAAGCGCGTGACGACCACCGTGGCTGCATCAACCGGCCGTCCTCGCACTACGAAGAAGCCCGCTGCCGCGGAAGCTACCGCTGCCGCTGCGCCGGCTGAGGTTGTACCAGCCGCTGAAACCCCTGCTGCGGAGGCAACGACTGCACCAACTCCCGAGCGCGTTCCAGTTGGCGCACCAGCTAGCTAAGCCACTCCAAACCAGCGGGACCTGAGATCAACAACCGAGCCCACAGCACAAGCGGGGCAAACAAGCCGACGGTCGTTTAGTTGATGGGGGTTGGTGCGGGTTCGCCGCGGAGAACGGCAAGGGTGTTTGTGGCGGCGAGAGTGGCCATGGCGGTTCGGGTTTCGACGGTCGCGGAGCCAAGATGAGGAATCAGCACCACATCATTGCGTTCAAGTAGACCCTCATGAATTTCGGGTTCTTTCTCAAACACGTCGAGCCCGGCTCCAGCGAGTTGGCCCAGTTCCAAGGCGCGAACAAGTGCTGCTTCATCCACGATTGGTCCTCGTGCCGTATTGATCAAATATGCCGACGGTTTCATCGCCGCCAATTGCTCTGCCCCAATCAAGTGATGCGTGGCCGGGGAATAGGGGCAGTGCACTGAAACGATGTCACTGGTGGCCAACAGCTCTTCCATGGAGAGTCGTTGGCATTGCAGTTCGTCGGCCAAAGAATCGGAAATGGCGTTGCGGTTCGTGTAAGCGATCGTCATCCCAAAAGCACGGGCTCGGCGGGCCGTTGCCGCTCCGATTGCGCCCATCCCAATAATGCCGAGGCGCCGGCCTTTGATGCTGGTGCCAAGGAGATAGAACATGCCCCATTGCCAGGGTTCGCGGGAACGAATGATGCGTTCGCCTTCAGCCAAGCGTCGTGTCGTCATCAAAATCAGCGAAAGGGCGATGTCGGCGGTTGCATCGGTGAGGACACCTGGGGTGTTGGTGGCTTTCACTCCATGCGCGGTGCAGGCCGGAACGTCAATGTTGTTGTACCCAACAGCCACATTGGACACAACTTTGAGTTGTGGGCCAGCGGCCGTGAGTAATTCGTCGTCTATCTTTTCGGTAAGCAAGCTTACGATTGCATCAGCACCGACAACTCTTCGAAGCAGCTCTTCCCGGGAAATCGGGGTGGGTTCATCCCAAGCCAAAAGGTCGTGACCTGCATCGTGTAGTAACCGAATTCCATCGGCGGGGATGCGACCGGTAATTACAACGCATGCCATCAGACTGCCTCGATCCAGCTCCTGAGTTTGTCAAGACCTTCCGTAATCCCGTCGCCGTTGATCCCTGAGTAAGCAAAGCGTACATATTTGTTGGTTTTGTGCCTGTGGGTGCAAACCAAAACCCCGGCGTTTTCCAATGCCCCGCTCGCGAACTCGCCAACAAAGTTGATACCTATGTTGTTCATGGTTGAGGTTACGTCGGTGAATAGGCAGAAGGTTGCTTTGGGAGGAGGAACCACGATCCGCGTGCTGGTTGTAACACCTCGGCTGCGGTATCTCGGTGGCTGCGCAGCAAGACGATCATGACCAGAGCCGGGTTCGGTCACCACGAACTTCAACGCTCAATGAACGAAGTGATATCTGTGTTCTTCGTCGTTGGTGTTTGCCGATATGCCACACTCGTTTCCGTGTCGTCGAGTGCATCTTCTAACGATCGGTACTTCCCGAGGCGATCCGTTGCTCGACAACTCAGTGACGGTTTGGATCTGCCCGGCGCGCCCAAAGTGGTTGCTGCCTTTGACAAGTTTCGAGGAACCGCCACCGCCGAGGGCCTGTGCGCAGTTGTTGGTGACGCGGCCTGGGAGCACGGTTGGTCTGCCGCTCTAACCCCGCTAGCCGACGGTGGCGAAGGAACCCTTGCGGTGTTAAGTCGAAGTGGTGCAATGTTTCGCACGGCCAAGGTTACTGGGCCGCTCGGTGAGCCGGTTGAGGCAAAATGGCTGCTCAGAGGGGGCACTGCCTACATCGAAATGGCGCTTGCTTCGGGTTTGACCCTGGCTGGCGGCCCTGCAGGAAACGATCCCCTCGACGCATCGACCATCGGAACCGGCCAACTGATTGCCGAAGCAGCAACCGCTGGGGCCAAGCGGATTGTGGTCACCGTTGGCGGATCGGCCACTACCGATGGCGGGCTGGGTGCACTGCGGGCCATGGAGCCCCTCGCCCGGTTTCGCGGCATCGAGTTCATCGTGGCCTGCGATGTAGAGACCACCTTCGTAGACGCCGCCCGAGTCTTCGGACCGCAGAAGGGCGCCTCCCCAGCCCAAGTAGACCTGCTTACCCGTCGCCTAGAACGCCTGGCCGACGACTACCTCGCAGCGCGTGGCATAAACATCAGGGAGCTTCCCGGTGGCGGAGCTGCGGGTGGATTGGCCGGTGGGCTGGCCTCAATCGGGGCGACCATCACCTCAGGCTTTTCGCTAATCGCCGAAGAAGTAGGACTGTTCGACGCTATCGAAGGCGCCACCCTGGTCATCACCGGTGAGGGCTACTGCGACGAAGAATCCTTCGAAGGCAAAGTCGTAGGCGGAGTCTGCGCCCTAGCCGCCGAACACGGAGTCCCCGTCATCGTCCTAGCCGGCGACATAGAACCAGGCCTGATCGTCCCTCCTGCCTTCATCGGCGCCGGCGTTCAATTGATCTCCCTAACCCAACGCTTCGGCCCCGACCGCTCCCTAACCGACCCCATATCCTGCATCCGAGACCTAGCCAACCAGCTACTCCAACGCTGACCCTTAAACAAAGCGCGACCTCAAACACCAAGCGAAGGCCCCGGCGAACCGGAGCGAAAAGCGAAGAGTTGGGCGAACCAGACACGAACACCAAGCGAAGAGCGAAGCTCCAGCTCAATCCCGTCAAACTCAAAGCGTGGGCGAAAGAACAATTTGAGGGTCTTGAGTGGGAGGCGGAGCCGAATTTGCGAGCAGTTCAGCCGCACGGGGTCCCCGCTTGCGGGGTGTGTGTCTGGCGTAGCAAATTCTGGAGCAGCCTGCTACTCAAGGCCCGGGGACAACGCGCTGGCACTCTCCCCACCACAACGCGCTGGCACTCTCCCCACCACATTGCCAACTAGGCCAATACATCGACTACCGTTAGCAGTCTCATACGTCGAGTGCCAGAAACGGTTTTCACGTCGTATGAACGATCTCGTAACTAACTAATAGAGCACTCGCACAAGGAGTCCACCATGGCGAAAATGATTGCGTTCGATGAAGTCGCACGCCGTTCCCTCGAAAAGGGCATGCAGCAGCTAGTTGATGCCGTAAAGGTAACGCTAGGCCCGAAGGGTCGGAACGTTGTTTTGGAGAAGAAGTGGGGCGCTCCCACGATCACCAATGACGGCGTTTCGATCGCCAAGGAAATCGATCTCGAAGATCCCTACGAGCGTCTCGGCGCCGAACTAGTAAAAGAAGTCGCCAAGAAGACCGATGATGTTGCTGGCGATGGCACCACCACCGCCACCGTTCTGGCAGGCGCCATGGTCCGCGAAGGCCTCCGTAACGTTGCAGCCGGCGCCAACCCGATGGCCCTCAAAAAGGGTATCGAAGCCGCAGTGGCCGTCGCCGTTGAGTCGATCAAGGCCATTAGCCAGTCGGTAGACGGTTCAACCGAGAAGATCAGCCAAGTCGCTTCGATCTCTTCAGCCGACACCGAAATTGGTGGACTCATTGCTGAGGCCATCGACAAGGTTGGTAAGGACGGCGTAATCACCGTTGAAGAGTCACAGACCTTCGGTATGCAGATGGACCTCGTTGAAGGCATGCGCTTTGACAAGGGCTACATCTCCCCGTACTTCGCCACCGACATGGAGCGCATGGAGGCCTCGCTTGAGGATCCGTACATTCTTCTTGTTGCCGGCAAGATCTCGGCCGTTCGTGACATGTTGCCCGTTCTTGAGAAGGTCATGCAGTCTGGCAAGCCATTGGTGATCATCGCCGAAGATGTTGAAGGCGAAGCTTTGGCAACCTTGGTTGTGAACAAGATCCGCGGCACGTTCAAGAGCGTTGCTGTTAAGGCTCCTGGCTTCGGCGAGCGTCGCAAGGCCATGCTTCAGGACATGGCAATTCTCACTGGTGGCACAGTCATCGCTGAAGAAGTTGGCCTCAAGCTGGAGAACGCCACGATGGATCTTCTGGGCCGTGCCCGCAAGATCGTTATCACTAAGGATGAGACCACCGTTGTTGAAGGTGCTGGCTCGGCTGATGATGTGAAGGGCCGTATCGCCCAGATCAAGGCTGAGATCGAGAACACCGATTCCGATTACGATCGCGAGAAGCTCCAGGAGCGTTTGGCCAAGCTTTCGGGTGGCGTTGCTGTTATCAAGGTGGGCGCAGCTACTGAAGTTGAGCTCAAAGAGAAGAAGCACCGAATTGAAGACGCCGTTTCCACCACCAAGGCTGCCGTCGAAGAAGGCGTTGTTCCTGGCGGAGGCGTTGCCTTGCTTCGCAGCCAAAAGGCCATCTTGGCTCTTGCCGACACCCTCACCGGTGACGAAGCTACTGGCGCCCGCATTGTTGCCAAGGCTGTTGAAGAACCACTCAAGCAGATTGCCATCAACGCCGGCCTTGAAGGCGGCGTAGTAATCGAGAAGGTACGTTCACTTACCGTTGCTTCCGAAGGTTTGAATGCCGCCACCGGCGAGTACGAAGACCTTGTGAAGGCTGGCGTTATTGACGCTGGCAAGGTAACTCGTTCGGCCCTGCAGAATGCTGCATCGATCGCTGCTTTGTTCCTCACCACCGAGGCAGTAATCGTCGACAAGCCTGAGAAAGACGCAGCCCCAATGGGCGGCGGAGGCATGGACGACTACTAGTCGTCTCTAGCTTCATTCGCTCATTTCGGTGAGCAACCAAACTTCCATGATGCCCACGCACTTCTGTGTGTGGGCATCATTGCTTCTGCGCGTTGATCCAGAGTCACTTACAGGGACACCTGAAGTCACCGGCCGGCTCCCCGTCCGGTGCCTCGCGACCGGATGCTGTCTGTGTGACGGGTTGCTGACGCAGTATTTCGCCACTGTGGCAGCATTTCGATCGCGGTTCGGATCGCCGGAGTTCAAACACGTCTCAACACGTCTCGGACGGGCGCCCAGTTGATGTGCCGGTTTCGTTTTGTTCAGATGACCGTGCGACAGAATGGTGCCAGCGCGACCAACTGTTGACGCAGTATTTCGCCACTGTGGCAGCATTTCGCTCGCGGTTCGGATCGCCGGAGTTCAGCTAAGCCGCAATGCGAGCGCCGTTGATCCGCCGAGATTTTGCCTAGGACCGGTACTGTTTGAGGGCGTTCAGCGCGTAGTGCGTGTGGCCGCAATTCAAGCAATTACCAACTGGAGCCCATCCATGGCTAGGACCAAGCAATTTTACCCGTCTGTTCTCTTGATGATAAGTGCGCTTTCGTTTGCCGTTGCTCCCTCCTCGGTTGCTTCGGTAAAGAGTGCGGCGATAGCGAATGCCGCCAAAAAGGCCGTAATCAAAAAGCCGGTTGTGAAGAAGCCCGCACTCAAGAAGCCAGCGGTAAAGAAGCCAGTTTCGGCATCCCAGGTGAAATTGGAACCTACAACAACGATCAAACGGAAGAGTGTGCTCCTCGGAACGGTGGCTCCACCTGCAGCGACTCCAATTGCGGTAGCACCCCCGGCAACGCCAGCACCCGCTGCCGCGAGTATTCCCGCCGCAACCATTGCTTCCACCACAACCATTGCTTCCGCCACAACAACTGCGGCGCCCGCAACGACGATTGCTTCCACCACAACCACGTCGTTGGCAGGTTCTGTCGCATTTGATTTCGATTTACAGATTCCATCGCCCCGCGTCTCGGTGAACATGGGTTCATCGGCGGCCATGCTGGTATTGGTTTTGCCCCGCGGCGTACCGCGTCCCGTTGATCTGTTCTTTGTCGATCTGCCCAATGGTGTTACCGCTACGGGAACACCAAATCCCACAACTGGCGGTGCGGAAGTTCGCCTCAACGCCGCATCGTTGATGCTCCCTGGCGAGTATCAACTTCGCGTGATGGCTGTGGCGGGATCAATCACCAAGTTCGTGGGTTACACCCTCACCGTGCTGCCACCAGGCGCAACGGCTCCTGCGGGTTCCTCGGCGAGCGGTACCTCGGTCACCAGTACCTCCACCACCACTACAACGACCATTCCTTCGGGAAGCGGTGGGTTCACCTTCGTGCTTACGAGCGATGGGAAGAAGCTGAAAACCGGTGGTGTAGTAACACTCACGGCCGTAATCACGCCTTCGACGAACTTCGCTGGATCCGCAACCCTTCGCGTACTTGATCCACCTGACGGTGTTTGGGTTGGGTACTCGCAAAATCCGTCGGCAGGGACATCGTCGATTTGGTTGAGTTCAACGGTGGCTTTGAAGCCTGGCTCCTACCAACTCCTGGTCGAAGCGAAAACCTCTACCCAAACCACCCAAACACCGGTGCTGCTCATCATTGAGTGACGGACCCCTTCGTTAGGGAACACCGGCCTCGGCTCTTCGTTCTTCTCAACATTGCTTGCTACTCGGCTCCTCAAGCAAGTTTCAAGGCTCTGAAGATCTCACCGGAAAACCTCCGGAACTACTAAAATATGTGTGCAGATTATTTGAGCGCCGCCGGTTGGTCAGGTGGGGTCACTGCTTGCTCGGTTAAGCGTCGGCCAAGCGAACCAGGTTTGGGGGAACCACCAGCCCGTTGAAGACCCAGTTCTTGCCCGCCAACCCGTTGAGGACCCGATTGTTGAGAACCCGGTGGTTGAGGACCTGACCGCGGTGCAACGGGTGGTGTTCTAGGGCGAGGTGGCCGGTTTGATTCACCCAAGAGTTGGCGTTGAGCGGCGCTAGCGCGGTTGTCATCGCGATGCTGGGTAGAACGAAGCGGCTGTGGAACTTCGGCCCGTTCGCGTCGAGGTGAGCCTGGGCGAGGTGAGTCTGGCGGGGGTGAATCTGTAGAGGGTGAATCTGTAAAGGGTGAATTTGCAAGGGTTGTTGAATCTGTAAAGGGTGTTTCTGTGACCCGTGATCCCTTGGGAGGGGTGGTTGGGCGTGGACTTGTTCGGGGCCGTCTTTGAGAGTCGTTGTTGTTGTTGTTGTTGGGGACAGATCGGTTTGCTCTGCGCTCACTAGAACGATTGGCCGGTCGGGAGCGGTCGGTGGGTCGTTCCCCGCGAGGTTTTCGGCGGGGTTGGCGGGCTGGCGCTGCCGAAGCGGTCGATCGGTTGGACTTCATTCGGCGACGCAACCCAAAGCCGACCACTCCAAGCAGAGCAGTCGGCACGGCCAAAAACACCACATCGCCTGTACCGGAAGGAGCAGGATCGTCGCCGCTGGGAAGGTTGATTGCTTCGATCGTGGAACCTGCCGAGTTATCGGGCTGGGTGGGTTTGGGTGCGGAGGCAGTCGTGGTCGGTGTATCGGGGTCGCTACCCAAAAGGTTGTTGTGTACGGGGGGCACATCGCTCGTCCCGTAGCCACTTGAGCCGCCGAAATCTGGCAGGTTTTGACCATCGGAGGCTGAGGGCACGAGGTTCGTGGGTGGCAATGTTGAGGCTGCGCCGGCAAGAAAATCTGGGTCGGCAGCACTTACTAAACGAGATTGCTCATCCGAGCCTGCTCCAGGAGCAGCGTTGCTTAGACCCAATGCGGCGAGGGCGCTGGCGAGGTCGCTCTCACTTCCCGCCGAGCCCAGCCCAGAATTCGATCCGCCAATGCCAGACCCACTCGATCCAAAGACCGGTTCGTTGATGGTGAAGAACGTGGATTTCAGACCGAGTGCTGCGTCAAACTTTGGGCCCTTCACTCGCAGGGGCCCCGATGATCCGTCGACGGTAACCTCCAGTGCTCGTCCGGATGGCCCAACTCGGGTGACGGTTACGCCGCTCGGTGATCCGCCATAGCCAACTCGGCGCGCTACTTCGCCTAGCGGCATTCTTACGGTCCAAGCAAGAACATCTCCCGTGGGGTACGAGCCGGCTTTGAGGTACGGCTGCTGCGAGGAACCGCCGCCGAATCCTTCTTCGGGTGTGGCGATAGTTCCACCGCCCGATGCTGAGTAGAACGTTGCGGCGAGTTTGCCGCCGTAGGTGAGAACTTTGCCGCGTGTGGCATCGACGGCTGCGTTCATTTTTCCGTATTCCGCCTGAGCTCCTAAGTACACTTGGCATCGCTGCGTGGGACATACCTGGCCGTCGATAGCCATGGTACGCAGTGCGTAGGTTCGTGCTGCGATTGCTTGGGATTGCAGGGCAGCCGATGGCCAACTGGGCGTGAGAATCTCGCCCATTCCTTTGAGGTAGTCCTCAAGATCAACCGAGTTGGTGATTCGCAGAGATCCTCCACCGGCATCGAAGTCAATGGAACCACGGTACCTACGTCCGTTGAAGGCAACCGTAGCCCCGCCTGATGACGCAGATAGTGATGAACGCTGTGTCGTTCCGCTGCGTGGTTTGGTTGAAGCTTCGCTGTTGTCTGAGTTGGTCGATTCAACGGCTGTTGGAGCGGTTGCTTGTCCTGTTGGTTCGAGGCTGGTGGAAACTCCCGCAATGGATGCAACCGACGTCACGATGGGCGCGGTAGGTACGCCACCTTCGGGCCCCGGGTTCGCAGCGCCGATTACTGCCGTTGGCACCGGGTTTGCTGAACCTGGGTTTGCGGGCCCTGCGTTGATTGGGGTTGTGTCGCTGGTCGGGGAGGTTGGCGTTGGTGAACTTGCTGGCGCCGAAGTCGCGGTTCCCGCCAGCGTGGCCGACGTGGCCGGCACGGTTATTACCGAAGACACAATTGGCGTATCAGTTTGGAAGCGTTCGACGGCATTCACCGTTTCGTTCTCGCCATTGGCAAGTGGGGATTCCCGTGTCGAAGGCTCCGCGTACCTGGCGCTGTAGATGGCGCTGAACCGCAGAACTTGGGGATTGGTTGGCGCCACACCAGGTTGTGGTTCGCTTTGCGAAGTCGGGTTGAGCGTTTTCGCGGCGGTGCCAACCGCCGAAGGAGTTACCGATGAGTCTGCGAGTGGGACCGACACGTCTGCCGAACCCGTTTCTGACTTGGCAGCGGCTGGTGCTGGAACTGGCGAGGGGGCTGGGGCTATTGAAGAGTCGGCGAGGGATGGGGGTTGGGTTGCTGCTTCGGGAGTCGATGAGGCGTTGGAATCAGCTGATCCCGAGTTTGAACTGGCGGCTCTAAGTTCGCTTGCTATTACGTCGTTGCCCGCTGCCCGCACAGTAACTAATCCGCCAGCGGGGATACGAAGATCACCGATGGTTCCGCCGTTGGGAAAATTAAGTTGTGCTGATCCACCGCCTCCGAGTGGCACCCGAACGGTTCCCCCTCGTTTGGCTACCACCGTTCCTGGGAAAAACAAACGAAGGATTTCCGTCGCGCTGCGCCCGGCACGACCCATCCAATAAGCCCCGTCTTGAGCTAAGCCAACACCGTGACCAAACCCGCGTCCGTTAATGACGACGATGCTTTGTGCATGCAACGGCTCGGCGTTACCAAAGATAGTACTTACACTTAGTAAAGCCACGAGTGCTGACGCAGCTACTGCTAGCCCACGTCGTGACACCCGCAAGGGTGTGCGCTTCACGAACTTGATGGTCACGCGAATTGAGCGAACAGTTCTTCGGGCTCAGCAATCATTCCGGTGAGGAACATGCCAAATTCACCGTAGGCCGCCGAGGCCTGGTCGAAACGCATCGTATAAACAACTTCCTTGAGATCAGCGGGATCGTGAGCGAAGAGGGTTACTGCCCATTCGAAATCATCGAGACCGGTGGAGCCGGTGATCATCTGTGCGATGCGCCCAGCGAACTTCCGTCCTGAGGTTCCGTGTTCGCGCATCAGAGCTTCACGTTGTTCGAATGGCAGTCGGAACCAGTTCACATCATCGGCACCCACACCGCGACGTTTTGACATTGGATAGAAACATACTGCGCGCATACCAACTGGTGGAAGATTGGGGTACAACCGCGCTTGAAGATGTTCTTCGGGCATACCTTTTGCGTATTCTGAAACTTCGGTCATTGAAAAGTACGAATCGACCAGAGTGAGGCCGGTACGTACCAATTCGGTTTGTAACTTGCGGAGGCGCCACAGATTCGGCCCAAGCGCCATGACTCCGATATCAGCTTTGTGCCCGAGTACGGCAAACACAAACGCTTGGTGCTTGTCGTCACCTTGGATAGCTCGGATCGCAGCCGCGGCGGCTTCGCCATCAACGAAGGCATCGGCGGTAAAGAACAGGTGCAACACACCCCAACCCACCGCCGGAGCAAGAGGTGCCGGTTCGCTAGACACCGCTGGCTTCGTAGTGGATTCTGTGTCGGCCAAATCGGTCATGGTTAGATTCTATGGGGCCGAAGGGCTAACCCATCCCAGGCAGCTGGTTTTCAACGGTTTTTACCTCGCTGAAAGCCCGTGTCCCGCTTGTGCCCGATGCCAGTACCTTGCACTGTGCAAGCCTGGACCCATGCCAAACGCTCAAGATCCTGGGGGCTTAAATCCCGAACAACATGCGATTGCACCAATTGACCCAACCGAATATGGGATTGCACTGGCTGACGCTGTGCACGCAGCCATGCCCGGCTTCGTTCTTCGCGTTGTTGAAGAACGTTCGACCGCTTTCGGCGCGCAAACCGAGCAAGCTTCACTACCGGTGAACTTCGACTCGTTGACCACGACTATCGCGAGGATAGGGGCAAGCGTCACTGCAAACGTCGACGCTGCATTGCGGGATTTTCTTGCCAGTGATGTGGACACTCAACGCACAACACCACTCAGCATTATTCGCAATCACATGGGACCGGTGACGGAGTTACTCCACCGCGTTGGGTGCGCGCATGCCGATCGTGACCCGTTCGAAGCATCAGCCTTTCCCGCCGACGTGTTTGCCATTGGACCCCACGCTTGGCAGGATTTCGGCGAAGAGGTTCATGAGGCGGGGCTGCGTTGGGGAGCGGCGAAAGCGATGGCCCATCGACAACGCCATCTCGCCACGTAGGCGCACAATCCGGTCGACCCGCTCTCAACGATAGGTTGAAACCTGAGGCGACAGGCAAGGGATCCCAACAACACAATGCTTTCCCAACCGCGTAGGCGTACGCCGAACCTTCAGGGCCGAACCGTCAGCTCGACCAAAGCTGCCTTTTTAGCGCTCCTAGCGGTCTTCTTCGGGTTCGACTTCTTGGGTGGTCCAGCCCACACCGCTGATCTGGCGGGGTTCAAAAAAAATGCAATTCTCGGGACAGGCGAAGGGCACGGCTTGGGCCATGTCCATGCGGCATCGCTCGACGTTCCCTGAGGGAGTCGTGCGCTTGGAATAGTGCCGACAGTCGGATTTCACAGCCATTCGTTCAAACTAGTGCGATTGGGGCCATGCGGTTGCTTTGTTCGTTCTGGGAGGGTGGGGGAGGTGACGACACGGCAGAATCGGCAAATACACGGTTAGCTCGTTGAATTGTCTACGGTTACAGGGGTGGAGAACCAGCCGCCTTCAGCCAAGGACCTGTCCGCGAGGTTGACCACCGCGGCGCCTCTGCCCGGGCCGGGGCTCGGGGTAAATCTTGGGGACGCAATCAGTCAGGGCCTTGGTGGGTCGCCTTCGGTTGGAGATTTGTTGCGGTGGAGCGAGGCGCTTTCGGGTATTGCCCGCACGGGGTTGGGGTTCAGTGAATCTCTGTACGAGCGCGAGCGCTACGAGGAGGTGTTGCATGTGGCCGCCGATATGCGGGTCGCTGCGGAACTTCATGCCCATGCGGCCGTTGGTTCGGCGGCTATGCCTGGTTTGGCGGAGTTGCGCGCTGAGTGGATGCGCATGGTGGGTTCGGGCGTACCTGGGTACGTGACGCCAAAAATTGCTGTGGGTGCCGTGGTGGGAAACGATCAGGGAGAAATCCTGCTGATTCAACGCTCGGATTCTGGCCACTGGTTGTATCCCACCGGGTGGGCCGATATTGGTTATTCGGCATCGGAGGTTGCGGTAAAAGAGGTGGCCGAGGAGACAGGCATCGAATGTGAACCTGTTGGCGTGATTGGTATTTACGACGGTTTACGGCTTGGTTTCACTGCGGTTCCGTTGTATTCGATCGTGTTTTACTGTCGAGCCATCGGCGGTTCGTTGCAGCCTCATCCACTCGAAGCCCAAGCGGTTGGTTGGTTCGCCCAGGAAGCGTTGCCGTCGCCGATTGTGAGCGTCGACCGTTGGGGTGCCCATGCGTTCGCGGCGATCCGTGGCGAGAACCCTCCGGTGATGTTCGATCTCCCTCGATCACCGGTTTGGCGTGGGTCAGCGGGTTGAACGAGCTGGACACGTGAATTCGGTCCCGTTGCAGCCTTTTTAACGACCCGTCAAGGTAAGGGCCGATAGGTTTTGGCGACGTGACTCGACCACGTGCCTTGCTGTCCGTTTTCGATAAGACCGGGGTGGTGGATTTCGCCCGTTCGCTGGTGGACCTTGGTTTTGACGTGGTGTCGAGCGGTGGCACGTCGGCCGCTTTAGCAGCCGCTGGTGTGGCCCATCTTTCGGTGGAGGACGTAACCGGGTTTCCCGAAATGCTCGACGGGCGGGTAAAGACGTTGCATCCGCGCTTGCATGGTGGCATCTTGGCTGATCGTTCTAAGCCCGAGCATCTGGCCGCGATTGCTGAGCACGAAATCGCGCCGATCGACATTGTCGCCTGCAACCTCTACCCGTTTACGTCCAATCCTTCGATTGAGCTGATCGATGTTGGCGGCCCCTCGATGGTTCGCGCCGCTGCCAAGAATCACGGTGCGGTAACGGTTTTGGTTGACCCAGCTGACTATGCCATAGTCCTAAGCGCACTTACCGTCTCTCGAGCTGGCGGAGCTGCTCATCCAACCGTCGACGATGCCACCCGTCAACACCTCGCTGCCAAAGCGTTCGCTCACACTGGCGAATATGACACCGCGATTGCCGCATGGTTCGCGGCCGGTTCACCTTCCGAACCTCTTGCTGCCGACGATATTGAAACCGTTTTGCCATCCCGCCTCACGTTGACCCTTGAGCGAGCCGAAGTTCTTCGTTATGGCGAAAATCCGCACCAACGCGGGGCCCGGTATCGCACCGTTGGTACTTCTCAGGCACCTGGTTGGTGGGATTCCATGGTGCAGCATGGTGGCAAGGAAATGTCGTACCTGAATGTTTTTGATTCCGACGCGGCGTGGCGTTTGGTGCACGATCTCGGTCCTGGTGCTGCGGCGGCGATCATCAAGCACGCCAACCCGTGTGGTGCTGCTGTCGCATCGGATCTGTTGACCGCTTATAACTTGGCGCACGCTGGCGATCCGGTATCAGCCTTTGGTGGCATTGTGGCCTTGAACCAACGAGTCACGTTGGCCGTCGCCGAGGCTCTTGCACCGATTTTCTCCGAAGTGATCATCGCGCCGTCCTACGATGATGATGCACTAAGCGTACTTACGGCTAAGAAGAACCTGCGAGTGTTATCGGCGGTTGCTCCTCATGTTTCTCCCTTGCAGATTCGCACGATCGATGGCGGACTGTTGATTCAGGAAGCCGATGATGTGGCCGTGGAAGCAAACGCACGACGCGATTGGCGGGTCGCGGGCAAGGTGCAACCAACCGAAGCGCAGTGGCAAGAGTTGGGCTTTGCTTGGAAACTAAGCGCACATGTTTCTTCCAATGCGATTGTCATAACCAACGGTGGACAAGCCATCGGCATTGGAGCCGGACAGCAAAGCCGAGTGGATGCCGCCCAGATTGCCGTCCGTAAAGCCAGCGACCGCGCTGTGGGTGGCGCCTGTGCGAGCGATGCTTTCTTCCCGTTCCGTGATGGCCTCGATCTGGTTGCCTCAACGGGCATCAACGCGGTGATCGAACCGGGTGGATCAGTGCGTGACGATGAAGTGATCGAAGCCGCCAATGAACACAACATCGCCCTCGTCTTCACCGGTCGCCGCCACTTCAAACACTGAGTTTGCTTGTTCTAAAGCCCTTCCCGCGGCCGGTGGGTTACAACTGCACTGCTCTGTTCACTCCGCTAACGCGCGGGGAGTTGCTGCGTCTCAACCCGCGTACGCCTTGCCTGAGCCGGACGGTGGACAAGTTCAGGGTAAAACGGTGGGTAACGCGGGTTGTCCTGGGGATTTGTGAAAAATCGGTCGGATAACCTGGGGATCTACGCGAACGGTATTGACGTTCGTTCAGGGATGCTTCATTCTTTCTCCAGCCGGTTCGCAAGAACGGTGAAGGTAGCGAACAGCAGTCGGGACTTGTTCTCGATGAACGTACGTAGCCTTTATCGGGGGAGCAAGCTGGTTAGGTTAGGTCCGCAACACTGCCGTTCGTCGAAAGACCAGCGGTTGTGCGTCTACCGTCTAGGCCTTCGGGCTTTGACAGAAGATAGGTCGTTTGAGCGCCGGAGCAATCTGTGCGAGTTTTCGACCAAAGCGACGTGCCCGCCAAGTCGAAAGACCTGACGGGCACGAATGGAATTGAAGAGAAGGCTAACGCTTTCGAACTCGATCTCCGCGGATACTGACCGACGAAGGCCTCGAAGTAGTCGAACTTGTTCGTCTCGCTTCGGGGCCTTCACCTTTTTCGGAGGGATTTGACGACTTGATGAGGGACTTCGAGCCATTCTTGGATCTGCGGTTTGGCGACTGGTACGAGCATCTGCGTGAGTTCGATTACTCGACGTGTTGCCCGCCCACGTTTCCGGCGACGATGGTGGAACACGATCTGCTCCCCGGGGGCCGAGTTGGCTATTTCATGACCGGACCAGGTGGCGACAGACACGCTGGTTAGGCAACGGCATCATCAAGGAAGAACAGCGGCGTCCATCGACGGGGCCGAGCGAAGTGCCGCATTGGGAGATGCAACCGGGTTGAACGCTCAACTCGTCGATCGCCGTTTCGCCTGCTTGCTATTAGCGGAGTCGCTCGACGATGTCGATGGTGCCGTAGCAAACTTCGATGAGGATCAACACGATCACGATCCACTCAAGGCGTCGTGAGGTGTTGGCATTCACTTCGTCGGAGAGCATCGAATAGGTGCGATGCATGACTTCGAGTTTGTGCTCGGTCGCCGCGGCAAGTTCTTGGGCCCGAAACACCCGCATGGCCCCACGGTAAATTGCCGCGTAGTACAGGTCTTCGGTGACCTTGATGGCGGCACTCACCCGTTCAATGACTTCAGAAAATGATAAGTGCTCGGTGAGTAAATCCCTGCGAAGTGCGTCGTACTTTTTGTTCGCTCGAACGCCAGGTGCCCGTCGACCGGAAAGCTGTTTGTGCATACGAGTTATGCGGTCATCAAGTTGACGGTCGTAATACGCGAGTTCCAGTACCTGTGCGAGGGCAAATTCCAAAAGGCTGGTGGCGTCTTCGGTTCCGTCGGGATCGTAAACGAGGGCTTGGTCGTAACCGATGACCACAAGATCATTGGTTGAATACGAGTAGGAAGAGCGGAGCAATTCATCGCGGAGCTGTTGGGAAAACTCGTCGGATTCGCCAAGGAGAAGCGAGGGCAGGGCGGGATGGGCACTTACGGTCGTTGCTTTCACCGGGCCATCGGAGACAAACCCGCGGATGGCATAAATCGTGAGGGTTTCTTGCGAATCGTGAATGCTCGGATTTACTAAACCCACGCGCATGGCTTCAACGGCAACTGAAGCATCCTCAACCATCCATCGTTCTAGATCCGCGCGCATTTGTTCACCTTCGAGCTCAACGGAAAGCGCGGCAAGTTGATCAAACGAAGTACCCGCGGGAATATTCAGTGCCCATACGATAGTCATGACCCCAAAGTCATACGCCTTTGCTACTACGCGTACTGACCATTCATGGTCGTCGAGCTGCAACTGGCGATCACTGAGCCCAGCTGAAACCGGCGGATTGGTAAACACCACACCATCACGCTGACGCTGCAACCGCAATCGGGCGACCCCTTCACGCGAGCCCTTCGCCGATCGAAGCTCGCGTTCAACCGCAGCCAGATCGACCGAATCGGCCACATCAAAGAGTCGATACAACAGGATCTGCCCCGCAGCTACCGTCAGCTCCTGGCCAACTGGTTCAGCACCCAGAGGATTTGAGGACGGATCCGCCATGTTCGGTTCGGAGCTCACACCCAACACCGTAATGCTCAACGTTCACGCAAACGTCGTTCGTGCATCATGGTTAGTCAAATCCTGAACAACCGGTAGGGTTGCGTCTCCGAAGGTCCAAGGAGATGTTCATGCTGTCGTACACGTTCAAACGAATCGCACTTACCAACAAAGTAACCGTGACCGACAATGACACACTTGTGCTCTACGCGCACCAGAAGCTCACGGCGTTTAAAGAGAACATTGCCATTTTCACCGATCTCGCTAAAACAAATCAGGTTGGCTACCTCAAGGCCGACAAGGTCATCGACTTCTCGCCAACCCTGACCTACCGTGACTCCTCTGAAAATGTGCGCTTTGCCGTGAAACGCCATGGAGGTAGGTCGATTTGGCGGGCCCAGTACGACATTGTCGATTCAACGGGCATCGTCCTCTACAAGGTGTCCGAGGACAGCCCAATCGTAAAGGTCCTCGATTCGCTGTTCGGTGAGATCCCGGTGATTGGTTTGTTCGCTGGGTATGTGTTCCACGCGAAGTACAACATCGATACCCCAGGCGGAGAGCGGGTCGCGCAGATCCGGAAACTTCCGGCATTCCTGGAGTCACGCTACGAGTTCGATTTCGACCGCAGAAATGATCCTCTCGGAATCTTGCCGACCGCAATTCTCGCGGTGTTGACCCGCGAGCGGATGCGGAGCTGAAGGGTCGTAGCGCTATTACGATGTTTCACCATGTCCAAAGCTCCTGTCCATGTCACCGTTACCGGCGCTGCCGGCCAAATCGGTTATTCGCTCCTGTTTCGTATCGCCTCCGGCGCGTTGCTCGGCCCGGATCAGCCCGTAGTGCTGCGCCTGCTTGAGGTTGAACCGGCCATGAAGGCCCTCAACGGCGTGGTTATGGAGCTCGATGATTGTGCGTTCCCGCTACTCGCCGGCGTTGAAGCCACCAGTGATTTGAACCACGCATTCAAAGGCACCAGCTGGGCCATGCTCGTCGGCGCAATGCCTCGCAAGGCCGGTATGGAGCGTGGCGATCTGCTCAGCGCTAATGGTGGCATCTTCAAGCCCCAAGGCCAGGCGATTGCTGCCAATGCCGCTAATGACATCCGCGTGGTTGTCGTCGGTAATCCTTGCAACACAAACTGCTTGATCGCCCGATCCAATGCCAAGGACATCCCGGCCGATCGCTGGTTCGCCATGACCCGCCTCGACCAGAACCGTGCCAAGGCCCAGTTGGCCGCCAAAGCTGGTGTTGCTATTACCGAGGTTTCCCACGTCACGATTTGGGGCAACCACTCGGCCACTCAGTACCCCGATGCTCGCAATGCCACTATCGGCGGCAAGCCTGTGTTCGACGTAATCTCCGACCACGCCTGGCTGGACGGCGATTTCATTTCGACCGTGCAGAAGCGTGGTGCCGCGATCATTGAGGCCCGCGGGCTTTCATCGGCGGCATCTGCTGCGAATGCGGCAATCGATTCGGTAACCAGCATCTGGAACCCCACCGCAGCTGGCGACGTTGCCTCCCTCGCGGTTATCTCTCGTGGCGAATACGGCATTCCTGAGGGTCTGCAGTTTGGCTTCCCCATCGTGAGTGATGGCACCACGTGGTCGGTCAAGGAAGGCCTCCC
>JAYSVF010000246.1:0-19908 GCA_043718695.1 Acidimicrobiia bacterium | reverse complement strand
GTCTCCTGTTCGTTTCAAAGAAACTCAAGACAACATCGGGGGCTGTCGATCAAACTTGTGTGATGCCTGTTCGAAAAGTGGTTATTCCTGCTGCCGGTCTTGGAACCCGTTTCCTCCCCGCCACCAAAGCGCAACCCAAAGAAATGTTGCCCCTGATAGACCGCCCAGCGATTCAATACGTTGTTGAAGAAGCGGTCTCGGCCGGGCTCGATGATGTGCTGGTGGTAACCGGTCGCTCAAAACGATCGATCGAGGACCACTTTGACCGCTCCGTTGAGCTTGAGCAGAGCCTCATCCTTGGCAACAAAATCGAAGAACTCACCCAGGTGCAAGGCATCGCCAAACTCGCCAACATGCACTACGTGCGCCAGCCCGAAGCCCGCGGACTCGGACATGCCATTGGGTACGCCAAATACCACGTAGGTCACGAACCGTTTGTCGTGATGCTGGGCGATGACATCATGGTCGATGACACCGTGCTCAAACGGATGCTCAAGGCGTACGAAACGCACGGCTGCTCGGTGGTAGCCCTCAAGCGTTTCCCGAAGTCACAAATCTCTTCCTATGGGTGCGTAGCAATTGATGCAACGGTCGAGGGCTTGGGTGAAGGCGTTGTAAAGATCACCAAGCTGGTAGAAAAGCCACCGGCAGATGAAGCCCCCTCCGATCTGGCCATCATGGGTCGCTATCTCTTCACCCCGGAAATTTTTGAGAAGATTGCCATCACTCCGCCGGGCCGTGGCAACGAAATTCAGATCACCGATTCCATGACGTTGCTTCTCGAAGACCAACCCATCGTGGGTGTGATCTTCGAAGACGGTCGCTACGACATTGGCAACAAACTCGATTTTCTTCGAGCAACCGTTGAACTAGCGGTCGATCGTGAAGACCTTGGGGCGGATTTCCTTGCCTACCTGAAAGACTTCGTCGCCAAACGCTGAAACGGGTCGCCTTTGTGGCGGGAACTGGAACGTGTTTATTGCTACCGCGCACGGTGATGTGGAGTGATGAAATGAGGCGATGTCGTCCGTGTCGTCTGCGATGCAACGCACGGCCAAGCGGCAGTAGCTTGTCGACGTGGCTCTTCTCAATCTTTCTGATGCGCAAAACTGGGTAACAGCGCGGTGCAAAGCGTTGCCCTCGTGTGAGATTGCCGTGGCCGACGCATTGGGGTGCATTCTTAACGAAGACGTTTACGCCACCGAGCAAGTTCCGCCGTTCGCCAACACGGCAATGGACGGGTTTGCGGTGCGTGCAGCCGATGTTGCCAAGGTGCCTTGTGATCTTGATGTCGTCGGTACGCTGGCCGCTGGCGCAGCCCCGGGGGCTCATCACGTGGTGTTACCTGGACAAGCAATTCGGATTATGACCGGCGCGGTTGTACCTGAAGGGGCTGATGCCATAGTGCCAGTTGAAAACATTGACCCCCTTCATACCAATGATGCGCGAGTTCGGGTGTTGGAAAGCGCAACCGTGGGCGCGGCGGTGCGTCCGGCCGGTGAAGATATTGCCGCTGGGCAACTGGTGTTCGCTCGGGGAACACAACTCAACGCCGGTCATCTTGGGGTGTTGGCCAGTATCGGACGAAGTCATCTGCACGCATACCGTCGCGTTCGTGTTGGTGTGCTGTCCACCGGTGACGAACTTGTTGCACCTCCAGCGTCACTTGGCCCCGGGCAGATCCGCGATTCCAATCGTCAAACGCTCATGGCCTTGGCGCATCAAGCAAATTGTGAAGTCATCGACCTTGGGCTGGCCATCGACACCGAAGCCGACATCGAAGCCAAAGTTCTTGCCGGTCTCGAAACGTGTGATGCCCTCGTCACCAGCGGGGGAGTGAGTATGGGTGACTTTGACTACGTGAAAGTTGTCTTAGATCGGCTCTCCAAATCTCGTTCCCAGCCGGAGCTGGTAGCAGAAGGCACTGCGAAGGACCCAGTGAAGGACCCAGTGGACGGGTACGAAGCCATTTTGCAACCCATGCAGTGGATGCAAATCGCCATCAAACCTGCGAAACCACTTGCTTTTGGATTGATCGGGGGCAAACCAGTTTTTGGACTACCGGGCAATCCCGTGTCCTCGATGGTGAGTTTCGAGCTGTTTGCTCGTGCTGGATTGCGTTCCATGATGGGACACGCGCCCGAGAACCTGCATCGCTCATCGGTAAATGCCATTGTTGACGAGGAACTCCGCCGGAGTACCGATGGAAAAACACACTTCGCCCGGGTAACCGCCGCTTTTGGGTCCGACGGCCGCGTGCACGTCCGTTCTTCAGGTGGCCAAGCTTCGAACCTCCTGCGATCAATGGCTCTAGCTGACGCCCTAGCGATCCTCCCCGACGGCCCCACGATCCCCGCAGGCGCCGAAATCCAAGTCCTCCTGCTTGACCGCCCCTCCTAATCCAGCTGCTTCATGCAACCTTCGAATGGACAGTTTCGTAAGTGAACGCACACACCGGTAGGGTTAGGGAATGAGTAAAGCGCTAGTCGATAGCTTTGGGCGAACGGTTCGCGATCTACGGATTTCGGTAACGGATCGCTGCAACTTCCGCTGCACCTACTGCATGCCCGCCGAAGGCATGACCTGGCTTCCACGCGAAGACCTTCTTACCTTCGAAGAGATCGAAAGAATCGCTCGGGTTTGCGTCACCCGCTTTGGGTTCGACGGTATCCGTTTAACGGGTGGGGAGCCCACGGTCCGCGCCCACCTCACCCTTTTGGTTGAGCGTCTTGCCCGGCTCGGCGTCGATTTGGCCATGACCACCAACGGCACCACGATGCGCCTGCTGGCCGAAGATCTCAAAGCCGCTGGATTGCGACGCCTGAACATCAGTTGCGATTCACTGAACGCCGATCGTTTCTACCAAATGACCCGACGAGACGATCTGAAGAAGGTTCTCGATGGCATTGGCGCTGCGAAAGAAGCCGGGTTTGACCCCATCAAAATCAACGTGGTTCTGATGCGGGGCGAAAACGATGAAGAAATCGTCGACTTTGCTCGGTTCGGACGAGAAAACGGCGTGGGCGTGCGATTCATCGAATTCATGCCGCTCGACGCTGATGATGCTTGGAACCGAGACAAAGTTGTTCCCAGCTCAGAAGTAATCGCGCGTATCAATGAAGTGTTCCCACTCGTAAAAGCCCAACACGGAACCGAGCCTGCTGCCCGTTGGTCGTACGTTGATGGCGTAGGTGATGTTGGTGTGATCGCCAGTGTCACCGAACCGTTCTGTGGAGACTGCGACCGAGTGCGCATCACCGCCGAAGGCCAGTTCCGCACCTGTCTTTTCTCCACCGACGAATTCGATCTCCGAGCCATCATGCGTAACGCTGGCGATTCCTCATCCACCACCATCGACGATGCCCTCGCCGCCGAAGTGCAACGAGCGGTAGGCCTGAAGTGGGCCGGCCACAAAATTGGCAACGTCAACTTCATCCGCCCTGCGCGTTCCATGAGCCAAATCGGCGGCTAGCCGATTTGGCGAGTTGTGGCGGCGGAGCGAGCCACGGGTTTTGCTCCACGGCGAAACCACCCCACTTCGTGGGGCCCCCGTCTTCGTACGGTCCGCAAATTCCCGCAACTCGCCCCGCCTCCACCGCAATTGGGCCACCAACCTCATTGGTGGGGGTTTTAGAAGCTGGCTCTTCGAGCTTTGCTTTTGGAAGCGATGTCCGCAGGACGAGCTCACTCGCGTTTCATTCTTGAGCGGAGTTTGATTGGGTTTGGTGTGCGGGAGGGTGGTTAGGGCAACGGGAATTGCGAAGCAGTCCAGCCGCACGGGGTCCCCGCTTGCGGGGTGTGTGCCTGGCTTCGCAGACCCGTGGCCCTAAGCGCCCGTAACGTTCAAACCGCCGCAAGCAACTGCGTGATTTCTTCTCCTGAGATTGTTTCTCGTTCGATGAGGGCTTGGGCGATGGCGTTTAGGGACGTGCGATGCTCGGTTAAGAGATTCATGGCGCGGGTTTCTTGGGCGCGGAGGATGGTTTCTATTTCGGCGTCGATGCGCCGGGCTGTGTCATCGGCGTGATCGCGGGCGCCGGTCATGAGGTCTTCGCCGAGGAACACTTGGCCGGTTCCACCCCACGCCATCGGGCCGATAATGGGGGACATGCCCCATTCGCGAACCATACGTCGAGCCAGTTCGGTTGAGGTCATGAGATCGTTGCTGGCACCGGTTGTGCGTTGGTTGTAAACGATCTGTTCGGCACACCTTCCCCCCATCGATACGCACAATCGGTCATTGAGCGCGGATTGGGTGTAGCTATGCCTGTCGGCCAAAGGAAGTTGCATGGTGACTCCTAGTGCCATGCCACGCGGAATGATGGTGACTTTTTCGACGGGGTCGGCGTCATCAAGAAGGTGGGCAAGAAGCGCATGTCCAGCCTCGTGGTAGGCGGTGGTTTCCTTGTCGTGATCACTCAGGACCAAGGAGTCTCGAACGGCGCCGATCAGTATCCGGTCCCGGGCGGCCGAGAAATCATCGGCCCCAATCGCCGTGCCACCCCGGCGAATCGCGCCAAGCGCGGCCTCGTTCACCAAGTTGGCTAGATCAGCGCCGCTCATGCCCGGAGTGGCTCGTGCGATCCGTGCAAAATCTACCGAGGAATCCATTTTTCGATGAGCCGCATGGACTTTGAGAATTGGCAGGCGCTCGGAAAGGTCGGGGAGGGGGACCACGATTTGGCGGTCGAAACGGCCGGGCCGCAAGAGCGCGGCGTCGAGCACATCTGGACGGTTGGTGGCTGCCAAAACAATGACGTTTGTCGATGGATCAAAGCCGTCCATTTCAGAGAGCATCTGATTCAACGTTTGCTCGCGCTCGTCGTGCCCGCCACCTAGACCAGCACCGCGTTTACGACCAACGCCATCAATTTCGTCGATGAAGATCACGCATGGCGCATTCACTCGGGCGGTCGCGAACAGGTCACGGACCCGAGAAGCACCAACGCCAACAAACATTTCCATGAAATCTGAACCAGTGACCGAGATGAACGCAACCTTGGCCTCGCCAGCCATAGCCCTAGCAAACAGTGTCTTTCCGGTCCCTGGAGGACCAACGAGCAACACGCCCTTCGGTGAGCGAGCACCAATTTCTGCAAAACGGGCCGGGTCTCGCAGTGCATCGATTACTTCTTGCATCTCTACCTTCACCCCGTCGTACCCCGCAATATCGGCAAACGTTGAGTTGGGTCGTTCCGCAGTCCAAAGCTTGGCCCTTGATTTCCCAATTTGCATGACCCCACCTGGGCCACCCATTCCGCCCGAAGCGCTACGCCGAGAAAGAAGGGCCAGCAAACCAAAAACCACTAAAATTGGCAGGAACAATCCAAGGGGGCCCTCCCACACGCTGCGGCCAGCAGTGCGAAACGTGAGCGAAACGGCACGAAGATCGTTTCGATCATCAACGCTGAGCTGATCGGGGCCTGAAGTTCGGAATTTGGTCCCATCAACGAATTTGCCCCGCACAGCCCCCGTGCCGTTGGTAAAGGATGCTTCGGAAACTTCGCCCGCTTTTGCCCGGGAGAGAAAGGTGTCATAAGAAACAGTGTCACCGTTGCGTGACGTTACAAACGTCGACGCTGCGAGAAGCAGCAGTAGACCAACGAGAACATAGGGCAACCAAATCGGCCAACTTTTACTTCCCTTTCCCCTGCCGGGTTTGCCCAGAACCGCCTTGGGAGGGCTGAGTCGACGGTTTCGATCCGTTGGGCGTCGAAGTTTGCGGCCTGGTTGATCGGGGGGCTGATTGATCAGGTCTCCCTGCCTCCGGACAGGGGGCAAGAACGCCTCGCCGCTCGAAGAGTCAGAATTCTTTGGTTTGGCGCCGTCGTTTGCCGCGTTGCTGCCAGCATCGGAGGGGCGAGTGTTGTGGTCACTCATCCCGTCAAGCGTAGAGCCTTCATCACCCTGCATTCTCAGCGCTGCTCTGTGAGCGCACAGAGTGAATACCTTGTTCGCTTATGGTTCGCAGTCGATTGCCGTGACCGTTGGGATTTGCGTGATTACCTCCACCATTGATCCTCGGCTCGAAAGTAGGTGTGCAGACGGTAAATATTCACTGCAGACGGCCCTTAGTATCCGCCCACTTCACCGCTTCGATCAGTACCGTTGTTGACATGGCTGATCGTCAATGTTCTAAACCTATTTGTCACGACATCGCCGTAGCCACCATGTCCTATGACTATGCAACGCGGACCGTGTTTGTTGGGCACTTGTTGGTTGACCGTCAGCCAAACTATTACGACCTGTGCCGAACACATACTGATGCTTTAGTTCCACCGCGCGGTTGGACCATGCGTCGCGAGCCGCTAGCCCAAGCTGGAGTGTTCGACGATAGTTGGTCGGCGCCTGTGCTCACTTTGAAAATTGATCGCTCGGCGATGTAACTCTCTGTTCTTGTCTCGCATCAGCCTTACTCTTGCCAGAGCACAGCGAGGAACTGTCCCGCTCTGGGGTTGTTCCCATCTCCTCGTAGCCTGTGGGAGCGTTGAGTCGGTGAGAGTTCTGATGCAAACCGGCAGACGCCACGTATGAACGAAACGAACACTGTGGCAAAAGCCGAAGTTCGTCCCCCGAACTGGCCCGAACCCGGTCCCTCATTGTTGGGGTTCGCCTTTGGGGCTCAGTTTTTGGCCGTAATTGTTCCGGCTTTCTTTGCCTTGGCCCTCCTGTACGAAACGGATCCCCTCGACCAAACAAAGCGAATTCTGAAATCGGGGGTTTGGCCGACCCTGCTCCAGTTCCCCCCACTTTGGATCATGTTGCTCGGGGGAATCGTTCTCGCCTGCCGGCGCCGAGCGGAATCGGTCGCCAAGTTTTTGACCTTGGCAATGAAACCGATCGATGTGCTCTGGCTGGGTGCTGGCGTGGGTTTACAAGTGGTGGTTGGTCTGCCCTACCAATGGCTGAGGGTGGATACCACCGAGCTTGCGAAGCCGGCCAAGGATCTTGTGAAAAGCACAGGAGGTGGTACCGCAGCGTTTTGGGGTTTCGTCGTAGCCGTGGGGTTGCTCGCGCCACTGATCGAAGAGTGTTTTTACCGGGGTTTTGTTGCTCGATCGATAGTTCGAATGTTCCCGGGGTTGCGCAACTGGCCATCGATCATGATCGGGGCGGTTCTGTCAGGGATTTGGTTTGGACTGATCCACCTTCAACCGCTGCAGCTTCCGGCGCTAATAGTTGTTGGGATCGCGTGTGCGGTAGTTGCGCTTCGATCTGGGCGCCTGGGTCCAGCGATCTTTCTTCATATGGGATTTAACCTCATAACGATTTTTGCCCTCCGGGGAGAGTTTTGATTGGTGGGTCCAGTTCGAAAGGCCTACTGACTGAGGTTTTCTGCGAGATCTTCTAGGCCAAATGATCAAGATTTAGAAGAGATTTATTTTTCCCCTCAAGTTTGAGTGGGGGTTCGTCGATGAAAGAAAGTACCCGTTGGAGGGTTTTCATCGAAGGAGTCACACCATGACCTGCCCATTGTGCAACATCGCGAATCTCGTCACCATCTCAATGGTGGTTAATGAGCGCAAACTCACCCTAAATTCCTGCGGACGCTGCGAGACCCGTTGGTGGCAAGCCGATGAACGCAACGTTGCCTTTGGCACCGTTCTTGATTCAGCTCGCCGCCCTCTTGAGGTCGCCGTTTAGTTTTCAGATCCCCGCGGCGATCGAGCGAGCGGGATCACGGATCTGGATAAGCAGAAAGATTAAGGAGCTGGCCATGGTGACTACGGCAGCGACTAGCAGGTGCGTCCCTGGTTGGAAGCTAGTGATGTGAAACAGGCTGCCAGCCAAATTCGGTCCACGAAGCGCAGCCATCAGACCACACAAGACGCAGAACAACGCCAAACCGGCCCGTCCGAACCCTTCGAGCAGCGACACGCAAAGCCCGGCAACGGCCAGTACCGCGTGCGCGGCTAGAAGTCGATCCGTGACATGACCCACTTGGTCTGCGCTGCTAGCCCACCACAGGACCAGGGCTGATCCAACAACGGTCAACAAAACAACCCGCAGAATCGACGTCAAGATGAGCCGGCGTACCGCACGACCCGCTGCTGCCCCCGATGAGGAAGACAGGGGCGTGGCGCGGAGTCGATCGGGGAGAACCTTCCATAGCGAGGAGACGTGAAAGGCCCCCCAAAGGCTGCCGAGCAGTGAAGGCAGCACGGTGAGGATGGGAAGGGGTATACGTACCGCCCAAACGAACTCTGGTTCCACCACCAGTAATGACCCAAGTCCGGCACCTACCCCGGCTGCGAGCACCCCGGAATGCCAAGGACTGGCGTTTCGATCAGTTTCTGGCGAACTGAGCACCGCAGCTAAAGCGCAACCAACTGCGGCGAACGCAATGCCAAGCAGCAGCAGTTTTGTGTTCGAAACGTAGCGTTCGGCATTAATTACCCCCACCAGTAGCACGAACTGTGCCAACCACCAACCTCGCCGCGCCACCAAAAACCCCGCGGACCACAGCAGGGCCAATACCGATCCAATCCAGCCCGCGCCCACAAAGCCAAGTAAACCGACGAGGAGCAAAACCCCAGCGGCGACGACTGGTTCGCGGCGCAAACGTCCGAGGTCATCTTCACCCGACAAGTAACGGCGTCGAAGAAACCATTGAGCTCCAAGGCTGACTGGCAGCGCGATTCGCCAAGCTTGGTCAACCTGTTCAGCTCCGATGGAAACACTCATGCTGGAAACCCAAAATCCAACGGTAAGTACGCTGACAATGAACACCACTTCGCCGAACAGTCGTTTGCGCTGGAGCGCTCGGAGAATGGTGGCGTCCTCCTTCCGCACGCTTCCAGTGGGGCCAGCAACAAAGTCTTGAGCGTTCAGCGGTTGGCTGGCTATGTGTCCGGATTGTGCAAAGCGTCGACCGTAAGCCAAAGCAACCGACGCGGGGAACCCATGGTGAGCCTCAAGGGTTACGGCAGCTTCAAAACGATCGATGGGAGCCCGTCCCAGTGTGTCAAGGCAAAGTTGCCATGCTTGATCGGGTGTTGCGATGCGCTCTATTGGATCGAGGTCGCTGCCGCGTTCGCTTTCCACTTCTCCTTGAATTGAATGGTCGCTCATCAAGCGCTCTGCCAGCCGGGGCCCTGGGGAGCGTTTTCTCTTCCGACGTTGTCTGTTTGGGGGAGACTGGAAACGAGCGGGACACTGCTGCCTGTCTGCGACAAGCCCGCCGGTCGATCGACATTGAGACTTCCAAGAGTTGCCAATGCCGGTGGATTGGGGTCCATGCCGCGGGCGAAGGTTGGTGTGTAGTGGATCGAGCGAAGTCCTGTGAGTTCTCGAATGGCAGCTCGGTACTTCGACAGGCTTTGCTCGTGGCCAAACACGTCCTCCGCTCGTTCGTAAGCCAAGGTTCCGAGTTCATCGGCAAGCGCTGGATCGTTTAGTAGACGTAACACTCCGGAGGCTAGGGCCTCTGAATCGCCGGGCCGGGCGGTAAATCCGCAACCTTCCACGGCTTCAGGAACGCCACCTACTGCCGTAGCAACAACGGGCCGACCAGAAGCCATGGCTTCGAGCACGGTGATTGGAGAGCCTTCACTGATACTGGTCAGAAGGGCAATATCCGCCCGGGCTACCACGCCATAGGGGTCGTCGGTTGGCCCAGCAAACACGAATCGGTCACCTAACCCCAACTCGGCATGGAGTTTCAAGCATTCTTCGGCATATTCCACATTTTCCAGTGGAGTGGGGCCGTAGTGGGTGAAGCTGGCCAACGGCTCTGCATCCAACACCAGTGCAGCGGTTCGCAGCATGGTTTTGACGTCTTTCAAGGGATCGATCCGGCCAACGGCCACGATGATCCGATCTCGTGGGGGAGCTTCTCGGAATGGGGGAACAACCACGCCGTTGTAGATCGTGCTGATCACTTGGGAGTTCACGCCGAACTCTTGCTCCCAAACCGCATTGGCCTCGGTGACTGGGCTCACCCGGTCGGCATAGGCGTAGGCCAAGCGAGAAAGTCCCCGAGAAACGCGAGAAGCCGTCCACCGAGCTGCCGGGCTTGCGTCGTTGCGAATAGCCGCCAAATAAGACTCTCGAATGTAAATGCCATGCTCGGTTAGGAGAATTGGCGTTCCGTGAAGCTCTTTGTGGACCACCGCAGGAATCGCCGCCCAGCCTGCTGCGGTGACAATTGAAAGGTTTGGCGCGTGCTCATCTTCGGGAGTTGAGTACGCAGCACTTCGAGCAATCCACCACAACAGGCGGTAGAGCTCAGAAACGCCCAACATGTCAAAGGTGGGTGCTGGTGCAAAATCAGGGCTGGATCGTTCGCTCAGCGTATTGAGAGTTTTAACGAATCCCGACCATGCCGCTCGGCGTCGAAACGCTGGACGAATAGCTCGAGGGTTGCGTCGACACCACACGAGTGTCTCGACAAAAGCATCGAGATCGCTCTCCCAATCCAGTAACCCTCGAGCGAGGGCTGATGGGAGATCGACGGTCGCATAGCGTTCCCGAAGCATAGGAAAAGAGAGTGGAAGATCTTCTGACCAAAGGTCAAGATGCCCCGCCAGCCTGGTGTTTTGTGGAATAGCAAACAACGATTCCCTGCGCATCCCGCCAGCCGTGATGGGCAGTACTTCAAAGTCCACGTCATTGAGCCCCGTGACCAGCGCATCGCACCAGGTGCTCACTCCGCCCATGATGAATGGGTAGGTGCCCTCGGTTACGAGCAGTACTCGGGGGCGTTTTGGCACGGAGAAACTCTATGGCCTAACGCGGGTGAGCGAAAGCGACTTGTCAATTGGGTCACCGTGGCTGGCGCTTTGCTGACGTATCCCAACGGTTGGGTCAAGACCACGTTGTAGGCGCAGAAAACGGTGGAAGTGTGAAGTGTGCCCACGTTTACAGCGACAAGCAACAAGGGGTGCGCCGTACAGCCTATTCTGTAGCACTGTTTCCAACGGCTTCTGCCCGGTGTCGTACTAATGCGCGGCCCAATTCACCAAAGGATCGATCCTTCATGACTTCACGTCCTCGGATTATTGCGTCGCTAGCCACATTGGCGCTCGCATCTGCCGCCGTAGTCGGCGCTAGCTCAGTTGCTACGGCTCAAGCCAAGCCTGCCGTGCAGATTGCGGTGCCGGCGTACTTTAATGACGATGCCTCCTGGGATCGTGCCATCAACACCCCGGAGGTTGGCTACATCGTTGGTCACCCCGATTCACCGGCGGCTGGAAAGCCTTTCGTTGTTGAATCTGACCTGGTAAAGCGTTTGGCCCAGGCCAAAGCGAAGGGGATCAAGACCCTCATCTACGTCACCGCTGGGTACGACAAGGTTTCCTGGCAAGACACCTTGACCCGTGTTGACTCAGCATTTGGTGCTTACCCAACCGCCGACGGCGTGTTCCTCGATGAGATTAACTACGACCAGTGTGACAAGTACACCAATTTCTCTAAGGGCATCACCGGTACCGCCGGATTCCGTGGCCGCCACCCGGGCAAGATTGCGTTGTTTAACCCAGGCGCTCCGATGCTGAACTGCTACGAAGGCCTAGCCGACGGCTACCTCAACTTGGAGCGTGCCCAAGCTGATGTTCCTGCTTGGAACGAAAACGTCTTCCTGAAGGACAATGCGCCCTACTACGCATGGATGTTCAAACAGGAGAACCGCAGTGCCATTTGGCAGATGATTCACTCCGTTGCCCCGTCGCAGATCGGTGCCGCCGTTGATGCTGCGCTTACCCGTAACGCAAGCGTGGTCTACGTAACCCCCGACCTCATGCCGAATCCATATGACAACTTCCCCGACGATGGCGCTTGGAAGGCCCTTGTTGATCGAGTCGCTGCCTACAACTCAGGCAAAGTTGCGCTTCCCGTGGTAGTGGGTCCCAAGGTTGCCCCGGCTGCAACCGTAAAGCCAGCTGCGGCGGTTACCCCAACCACCAAGAAGCCCGCCACGGCAAAAAAGCCAACAGTGAAAAAGGCCGCCACTAAGAAGACGGTAGTCAAAAAGAAGTAGATCCTCTCGTTTGAACTCGGTCAAGATCAAGCTTGATCGCGGACCTACAAGAAGGCTCCAGCAACTCGCTGGAGCCTTCTTTGCTTAAGGGGGTGGGTGTGGCCCCATGCCCATCACGTGCCGATTTGCGAGCGTTCTTGAGTGCCGGCACACGCTTTTCTGTTGTTGTGCTGAGTACGGCTTTACCGAAAAGGCACCCTTCGTTTAGGATTGTTTGGGAGGGCGCTGATCTTCACGAATACTCCACGTACAACCTGGACCTCAATGCCAGCAACTGGCCTGCCGATAGGAACACCTATGCCCAGCAAAGCACTCTTCCACCCAATGGCACGGTCGTTGCGGGCGTCGTCGTCTTTGATGTCTCGTCGATTCGTTGTACTTGGCTTTTTCGCGTCGGCTTTGCCGTTGTCTCTAATGACTGTCGACCGTGCGGGTGCTGCGGCTAAACCGAAAGCCACCGCGCCTGCGGTCTCGCCGGCAGCAACCGTTCCAGATCTGGCCGCTCCGGCCGCAGCTGTTGCTGGCGCCCCGATCGTCGCCGGATCGGGAGTTGGCGTGCCACCTCCGGTTACGGTCGTTGCCGCAGCAAAGAACGCGAAGACGCCGATTTTTGATACCGCAACGAGCCTGAAGCCTTTCACGACGCTGAACAACAAGACCAACTTCTCTGGCCGTCACGTGTTCGTTGTACTGGCGAAAGAGGGCGAAAACTACCGGGTCTACTTGCCAATGCGGCCAAACGGTCGAATTGGATACGTTCGTGCCGTCGACGTTTCGCTGTACCAACACGATTACGCCGTGATTGTAAGTCTTTCAAAGAAGACGCTCACGCTCTACAAGGCGGGAGTTGTGCAGATGACGGAATCAGTTGGTATCGGCCGGACGCAATACCCCACCCCGAAGGGAACGTTTTACATGCGTGAGCTGGCCCGTCCACGAAATCCTGGTGGATCTTATGGACCATGGGCGTTTGGCCTTTCCGGTTACTCCACGGTTTTACAAAAATTTGGTCGCGGTGACGGACAAATTGGTATTCATGGAACGAACCAGCCCAAGCTGCTCGGCACCCAGGTCTCTCACGGCTGCATCCGGATGAGCAATTCGGCGATCACCAAGCTGGCCAAGACGTTGCCCCAAGGTGTGCCCGTAGACATCATCGCTTAGGTCTGGTCAGACATCGCTTGGGTCAGATCGATATCGCACTTGGTGCGGAAGTGCGGAATATTGCCTGGTCAGATTGATCTGGACCGGGCAAACCGCTAAGCCAGGACCGTGACGGGTGTTCCGAGTGGAAGTATTTTGGCGAGGGCGGTGATGCCCTCATTGCTCATACGAATGCAACCGCTGCTTACATCGGTTCCGAGTGACTCCGGGGCATTCGTGCCGTGAATCCCAATCACCGCCTCGTTGCCATTGAAGCTGCTCAGCGTTGGAGAGAACCCGGAAAGGCCGTAGGCATAGGGGCCGTAGAAACCCGTTGGATTGGGAACGCACTTGAGTGTTCCATCCGGCTGTTTCTCGTCTAGGCAAGCCCTGAGTAGTTCTTTGAGGTAATAGCGTCCGTTGGGCGTCGGCCGATCGGACCGTCCAACACCGATTTTTTCGGCAAGAATTACCGTTTCGCCCTTATAGACCGTTATCCGGTGGGTGCCGAGTTCCACCACGATGCGAAAATCATGGGCGAACTTTTTGACCTGACCCGGATCAACCCAACCGGTTGAACCATTCGGGCGGATTGGCAACAACACCTTGTAACGACTGGAGGTTTGTCCGTCAACGAGAAGATTGAGTACAGCGCCCGAGGGCAGAGGGTTAGCGAGGACGGTCATCACCTTGTTTGATGTCGCCGACTCGTAGACCGTTATGTTTGGGACCACGGCTGCCAGCACGATGCTCTCCTTGCCTGAGGCGGCCTGATAGTCGTTCATCAGTGCTGTCGAGGGACCCGTCTCAGTTCCGGAGGCGAGAACCTGGGCCGGAGTCGTAATAACTGCAGAACTCACGTCAGTTTGCAGAGCGGTGGCGTATGGGGCCAGCGTTGGGCTAGCGACAGGCCCCCGTCCTGACGGAGTGGTTGCCACTGGCTTGTTGCCAGACGTGGTCGAATCCGCTGCGGTATCCGGGCCAGGTGAGGCTTTCGGCGTGGATTCGGCAGTGCAACCCAAGAGCATCGCCGGGATCACCAGTGCAACCGCGGCGAACCAATGTCGAGGGGTCAAGCAACGAACAGTGTTTCCCATGAGGCAACATTACCGGTAACGCCCTGAGAAACCGGTTAAAGACCCTTCCTTTGGAGCTTCCTGAGCACCTAATGTATTCAGCGTTATGCCGCTCCTGCCTCCTGGGACTTCGATCTCTATTATCTTCCCCGCCTACCAAGAGGAAGCTTTTCTCCCAACTGCCGTTCATGACGTCGTGACGGGGTTGCGTGAGCGTTCCCACGATTTTGAAGTGATTGTGGTCGAGAACGGGTCAAAAGATAGAACTGCGGCAGTTGCCCAGGAATTAGGAGCGAAGTATCCCGAGGTTCGAGCCTCTTCGATCTCGACGCCGGATTACGGCAAAGCTCTTCGAGAGGGTTTGATGTTGGCCACAAAGGAGTTCATTGTGAACTTCGATGTGGATCTTTATGATCTCGATTTTCTTGATCGTGCCGTTTACCGAATCGCTCAGCCGGGAGGACCATCGATTGTGGTGGCATCCAAGCGTGGTGACGGGGCCAATGACACTCGCCACTGGACGAGAAAGGTAGTGACGGGGGTTTTCTCCACGCTGCTTCGCGTTGGGTTCGGGCTCAAGGTCTCTGACACCCACGGAATGAAAGCCATGCGACGCTCAGATGTTCGTGAGGTCGGCAAGAACTGTTTGTTTGGTACTGACCTTTTTGACACCGAGTTGGTGCTGCGGACCGAACGGGCGGGGTTTCATACCGATGAGATTGGCGTAACTATTGTTGAGATGCGTCCTGCCCGCACCCCGATCGCCGGACGAATTTTTCGGTCGATTAAGGGCCTTGGCGTGCTTTGGCTGGCGCTTCGTAAGGAAGCCCTCGCAAAAAAATAGCGCCGTTGTCGGTTTGAGGCTCGCCGTGCTGTGGTGGGTGGGCTCATTGATACATCGGGAGTATTTGCATCAGAGCCTCAAACTTGGCTCTAGGGCACGTGGTCGTTTCCGACTACCAAAGCCAACAACGGTTAAGGCAACGAGGCTGAGTGCGCTGAGTAGGAGCCCTGCCACTTCGGATGTGCTGCGCGCATAGCTAAGAGTGACGTTCTTTGATTCGGGTATGACCACCATGAAATTGGGTGTCGAGCGGTAGGGGCCTTTGGCCCCTTTGGCCACCCAATTCGGAAATGACGAGATCCGAACAAGAACTGGCACGCCAACTTTGTCGACAGTAAATGACATCGATAGCTGCTTAACCTTGATGTTGGTAATCGTTATGGGCTCAAGGCGCTTTGTTGATCCGGTGGCCAGGGTGACGCCCACTCCTCGCTTGGGCAGCGCCCCTTTGAGACCGGGTGTGCGTGTGATGGTGACCTTGCGGCGTTCCCACTCTGGAGGTCCGCTAAGCGTGATTGCCGCGGGGTATTTCGTTGGCTCCATCCATTGCGCGATACCCACGTCGATGAATCCAGTTTCGAGTCCATTTCCAATTCCCGTCGCTACGACTGGTTGTTCACGGAGCGGGACCACGACGGCGCTCTCAGTGATCTCATAGACAACGTAAGGCTCAGACTTGGCCACGGCTCGAAGGTTTGATGACTTGGCTGCCGCGGAGAGAGCCTTTTCGGTTGACGGCAAATAGTAACGAATACCCAATGCACGCATACGTTCAATCCCTCGCTCAAGGTCAAAGGTGGGATAGGGAAGGCGGCGCTGCGGGTTCGATGACTTTTCCACGACCATTGATTTCGTGAGCCAATGAAACGGGGCGGTCGCTGAAGATTCGAAGAACAGGCCCTCCATTGACTGGGTGCAGGAGTTGGTGAAGTAAGGAAGCGACATCAGTGACATGGAGCTGCCGTATCGAATTGACTCCCGTTTCGGCGAAGTTGAGGTCTTTGGCAACGTGGCAAGTTCCCAAAGAGCCCTTCCGCAAGGGAGCGTCCTTAGTGTGCTTACTAAATTTTGGTATTCTTTCCAACCGGATTTGCGTTCCATGCCTTGCTCATTTGAGGCGGCCCATCCAAAGGGAGTTGGTGCTTTCTTGATGTCATTCAAGCTATCGAGACGCGTGAAACCAAAGGTCCCGCTCGTAAAATTCGGAATGGAAAGGCTGGTTGGGACGGCGCCAAAGGCCGGGCCGACGCAGATGTACAACGCTAGGGATGCAAGAGCAGTTGCTCCCTGCCCCCGTCGTATTCGCCGATGCCGCGGCGGACGAATTGGGGATTCCGGTTTTGGTTGCCGCGCATCGTCTTGTTGCTGAGGACCACGTTGCTGGTCATGTTGTTGGTCATGTTGTTGGTCATGTTGTTGTTCGGCAGATCGATGTTCGAGGTGCTGGAGTTCATCCTGGTGCGGTTCAGCGTGCTGCAGTTCGGCCTCGGGCAGTTGGAGCGGTTCGAGCAGAGCGGGGATCTCTACGGGTGATGCGCTGAGTGGGAATGCGGAGTCTGCGAGCGATGCGGTGTCGATCTTGCCGGTTCCGCCGGTCTCAACCGGTTGGCCCGTTTCGCTCGCTACGTTTGCGGTGAGAAGCTTGGCTCGTTCGTTGGTGGCGCGGCGATCCCTGCGGCGTGTTACTGCGTCTACGAGCGATTCGTACAGCAGGACGAAGCCTTGTCCGGCCAAAAGGTAGGCACAAAAAAACCAGAGGGGGAGAAGGCGAATGTTCCACATTGCCCCTTGGGGCGCAAGGCGAAACGCTACGCCGGTCAAGGCCATCGCCACGATCCAGGTAACCACAAAACGATCTCGGCGCTTCAGCGCAAAAAGCAGCGCAATTGCCGTCAGTACCAGTGCGGCACAGGCCAGGCCAACGGAATCCGAAGGGGTGTGCAAGGTGGCTGAATCACCAAAAAATGGGAACAACACTTTGAAAAACTTGGTGACCCGCTCGTAGTCCATGGAGTTGGTATAGGAGAGATTGACGGCGAAGGGCACAATCCAAAACGCAGCTAAACCGCCTCCAATCGAACCGGCGACCAAAACGTCGGTGATTTGTCGTCGGAGGTGTGAGCGACGCAACTGCACGATCGAGGCTGCCGCGGTGAAAAGGAGAGCCCCAATGGTGGGGACGATATGGGATAGCCCGGCGCACGCCAGAACGATCGCGGTTCGCCCTCTTCCTTGTCCTGTCCGCTGAAGCCTAAGTAGTAAGCCTGCATAGATAACCACGAGGGAAAGGGAAATCGAGAAGGAGAATTCGCCAGCCATTGTTGACATGATGTTGCCGCCGAGAATTCGGAAGTGGCGGGCCAACAGAAAGGGCAGAACCGAATACGCCAGGAACAAAGAGCGGTTGCGGCTGAGGCCGGCACAGCGACCCATGAAGGCTGCTGCGAACGGCAGGGAAACAATGCCGAGAATCGTTACGATCTTGTAGGCAATGTTGTAGGGCAGCACAACGTCAAGGGCAACGATGAGCCACGTGGGGAGTGGAAAGTAGAAGTTCAGGACTGGGACGCCAGCGAACCAATCATTCGACCAACCAATGACTCGAAAGTGGGGCAGAAGCTCGCGCCGTGCATAATCGGCGGTCCACAGATGCCCTCCGTTGTCGCCGCCGGTTGGCGTGGTGTTGGTGAGAACGAGATCGATCCGCAACCACATCAACACCAAGACGGTGATGATGCCCAGCAGAACAAATCCAGTTCGGCTTTCCCGTTCCTCTATCGGGCCGTCATGATTTGACTGGTTCATCGCCAACTGCATTGTCCATGACATCGTTGCCAAGTTCGTTGTTGGTGAGTCGATCATCGCCAAGTTCATCGTCGCCAAGTTCGTTTGCGCCAAGTTCGTTAGAGCCAAGCTTGGCGCGGTCGAGTTCAGCGCTCGTCGTGGTGAGACCCCTTAGCCCTGCCAACCCTGTAGGGCCCGATAGATCGACGGGGTGCTCGGAAGCGTTGTCACTTGAGGTCTTTGACGATGCGAAGGTGTTGGTAACTGAGGACGAGGTAGGCGCAACCCAATCGACGGCATGCGCCTCGGTCTCGGCAGCATCGCGGATTTTATCGAGTTCGTAGCGCTGATCGAGTTCATCGATCACGCGAAATTCTCGCCGGCGTCGTGTCCGATGCAACAGGACTATGCCGGCCATTGCCGTAAAGGTGGAAAAGTAACCAACAGTGTCGGCGCCTGAGTAGCCGTAGTGCAACTTCACGTCTTTTGAGGTGGGGATGACCACCATGAAGTTGGGCATGGAACGGTAGGGTCCCTTGGCGCCCGATGCTGTCCAGTTTGGGAAAAAGCTGGTTTTTACAACAACAGGAACACCAATTTTGTCGACGGTAAATGATATGTCCACATTGTTTTTCTTGATGTTGCTGACCACCACCGTTTCGAGTGGTTTGCGAGAAATTGTGGCCTCCTTCGAAACTCCAGCTCCGAAGGTCCGCACGTTTT
The DNA here is from genome assembly GCA_043718695.1 of Acidimicrobiia bacterium. Classification (GTDB taxonomy): domain Bacteria; phylum Actinomycetota; class Acidimicrobiia; order Acidimicrobiales; family JANYDT01; genus JANMZO01. The sequence goes on along the minus strand of JAYSVF010000246.1, from coordinate 1,361 downwards.
CTGGATGCTTGACCGTGGCCCGCATGGTTGCCCAAGCTTTTGGTCCGCTCCACACCAGGGTCTGAGGATATTGGTCGGGGTTGTTGTACTGATCAACTTGAACATCCAGCCAACCGCCGTATTGGTCGTTATCGACCCCAGTAATCTTGACCGGCTCTTCGGTAAGTGGACTTACTAATTCGGAGTTGGCGATTTCGTAAAACACGAACACCCCTGATTCGCCGACCTTTTTGAGTTCCGGCAATGAGGCAGCAGCAGTTTTGGCGATATCGGTAAGGGCGAGGTAGTACCGCACACCACCGGCTTGGAGCTTCTTGATGCCACGAGCCAAATCGAAGGAGGCATAGGGTAAATCGCGTTGAGGATTTGAAGGCCCGGAATACTTCTTGACTCCCTTGTCGTCGTTGGTGGTGGGTGCGGTAATCAACGCAGCAGTAAGCCAGTGATACGGCATGGAAGCCGATGATTCGAAGTACACGCCTTCGACCGAACCAATGCAACCCTTTGTCCAGAACGGTAAAAGCATGGGCGAGAGCGTCGTACCAAAGGAGCCAAGTTTGGTGTCTTCGTATTCATAGATTGCTCGTCCGCAACCATTTTCTTTGCCTACACGGTTGGCCTCATCCATGAGGGCCTTGTACTCGGGCCACGGGCCTTGGCCTTCGTAACCTTTGTAGTTGTACCCCGACCATCCCGTGGTTTGGCTGGAGTCAGAGGTCTTGCCCGCTAGCTGTACGCCAATGGCACCCTTGTTGATTTTGGTAATGGGCAGTCCATTGGGGACGAGGTTCAGCGGTAGGCCAACGGCAACAAATACGTAAGCCGCTGCAGCAGCGATTCCCCATTTGCTGGCATGAGGGAACGTGCGACGAGGTTCGCCATACCAGCGAGCAGCGAAGGAAATTCCGTTGGCAGCTTTTACTGCTCCATAGGCGCCATACAAGCACAGCGAGGTAAACCAGAAAGGAAGTACGCGTGCATTCCACAATCGAAACTGGGGGGCCAGAACGAATAGTGCAGCACACGCGGCGATCATTGAGCCCCAGGCCACGCCCCATCGTTCATAGCTAAGGTTGTTGACTGCGGCCAAGACCAGCAGCACAACAATGCAAAGTGCTCCGGCCAAAACAATCCACGTGGGGCCAACAGAGTTCTTCTTGGAAATGGTTTCGGCGCCGTTCACGACGGTTTTGGTGGTCTCGGTGTACCCCCAAAACGCTGCGGTGCAGATACCGAGAATAGCCACGGGAACACCAAGGGCAACCTTTTGCCACCACTGTGGCTCAGCCAAAGTGATCATGACTACAAACGACACAATTAACCCGGCTGCTACGCCAAGAATGCCGGCCTGCCACGTGCCT
>JAYSVF010000245.1:0-3367 GCA_043718695.1 Acidimicrobiia bacterium | reverse complement strand
GGCCTGAAAATCGTTACGTCTTTAGCCGACGGTTCGGGCCTGGCCAACATCGCCGCCGACCGACTTTCACCAATCATTCCCACCCTGGAACGCAATGGCGCACCGTGGCACCCCATGCTTTCGGGCTTTGTCTCGGCGCCCATGTCGCTCACCCAAGAGGTTGAGTTGTTTGGTCCTCGTATGGAATTGGCGCAGTTGTATGTGGAGCAAAACGGCATCAACGTGGAGGTCATTTCTTCCTCCTCGGCTTGGCTCACCATTGTTGCTTCGGGCTACACCGCTGAACTGGTGTTGGGTGCGCTCAAGGTGCTTGGCCTTGATGAGGAAGCTGCGGCCAATCTCGGTATCCGCGTCCTCAAACTTCGTGCGCTCAACCCTTTTGACTCCGCAGCAATCAAACGGGTGGCTAATGGCGTGAGCACCATGTTGATCGTGGAAGAAAAGCGCGCCCACCTTGAGACCTTGGTTCGCGATGCGTTGTATTCCCAAGCTGAACGGCCGCTGGTGCTGGGCAAGCGCGATGCTGGTGGCGCAGCGCTGATCCCCGATGGTGGTGCGCTTACCGTTGAATACTTGGTTGAACCTCTCCGGCGGGTGCTGCTCGCAAATATCTCTGCTGAACGCCTGACCCCGGCTCGCCGCAAAACCGGGTTGAATTTGATCGTACGGAGCGATGCGGTTCGCACTCCGTATTTCTGCTCCGGTTGTCCGCACAATTCCAGCACTGTGGTCCCCGAAGGATCATATGTTGGCATAGGAATTGGTTGCCACGGTATGGTGAGCCAGATCGGTCATGAGAACCGTGGCGAGTTCACCGGCATCACCCAAATGGGTGGCGAAGGCATGCACTGGGTGGGTATGGCACCGTTCGTGGACATCCCGCACATCTACCAAAACCTGGGCGACGGTACGTTCTTCCACTCCGGGCAATTGGCGGTGCAGGCAGCGATCTCCAGTGGCGTCACCATGACCTACAAGATCCTCTACAACGCCGCCGTGGCCATGACGGGCGGACAGGATGCCACCGGTCTGCTTTCGGTCAAGCAGGTGGCCACCAAGCTCATGGCCGAAGGCGTCAAAGAAGTCATCATCACCACCGATGAGCCTGAGAAGTACAAAGGCGTGCGCCTTGGCGATGGGGTGAGCGTGAAGCATCGCGATGACATCATTGAAGCCCAAGAACACTTAAGGACAATCTCCGGCGTTACCGTATTGATTCACGATCAGCAGTGTGCAGCCGAGAAGCGCAGAGATCGCAAGCGCGGCATCTTGGAAACCCCCAAGACCCGTGTCGTCATCGACCATCGGGTCTGCGAAGGCTGCGGTGATTGTGGTGTGCAATCCAACTGCTTGAGCCTCGAAGCGATCGACACTGAGTACGGCCGTAAAACCAAAATCGATCAGGCCAGCTGCAATCTCGATACCTCCTGCATTAAGGGTGACTGCCCGGCATTTGTGACCGTGGTTCCGGGCAAAGGTAAGCGCGCATCGAAAGCTGGTGGATCGTCCACGATTCCGGCGCCCGTGCTTGTTGTCCCGAAGGAAGGCATGGTTTTGCGTATGCCTGGAATTGGCGGAACCGGCGTTGTGACGGTGAGCCAAATGTTGTTGACGGCAGCCAAAATTGATGGACTAGCCGCTGCGGCCATCGATCAAACCGGTCTGTCGCAAAAGGCAGGCCCGGTTGTCTCAACGGTCACCATTGGCGAACCAATCGCCGGACGCGTGCACGTGCTCCTGGGCTTCGACATTCTCACTTCGGTAACCCCTGCCAACATTGAAGGACTTGATCCGCAATGGAGTCACGTTGTCGCTTCCACGTCGGTCACGCCCACTGGTCGGATGATTGGCAAGGTCTCGACTGCGGCGGTTGATCTCACTCCGTATGAGACTGAGCTATCGGCCCGGTCGGTTGGTACTTCGAACGTGTTTCTTGATGCGGCGAAGCTCACCGTCGGCCTGCTCGGTTCGGCGATTACCGGAAACGTGTTGCTGCTTGGGGTGGCGTTCCAAAAAGGTTTGCTACCGATTAGCGCCGAATCGTTTGAACGAGCAATTGAACTCAACGGAACGGCCATCGACGCCAACAAGGCCGCGTTTGCTTGGGGTCGTCGCTGGGTGGTTGATCCAAAGGGTGTTGAAGCGATTGCGTTTGGTAGCGGAGAGAAGCCTGCCGATCGGAACGGTCTTGAGGATCTTGGTTCTGAAGACTTGATCGATTTGGTGGCCCGCCGACGTCGAGATCTGCGCGCCTATCAAGATGCTGCTTACGCCGCACGTTATGTTGAGGTTGTCCGTCGTGCGGCCGTTGCTTCCCGCTCCGCCAGCAGTGCAGATGATGCCGATGCGTTTGCAACCACCGTTGCCAACCAACTGTTTCGGGTGATGGCCTACAAAGACGAATACGAAGTCGCTCGGCTGCTGGCGACTGGGAATGAGCGAGCGGAATGGGCTCTGGGTGGGCCTGTCGAATCGGCCACCTGGAACCTGCATCCACCAACGCTCCGAGCCATGGGCATGGGATCAAAGCTGAAGCTTGGACCATGGTCCAAACCAGTCATGCGCACGCTCGCTGCCGGAAAGAAACTTCGTGGAACGGCACTGGATCCATTCGGCCGGGCCGGTATGCGCAAAACCGAACGTGCACTTATCAACGAATACACAGCGCTCGTTGACCAGCTGATCCCGATGGTGGCCACAAACCCCGAAAAGGCCACCACGATTGCTGGCCTTATGGATCAAGTTCGGGGATTCGAATCGGTCAAGGAACGCAACCTGGTCAAGTACCGAACCGCTCTCGCTTCCACCCTGGCTGAGAAGTTGGAGTAGGTGAACTAATCGACGGATTCAAACCGTGGAACAAACGAGCAGGAACACGTGGAGCAAGCCTGCTTAGCAAACCAGCGCGAACAACCGAGTAGCAAACCAGCACGTAAGTCGGTAACGTTCAACTCATGGAAACTCCGCCGATTGAAGCCGTTGGATCGCTTGATGAATTGCGGACAATTTACCGCGAGGCGGGCGCGTTGGTGCAAGGGAAAGTTCGCGTAGGGCTCGAACAAGCGAGTATCGAGTTCATTGGATGTTCGCCGTTTGTCCTTGTTGCCTCTTCGGGTGCCGACGGTCGTTTAGATGTTTCGCCCCGTGGTGGCCCGGCTGGCTTTGTTTCGGTCATAGAGCTATCCGGTGAACCCTATGTGGTGTTGCCGGATCTAAACGGAAATAACTTGCTTGATACGTTCACCAATGTTGTGGCAACACGACGCGTGGGAATGTTGTTTTTGGTGCCCGGCCAAGGAGAAACCTTGCGAGTTAACGGAGCGGCGTGGATTACCGCCGAGGCTTCCCTAATGGAGCGCTGCACGCC
>JAYSVF010000244.1:0-8000 GCA_043718695.1 Acidimicrobiia bacterium | reverse complement strand
CTGGCTTACGAACCCCAGCGTTGCGTGACTGGGTCACATGATCAAACAACTCCATAACCGCGTCAACATCACTGCGGTCACGCTCGTCACCGGTTTGCACATTGTTGGTGAGACACGCAATGAGGTAGCCAGCGGCCTTAAGCTTGCGAAGAGCTTCAACCATCTGCGGACGAATTTCCCCATGCAGTAGTGCCATGATTCTGCGGGCATCAACAACATGTCCAAGTTCCAGTGCCTCAGCTTCGAACAGCGAACAGAATTCGGTGAAGGACACATCGCTGCGTTCAAACCGGGCCCAAGCATTGGTATCAGGATTGGCGCTGTTAATACCACGAATCAATCCAGCTGGAAGGGAGTGCTGCGTTTCGTATTGTGCAAATGCATCAAACGGTGACGACAGGATTACACCGCCAAAATCCCAAAGAACTGCCCGAATTGGAAGGTGTACGGGCGGCGATGAAGATATCGGGTGATCTACGTGCATACCTTGAGTGTGCCTCATGAACACCAAAGTGGCGAATCCGCAACGATCGGTCGCAGCCAGAACCAGGACCTTTCGTGAACCACCTTGCGTGTGCCGCAATCGGTCTATCGCGCTTCGACTGGCGGTGGTTCGTCAAAGGCCACGCTCGGAACATTTGGAACCGCTGACCCGGTGGCAATCGGTGGCCCCTCGATCGTTCCGGAGGAAACAAGAACCGTTCGCCCCGGTCCGCGAACATTGTCCTTGCGCATTCGATCCGTTACGCGGACTCGCATTTCGCGGGCAACCTTCCATTGTTGGCGTGGAGCGGTTTTCGCCACGAGCCGTATGGTGACCCCTTCGGGACTCATGGCTTGCACCCCTTCCACTTCTGGGGTTTCCAAAATGGCCGAACCCACGATCGGGTCATTACCAAGCGCGCTTATCTCCTCGGCGAGGGATGTCATGACCACATTGACGTCATTGTCATAGGAAATCGTCACGTCAACAACGGCCCGCGACCATTCCATGGATTGGTTGCCAACTTGGCGAATATCACCGTTAGGAACAAACCACACCGTGCCATCGGCAGAACGAAGCCGAGTGATGCGCAACGAAATGTCTTCAACCGCTCCGCTCGCGGTGCCAATCGTGATCACATCACCAATGCCGAATTGGTCTTCAAGCAGGATGAACAATCCGCTCAGGTAGTCCTTAATAAGGGATTGAGCGCCGAAAGCAATGGCCAGGCCAGCGATTCCGGCACCGGCGAGAAGTGGGCCGAGATTCACGCCAACCTCGCCCAGCACCAGCAGCGATGCAATGATGACCACCACAACTCGCCACCCGCTAGCTAGGGCGTCTCCTATGGTCTGGGCGCGTTGTTCTGAACGAAGACTCCGATTGCGAATCGGTGCACGCCTGCGAAACTCGGCGACGGCGCGTCGAAGAACCCGGGCCCCGAAGCGACCGAAAAACCACGCGCTTAGGGCGATGAAAACAATACGCAACGGACCGACCAGCACGAATTCTGCGGTTTGTGCTTGAAACTCTGTGGCCCCCAAGCGCTCTGCCAACCGTTCCACGTAGCCCGTCCCAACGTTACGGGCCACATCACTAACGACATTGAGAGGATTGGCAGGTGTGGGGTTTTGTGCCATCCCCTTAGCCTTGCACGCCTATCGACCTCTGCCGTCGGCTCAGCTTTCGCGCACTGCATTCGGCAAGCTAGCGTTTGGCCTATGAGCGGTCCTTCCACCCCCGAAACAACTTGGCTCCTAACGGGCGGTGCTGGCTACATCGGTGCTCATATTGTCCGCTCCCTACAACAACTCAACATCGGTGTGGTCATACTCGACGATATGTCCGATGGTGTGCTCGAGAACATTCCATCGGAGGTTCCACTCGTTCAAGCCAACATTTTGGATACGGCCACGGTCGAGGCGGCACTGCGGGACCATCGGGTCCAGGGCGTGATTCATCTTGCCGCGAAGAAGGCAGTGGGTGAAAGCGTGGCGCGACCACTTCACTACTACGAACAAAACGTCTTAGGAACACATTCGCTGCTGTCGGCCATGGAACGAGTTGGCGTTCGCAATGTGATGTTTTCATCGTCTGCCGCGGTATATGGCGAAACCGGCCTCGAAGTGGTGAATGAAGAATCCCCCACCGTGCCCACAAGTCCTTACGGTGAGACGAAATTGATCAGTGAGTGGATGATCAAGGATCAAGCCAAAGCAACAGGATTATCCTATGTGAGCCTACGATATTTTAATGTTGCCGGTGCTGGCTCTGCGGCGTTAGGTGATCGTGGCGTATTCAATTTGGTTCCCATTGTGCTGCGGGCACTAACCCACGGGGAGCGTCCAAAAGTTTTCGGTGCCGACTATGCCACGCGTGATGGTTCCTGTATTCGTGATTACATTCACGTCACAGATTTGGCTGATGCGCACGCTGCGGCAGTCCTGCATTTGAATACCCATCATGTTTCCGGCCCACAAACGATGCGCGCCTACAATGTTGGAACGGGGACCGGTACGACAGTTCTTGAAGTGATGGACGCCGTTCGTTCCGTCACCGGTATTGATTTTGACCCCGAGGTAGTTGGCCGCAGGGCAGGCGATCCGGCCCGAGTAGTGGGAAGCCCTGAGCGCATCAACCGCGAACTGGGGTGGACGGCAAAGCGCTCCCTGCACGACATGGTGGCAAGCGCTTGGGAGGCTTTCCAAGCATTCCCCCCAACCCGCAGCTAAGGCTTCACCCTGAACGGGTTGGGACAACCGCTATGCGGCCGTCGACTGAATGAACCGATCGTAAGCGTGCATTGTAGTGACGCTCCAGCACTTCAGCAACAAGTACCTCGGCTGGTGAGCCGCAACCAACCCCTACACCTTCCACCAAGAGCACAAGATGGTGCGCATACTGTCCGGCAAGGGTAAGGTCATGCATTGCGGAGATGACCACGAGGCCGTGTTGTACGCGTAGCTCGTCGACCAACTCCAGCACCTGTTGTTGGTGACCCACGTCAAGGGCGCTCGTGGGCTCGTCAAGCAAAAGGACCGGGGCCTGTTGGGCAAGTGCTCGTGCAATGACGGCTCGCTGTCGTTCGCCGCCGCTCAGGCTTGTAAGCAAACGATCAGAAAACCGGGCTAAATCCAAGCGTTCCAGCAGCTCGGCAACCAGCACTCGATCGGCGCGGCCCGGGCGTCCAAACCAACCAAGATGCGGTGTTCGCCCGAGAAGCGCGTACTCAAACACACTCATGCCGACGGGGATAATCGGCGCCTGTGGAACTACAGCAATGAGCCTGCCAATGGCTTTGCGGTCGAGCTCTGCCAGCTTGTGACCGGCAACCTCAACCGAGCCCGAAACCTCAACCGCTGACCCTTGCGTGCGAAGCACTCCCGAAAGCGCTCGCAAGGCCGACGACTTTCCCGCCCCATTTGGGCCTAAAAGTCCGATCCATTCCCCGGCCTTTGCTCGAAGGTCAAGCGATTGCAAAACCGTCGAAGCACCCAGGCGAACAGTTAGCCCCTGACACGAAAACATTGGTGCGCCGTTTTCATCAGCGGCGTGAACTCCCCCATCGCTTCGCGTACAGTTCGCCAGCGCAGGAGACGCAGCGGTGTTGGGTAACGGGCTCGCCAGAATCATGATCGGCTCCGATGTTGACGAATCAGTAAGAGGGCGAAGGCCGGTGCACCGATAAAGGCAGTAATCACGCCAAGGGGTAGTTCCGCTGGCGCTACCACGGTCCGAGCCACGGAATCTGTCAAGACTACAAAGGCTCCCCCCAGCAAGATTGATCCGCCGAGCACGAACCGGTGCCCATGCCCCACAAGGGACCGCACTGCATGAGGCACCACCAACCCTACGAACCCAATAAGTCCACTTACTGAAACTGCAGCGGCGGTAGCCAGCGAGGCCGCGGCCACAACAGCGATACGCACCCGTGTTGGGGAAACCCCGAGGGAACGAGCCTCATCATCGCCTACGGCCATGACATCAAGCTTCCGAGCCAACACCAACAGAACTGCCGCGGCCACAGCAAGATACGGGGCAACTAAGCGCACCTCACTCCAGCCACTGGTAGTAAGTCCACCGAGTATCCAGGCATAGACCACCCGGAGAGATTCAGCACGTTGTTGCTGTACAAAGGTTTGCACTGCCGTGAGAAACGAAGCGATTGCAACACCGGCCAGTAACAACACCGCCGAAGACGAGGTGACCGATCCATCACTTACCCCCGAGCCAACCACCGAAGCCATGGCCACGCTCAACAGCACGGCAATCATCGCCCCCAAAAACGCAGCGATCGGCAAGGCATTGACCTGCCATCCAGTAACGGCCACGGCCCGGGAGAGAACCAGCGTGGCGCCCAACCCCGCGCCCGCAGCCGCACCCAACAGGTACGGATCCGCCAAAGGATTACGAAACACCCCTTGATAAGACGCACCGGCCAAAGAAAGAGCCGAACCAACCAACAAACCCAACACCACGCGCGGGAGCCGAATTTCAAACAGCACGGCCGCATCGGTACCCGTCAGCACCGAAGGACCTCCAAGGCCAGTGATACGTTCCCATAGGGTCGCGATCACCTGCCTGAACGGCAAATGCACCGCGCCAACGCTCAGGCTTAACACCATCGACACACCGACGCAGAGCACCAGGATGGCCATCCAAACCGTTGGTGACCAACGCTTCGCGCTGTTCTTGGTCGTTTGCTTGGTCGTTTTCTTGGTCGTTTTCGTGGTGGGAATCATGGCCGTCTTCATGGTCGTTCCAAACGCAACACTCGACCGGCGACGGTCAAAAATGCCTCATCGGCAAGAAGTGAAACCTTGGCATTTACCCGTCCGAGAACATCGCGGTAGCGGCGGCCCATGGCACTCATTGGTACCAGGCTCAGGCCAACTTCATTGGACACGAACCATGTGGGCGCTGAGCGGGTGGCCAAAAAGCCAAAACACTCCCCAACTTGGCGCAGCAGTTCAGTTTCCGCTTCGTCCCAGTTGATCGCCTCAATATCGGGAGAATAAGTGGGTTCGATCGTCGAAAGCTGGTCTTCTGAGAAGGCTGCGAACGGGGCCATGAGGTGGTTGGCTACCCACATCGACAAGCAATCCACGATGAGTGCTGGCTCGGAATCACGCGTTGGAATGCCGCTCGCAACACGCAATCCCGAAACCAAATCAACCGGGGCCTCTACCGTCGCCCAAGATTGCGGTCGTTCGGCTTGGTGTCGAGTAATCCGGTCGGCCATTTCCTCATCGCCGGCTGACCCAGTGGCGACAAACACCACCTGGCGGCTCGCTAGTTCGAAAGTTCCACAATGTTGTGAGCCCTCGTTCTGGAGAGAACCGCCACTGCCATCACGTTGCCAATCCAGAGCACGCGCCACAGCCGACGACGACTTGCCGCTGCGCGCACCTCCGATCAACAACGTGATGGTCATGGCAACATCCTCAAAACCCTGGCGCTAAGCCCCGACGCCAACTGGCGTGGCAGTGCCCTTCAACGACGCAGTTTCTTTCGCCAACACTCGAAGCAGATCCACAATACGAGGACCCCAACGTGAGGCAACATCATCATCAAGGGCAATGATCTGACCGTTCTTTACCGCCGTCAATCCTGAAAAGCCTGCACGCTTAGCAACGGCTGCTGCATCTTGGGCACAGCATTTGGTGTCGGCCAGCAAAATAACGTCTGGGTCGCTGGAGACCAAATACTCAGCCGACAATTGGGGGTACCCAAAACCTTCTTTATCGGCGGCATCGGCCACATTCGTCATGCCAAGCATGGAATACAGCTGACCAACGAACGTCTTGGAAGTAACCGAGTACAGGGTGTTGTCAAGCTCATGGAAGTATCGCAACGGTGCGGTGCGCTTCGGCACCGAGGCAATGATGGCGGCAATTTCAGACTGCATGGTGGACGAAACCTTGACGGCATCGGCAATATGGCCAGTGGCAGCGCCAAGCTGTTCTATCTGCGCATAGGAATCGGTGATTTTTTCCGCGGCGGGTAGCACCATGACGGGAATCTTCAGCGCTCGTAGTGCTTTCATGGCGTCACCATCGGCAGATACCACGACAAGATCCGGCTTGTACGCCGCAATGGCTTCGGCGTTGGGCTTGAACCCACTGAGTTTGGTCTTGGGTGCATTGGCCGGGAAGTTGGAGTAATCGTCGGCGGCTTTTACTTGCTTACCGGCGCCGATTGCGAAGAGCATTTCCGTTGCGGTAGGTGAAAGCGAGACGATACGAACCGGTTTCTTTTTGATCGTGACCGAAGTAGCACCGGTCTTGATCGTTACCGGAAAAGCCTTCTTCGTTGCGGCGCCAGCAGGGTTCGTTACGCCAAAGCCGGCTAAGACTACTGATCCGGCAAGAATCGCAAGTGCACCAGCGGCCACACGCGAACGGATGGGCCGAGGCGAACGCAATTCATACGTTGACATACGATTAAGTGAATGTTTCATTAGAGTCATCCTCCAGATTGGGAGGGATGAACGCTCCGAAGGCCCAACGGGCTCACGAACCGCCCTTCCTTCGAGGGTCAGCAAACGCAGACAACTCCCGGAGGCGACCTGGCTCATTCCAATCCTTCAGCAAACACCTCGGATCAGACTTCACAGTTGCGGGACAGCGCCGGATTTGCACCGGCTTCGCTCCTAGGAATGTCACTCACCCGAAAGTGAGCGACACAACTCTAGCGCTTTCCCAAGCACGCTTCAGCGAAAGTCAGCGGGGCAACCAGGAAGTATTCATCATTCATCGCGTTCTCAACCCTCCGCCGAAGACTCCGATCACGCAACTACGCGTTGAGTCCTCCCCAAGCGGGCCATTTGTTGGCAGGCTAGAAGGGTGCCTCCACCGCCAGCCGCTAGACAGACGCCCTCATTGGCGTTGGGGCAGTTGGAACCGGCGTTTGCCTGCCCTCGCCGTTTGGCTCGGCTTCTTGACCCCGAACTCACCCCGGCTCGGGGGAAGGAACCTTCATTTCGCTTACCGGGAGCCCTGAACGACGCGCTCATGGTGGCCCATCGGCTCGCCGAGGATCGCGAAATCATGGTCACCGAAACAATCGATGCCACACCCCCTCCGCATCTTGGCACCGAAGAAGCGCAACTCTTTCGCACTGCCGTTGAACATTACGATGAAGCCTTTGGCGAAGCTCCCGCGCTGCTTGATCGCCGTGCTGGGGAATTCCTCAAGCGACCGGCGGCGGATCCTCGTTACGAGCTGAGCGGCAAACTCGATTTGGTTTTCAGCCCCCAACCCAAAGCCTCTGAGGAAACACCAATTCTGGAGGTGCGCCGCATAGTTCTACGTGAACATACCGTTACACGATCTCCTACGGCAAGCTGGCGCGATATTGGAACCGCAGCACTCCTGCGTATTCGTAAAAGCTCCGACGACGACAACGAACCAATTCTGCGGATCGAAACACTCTGGGCCGCAGGCCGGGCGAAGATCATCACCACCTACGTGCATGCGGGTGATCTCGATTTGCTTCGGGATCGCTTAACCCTGGCCGTCAACGCCGCTACCGACACGCCGGAGCTGGCCATTCCTGGCTGGTGGTGCCCAACGTGTCGCTTCGCCCACCGGTGCCCCGCTATCTCCCAAGACAGCACCGAACAACTACTCAGTCGCTTCACGGATACAACGCAGCCATGACTACCAGTTCGCTAGGCGATCCGGTTCAACCGGCTTCGGGCATGCTGGTGCTGAATGCCTCGAAGCTGAAGGATTTTGCTACCTGCCCCCGACGTTACTTTCTTGGTTCGGTTCTCAAACTCGCTCGTGCTGATACCGATGAAGGTGGGCGAGCCCAGTTAGGCAGTGCGGTTCATGCAGAACTGTTTGCTCGCCATGAAGATATGCACACACATGATAGCTCCGAGCCGGTCGATGGATCCTTGGGTTTAACACCAGCGGCTCTGTCAATGGTTCGTCGACACCGGGAGCTGTGCCCGGCAAACCCTAGCCGTTCTGGGCCAAATGACGAGTCGGCTGGGAGGCCGGTTTATCTT
>JAYSVF010000243.1:0-43755 GCA_043718695.1 Acidimicrobiia bacterium | reverse complement strand
CGCGTAAATCATTACGTAGTGATTTCGGTGTGAATTCCGCAGTGGTGCTGGGAAGCGGGAGGAAAACACTACGCAAGGATTTACGCTTCCCTGCACTAGGCCCTGCTCAGTTCGGAGTGGGTTGGGCCAGTCTGGCCACAACGTCAATGAGACAATCAAGTTCTTCGGTGGTGTTGTACACATGGGGGGCGGCTCGCACCACGCTGGTTTGGTTTTTGACGCCCATGTCGAGTCTGGCGAACACTGCGATCGATGCGTTGATCGTGATGTTCGCAGTATTTGCCGCTTCCACAACCACAGTTGGGTCTACCCCCGGCACGCTCCACGTTACGATGGCGCTTCGTTCGCCGTTGCCATCGTGCACAATGGCCCCGTTAGCGGCGAGGCCGAAGCGGAGATGTTCAGAAAGCAACACCAACCGATCACGGACATTCTGAACACCGAGGGTTTCGAGCTCACCTAATGCGTTGGCGAATCCCACACGAGCGGCGATGGAGGACTCGAACTCCTCAAAGCGCATGGCTCCCGACACATGGGAGTAGTCATAAGCATCGATCCAATTGCCCGAAATACCGTCGAGTCCTGGTGGATCGCAGCGTTCAGCGAGTGCATCGCGGACGTACAGCAAACCGGTTCCACGGGGACCTCGGAGCCATTTGCGTCCTGTCGAGGTGAGGACATCGCAGCCGATTTCATCGACGTTGACCCGAAGTTGGCCGATGGCCTGGCAAGCATCGACCATATGAATAATCGATCGAGTCTTACAGGCCGCCCCAACTACTGCGATGGGATTTATAAGTCCACAGTGGGTTCCAATGGTGGTACTCATGACCATGGCCGTAGCCTGCCGGTCAAGGGATTCCTCAATTTTGCTGGCGTCGATCGAGCCATCGGAGTTGCTGGGCAGTACATCAATCTTTATATTGTGTGTACGTTGCAATTGCAGAAGGCCCATGTAGTGCGAGTTGTACGCAACCTGATCCACAACAACTCGGGAACCTTTGGTGAGTACCCCGCCGTTGACCATGCCCCAGAACACTTTGGCAAAGCCTGCGGTGTCGCTCGGGGTTAGCGCAATTTCGTGGGACCGTGCGCCGATCAACCTGGCCGCGGCGCAACGAGCTCCTTGAATCACTTCTGCGACTTCATCGCCGGCTTTGTATCCACCTACAACGGCTTCTCTGCGCAGGTGGCTGATGGTTGCTTCGAGGGTTTGTTGCGTGGGTAGCGAAGCCCCGGCATTATTCAAGAACGCCACATCGAGACAGCCTGGTGTAGCGGCACGAAGTGCTGCAACATTGAGTGGAGGGGACGGTGAAGGTGATCCGGGCATTCATAGTTTCTAGCAAGGATGACCGATGTTGCTCGTTGTAATTTCTTGGCTTTTTCGGATCAGAACGAAGAGTTCAGGTAGACCTTTGCCACAGAATTCTCCGGTTTAGAACAGGCATTCACCGGCCACGCGTCGTTCGTGCTCCAGAAGCCAACGTTTGGCATCGACACCGGCAGCGAATCCGGTGAGTGAGCCATTGGATCCAATAACTCGATGGCAAGGCACGATGATGCTGATGGGGTTCTTTCCGTTTGCCGCGCCCACTGCCCGCACGGCTTTCGGTCTGCCGATGGTATTGGCTTGTTCGGCGTAACTTGCCGTTTTCCCGTACGCAATGTTGCTCAGCGCTCGCCAAGCATCACGCTGAAACGGGGTGCCAATGGGATCGAGTGGAAGTTCGAATGTAGTAAGTGTGCCTGCAAAATACTGTGCGAGTTGTTGCTTGGCCGCCAGTAAAACCGGGTGCTCCGCTGCGTCAACAAGTTCAGTTTCGCCAACACGAACTCGCGCTCCATCCATTGGCCAAAGCAGGGCACGGATCCCCGCCGCACTGGCGATCAACTGCAAAACACCAACGGGGCTCTCCACCTCCGTCTGCACCAACTCGCAGGTGTTCGCACCGCTCAGTCGGTTCGAGCTGTTCAGGCGGTTTGTGGTGGTTGTGGTGGTTGTGGTGGTTATGTTGACGTTCTCTGTTTCGGTTCTGTTCACTTCTGTTTCCTTCATTTCGTCTTCGATGCTCGGCTGCGTTGCGGTTGGTCATCCTCGCCGCATTCGGGTTTTGTTGTTCTGCTGCCAAGCTGGGATTGGAGCCAATCGGGATCCATACCGAGCGCGCCCCATAAGTGATGTGTGACGTAGGAACGCCATGGGCGCCACGCCTGGGCATGATTATCGAGCGCCTTCAAATCACCCGGGAGATTCACACGACCAGCGCCTTGTCGAACGGCCAAATCGGTCGCAAGGAACACATCAGGATCGGAAAGAGATCGCATGCATACATACGATGCGGTCCACGGTCCAATTCCCGGGAGTGACTCCATGGATTTGACCGCCTCCACCCGGTCCACCCCGGCATCGAGCGAAATCTTGCCCGTAGCCAACGCTCCACTGAATCCCACCAGCGCTCTCGCCCGAGCCATCGGGATGCCAATGGTGGCAGGGTCTAGTTCCGCCATGGTTGTATCAAGCGGGAACATTCGAGTTATTCCCTCAACCGAAAACGGTGAAGGCGCACCAAGGCGATCAACCAATCGGGCCGCCAAGGTGCGAGCTGCGGCGACCGAAACTTGTTGACCGAGGACCGCACGAACACACAGCTCGTGTGGATCAACCGCGCCCGGCGAGCGGCGACCAGGGGTAGCGTTCACTAGTGGTGCTAGTGCTGGATCAGCCGATAGTGCGTGGTCGATAACCAGCGGATCTGCATCGAGATCGAGAAGCCGCCGACACCGCGCGATTCCGGCTTGGAGATCCGCCAAATCTGAAAGGTGAAACGTTGCCAATACCCCGTCGGCATTCAACAACAGCTCCACAACCGCTGGACCGTTCGGAAGAAAAAGACTGCGCGCATACGTTGCTGCTGTGTTGTCGTCATCATCGGTAGTGGAGAATCGGATGGTTTCAACACCGGGTAGAGCGCGCATCTCCAGGAATCGGAGCAGTGCCCCAAACGCAAAGGGTTGGCGCACCGGAAGGCGAACCGTGATGGTTGAGGCACCCGAAACCTGTCCCGCCCTGCGTTTTGCGTGCGCGGCCCGGAGTTCGGTAGGAGAGGAAGCAAACACTTGACGGATCGTGTCATTGAACTGGCGAATACTGGCAAAGCCTGAAGCAAAGGCCACCTGACCGAGCGGTAGGTCTGTTGTTTCAATAAGGACCCGTGCGGTATGTGCTCGTTGAGCTCGGGCGAGGGCGAGTGGAGGGGCACCAACTTCGCTTTGGAGCAACCGAACTAGATGACGCTCACTTACCGCCAATTGGTTCGCCAAGCCGCCAACGCCAACACGATCGACAATCCCGTCGGCAATGAGACGCAGCGCACGTCCAACGAGATCGGCCCGGGAATTCCATTCGGGAGATCCCGGGGTGGCATCTGGTCGACACCGTTTGCAGGCCCGGAATCCGCCACGTTGTGCTGCGGCCGCACTGGGATAGAAATCTACGTTACGGGCTTTGGGGAGAACCGGCGTGGGACAAGAGGGCCGGCAATAGATTCCGGTGGTGCGCACGGCGGTAAAGAACGTGCCATCGAAGCGAGCGTCACGACTCAGAACCGCCCGGTAACAACGATCATGATCAGCCACGATTTCACTCGATCGAACTGCAACCATTCGATCAGTTATCACCGCGCCCGAAGTTTCCATGCTTCAAGCCTGACGGATCTTCCCAGCGGTTACTAGCGGGAATCAGACATTCGCGTGGGTCACTTCTTTCCGGCTTGCCGGTTGGATAGGGCATCATCTGTTTGGATGACGAAGGTCGGCCCGACGGTTGAAAAAGGGTGATTAGGCCGGGGCGGGCCCGATTTCGATTGGAGGGGGAGTTACCGGTTCGGGCTGAGGTGCTGGTTCTGGTTCAGGTGCTGGCGCAGGTTCGGGCTCAGGGGCTGGTTGGGGAACCACCTCTACTGGGGCCGGAACATCCGTAGGTTGCTCGATGGAACCAGCAGCAGGAACCCTCGGAGCTGTGCTGTCACTTGGCGCTTCTTGGGTATCGGTAATGACTTTGGATTTCTTACGGCGCGGCTTCGTAGCGGCGGGTCGACCATTAGAAGAACCATCCGACCCAACACCACTCGATCGACGCGAAGCACCAAGAAGCTCGCCCGGATACTCCTTGAGCTCGGTAAAGGCGCCCACGTCCACACCCTCAACAAGTGGCGTCATAATGCGGGCAAACAGTTCTGCCGGAAAAGATCCGCCGGAAACTCTACGGCCGTGCACATTGGTCATACGTTTGCCACCGCTGGCATAACCCATCCAAATAGAAACCACGCAACACTGCTTTGGGGTGTAGCCAACAAACCATGCATCGTTGTAATCGTTGGTGGTACCGGTCTTTCCCGCCACAACCGCGCCCTTGATCTTTGCGGCCACACCAGTTCCATCGCTCACGACGGTACTAAGCACACTGTTCATTACGTCGGCGTGATCTTCAGACAGCACCCGTCGCTTGGGTTTAGACGGCAGAGTAAGTTCTCTTCCGTTGGCATCAACAACCTTCACCACAATGATTGGATCAGAAGCAACACCACGATTCGCGAACGTGCGGTAAGCATCGGCCATTTCAAGCGGGGCCACGTTTTGTGTACCAAGAACGATTGAATCAACGGCCTGGAGCGGCGATTTGATACCAAGCAGCGAAGCCGTATCAGCTACCGACGCAGCGCCAACATTTTCATTGGTAACGAGTTGCGCGAAGACGGTATTGATGGAAAGCCGCGTGGCATCAATCAGATTCATCGTTGGGTAGGTTTTGTCGTCGTAATTGGTGACCTTCCAGTTTTCCGCTTTGCCATCATCTTGGGTTATCTCAATGGAATTCGGTGCTTTAAACGCCGATTCCACCGTGTAACCCTGGCGAAGAGCCGCCGCAAGCGCAAACGGTTTAAACGTGGAACCACCAGCCCGGCCTTCACCGCCATAGCCCCGCCCAACCGCTAAGTTCACATTTGATTCAGTCCAGTTTTTACCACCCAACATGGCCAAAATGTTTCCATCAAGACCCTCGACAACAACTGCCGTATCAGGATCAGAATCTTTGTTCATGAGCGCTTCAGTTTCGCGTTTCACCCGCTTTTGCACCGTGAGGTCAATCGAGGTGGTGATCCGCAACCCGCCCGTCTCCAACGCCTGGGGCCCGAAGGTATCAATCACGTAGCGGCGGGCATAATCAACAGCAAACTGGGAGCCTGATTCAGGGTCATTGTAGGTTGTGCCGCTGCTGGGGCGGCGAGGAACCACCCCACCCTCCCCCAAAATCGGCCGGGCCATGGCATCATCGCGCTGCGCTTGGGTAACCACACCGGTAATCACCATGGCATCGAGCACCGATTGGCGACGTTGGTTCGCTTTCGGCAAATTCCGAGTGGCATCGGTTGATTCAGGACCGCGGATCAACGCCGCAAGATAGGCGGCCTGGGGAAGATCGGTTTCTGAAAGATCATGATCAAAGTACGCCTTCGCTGCCGCCTGAATACCGTAGGCCCCGCGGCCAAAATAGATCGTATTCAAATAGCGTTCCAAGATCTGATCCTTAGAAAGCTTGCGCTCCAACTTGACCGAGATCGCGGCCTCACGAAGCTTACGTTTTAAGGACAGTTCACGTCCTACGTACACATTCTTTACGTACTGTTGAGTAATCGTGGACCCACCCTGCGGACGGCCGTTGTTTCGTACGTCTTGGTACACCGCACGCACGATGCTGAGCGGATCAACCCCTCCGTGTTCATAGAATCGGCGATCCTCCGCCGCCAACACCGCATCGATAACCACTCGCGGCACATCGGCAAGTCTTACGCTTTCACGATTTTCGCCATTCGTAAGCGTAGCTAGGGGTTTGCCATTGACATCGAAGACGTAGGCGGTTTGTACCTGCACGGCCTCGGGTGGCAGCGGCACACTGGAAACGTAAGCACTCAAGGCAAAGAACGCTGCACCGCCAGCCAAGACCCCAACAATAAACAGCGCCCAAAACCATCGAAAGAGCCTGCGGGTAAATGAGCGCTTCTTGCGAGGAACCCGTCGGCGCTCAGTAGTAGGACCATCATAGGAATCACGCAGATCAGCACGGTTCTGTCGGCTTGATCGGGTCTGATCTCGCTCACCGGCACGGCCACGATGTTCGTTGCGGGCTGCGGTGTTACGCCCTTCGCCCGAAGCAACCGACAACGATGCACGCCGAGCTTGCTCTGAACGCCCGGAACGCCCGCCACGATCAGCAGAATCACGCTTTGTTACCGGGTGACGATCACGAGGAATTGATCCGTTGCGATCAGGGCGCTCGGCCCGCTTCGGCATCGGTACTCCTTCAGTGCGGTTTCGTTCCGAAGCCCGGTCACGTGCACCGCTACTTGACCGACTCGGGGGCCGATCGGGCGAACGGTCAGCCGGTCGATCGCGCTGACCCCGTTCAGGCGCTGGCAACGCCTCGACCCAACCGAAACACTCGCAGTAAATGGTTCCATCGACACCCCACGCAAATCTCCACGACGTAACAGGCGTACTCACCCTGCTGACGATTAAAGGCCGTGAGCTCCGAAGGTTTCGTTATGCAGCGACCAAACGAGGGTAAACGGCCGCCAAAAACATAGGACACATTGATCAGTTTTTGTTCTTCACACACCGGGCAATCAACCTCGGTGAGCTCACCAACGTTGGCCGCAGCGCGCAGCAATTCTGTATGGGCATCGCATACATCGACGCGACCCAACCGCCCACGCTTCAATTCGGCGAGGAGATGGCGGCGGGTCAACTGGTAATCGATCGTGGCCGACCGAGCCCCGTCGGCTCCACGAAGTGCTTCGGGGCGAAACGTCACTGGTGAATACGCTACCGGCCAGACACCCCAACCACCGACCGTTTCCGATGAGTTTCCGTGATTCACTGTCAGAGTGGCGGTGAGCTTGACCTGCCTTTGGGTCCTCAACCTTCAACGTGTTCACTCCTGCCCGCGAGACCAACCTTCAGTCAAGCGAAGACACTGAACCGTTGCGATGAAACGCTAAGGCGTATGCAATGAACGCAACGCAACGCAACGCAAGTTTGTGGGCCAAACGAATTTTCGACAAAGACGGGTACCATCGTTTGGTGGGAACAATCGTGCAGATTCTTCTTTTTGGAGTTTTTGGAATAGTCGCTCTCTGCGGCATCGCCCTTCTTGTTCTACGCCAGTCCTTACGGCGGCGACTGAGAGTGCATCCGAAGGTGAAATCGAGGGCCCCAATCGCGTGGTTGCTCGGGCATAGTGCTGGTTCACGCGCCCACCGCCGCCTACGCATGGCAACCCACACGGCTTTGAGGACGGGAAGCGAATCCGGAACAGACCGACGATCGTTAAAGGTCACAAGAGGCACGGCCTCCAATAACTTTGCGGATCTCGGCGAAGCCATCGCCAAGCACGCCCTAGAGACAGAGACTGCGCTCCTTCACGCCGCTCGAGCACCCAAGGCCCATCGATCCAAGGCACTGCAACAACCGCTCCACGAGATCGAGCGGATCGAGTTGACCGTCGCCGAACTCATCACCGCATCGGCCGAATGGCATTTGGCAATCGGCGGCTCGGGCACCCAGAATCCCCTCGATGACATCCACGAACGTCTAACCAGTATTCGCCACGCCTCCGCTGGGGTGCGAAAAGCCGATTCACCTACCGTCCACGCCTTCCCCGATGACGCAGATGATGACCTGCAAAGGCTTCAAACAAACAACAAGGGCGCCAAGGCGTCAACTACTCAGACAACTATCGAAACGGTGATCGAAACCGAGAGTTTCTAGAACCAGGATCCGCCCTTGCCACCCAGTTCGGACATAACTACCGGGTTCAGGTGATCCTTCCGCAACTGGGCCCATTACGGAGAGTTACCCGACCGTCCCACCGTAACCTGTTGGGCTCCCCTGGACATTGAGTTGGGGGGTCGGCCACAGACGATTGGGGTTCTGGACGGTACGCTTTTGGTCGTACCCCCAATTCATGATGGAAGTATGAGTCCAAACGAAAACACTGGCGTGGCCGAAGTTTGGCTAGTGGACACTGCAGCGAACACCGTCCTCGTCTAGGGGCGATCCACACCCGCCTCACCAACCTTCGACGTGGCGCTCGAACTGGCCATTGATGAAACACTCACCTCTCCCTCCTCGAAGACTTCGCCTTACCATCAACGAACTCTTCAACCGCTAGCGCAATAGCTGGCGCGAACACGCACCTGGCAATTTATAGTTTGGCTGTTTCGGCGGTTACGCGGGCGAGGAAGGATGTGCGGGCAGTGTCGTCGGCTCGGTCATTGCCATAGAAGGCAATCCAGCGGGTTCGGCACAAGCGAGCGCACAGGGAACGCAGACCTCGAAGGGCTACGCGTTTGCCTGGTTCACCTTGGACGGCGTTCATGAACTTGCCGGAACCGTGGGTGGTCACAACGGTAAGTGAGCGTATATTTCTCAGCGCAGGAATCAGCAGGCCTGGTTTCGTGGGAAGACGGTAAGCCACCCCGTCGACCCATACGCGATCAAACCACCCTTTGAGCATCGCGGGTTGGGCACCGAACCAGGTGGGGTAAACCAGCACCAACCCAGTGGCCCAACGCAGATCGTTGACGTAGCCAAGAATCTCGGGTTTGGTTTCAATCGGGTCCTTGTAGGTGACTCGTTCGGTCAAACTCAACGCTGGCTGGAAATCATCGGCATACAGATCAATAACCCTCACGTTGTGCGCTGAAACTTCTAGAGCCTCGACGGTACGATCCAAACAGGCCCCGACAAAACTGTCGCGAATCGGATGGCAAAACACCACCAACATGTTTTGGGGTTTCCTCGCTCGGCCCGAAGCATCATGGCGATCGAGCTTCGACCGCACGGCCAAGGCACGCGATCGCCCCGATGCAAGTACGGCGCTCACCGTTTTGAGAGCATTGGTCATTTTCACAGTGCAGCCATTTCCGAGCGAACGCGCTCCACAAAGGCAACACGATCATCATTTGTGCACGTATCAAGGTCGTACAGGCCAAGCCACTTGGAGCGGCATCGCACGCGGTTTGCCAGAATGCGCACACAGCGGGTAACTAGCCGCCGACCCGCATCGTTGAAGCCAAACATGGCCCATCGCGGTGATCCATAGGTGGTGATACCCACAACCCGAATGACCTTGTTGAGGTTGGGTTTCACCTTTCCGGTTGCAGGATTCAGCGTAAAGGCAACCCCGGTCACCATCACTCGTTCCAGCCAACCTTTGAGCATGGCAGGCATACCCCACCACCACGTTGGATACACAAACACCAAGGCTTCGGCGCCAAGAACTAGATCTGCATACTTACGAACCAGCGGATCAAGAATTGGATCAGCCGTTTCATACACCGCACGTTCAGCCGCGGAGAGACGTGCGTCAAAACCATCGGCATACAAATCGATAAGGTCAACAACATGGCCAGCCGCGGTGAGAGCACCGACAGCCGTGTTCAGCAGAACTCGGTTGAAACTCTCCGGATCCGGATGACAATGAATGACCAGAACGCGCATTGCTTGCCTACGCAGCCGGCCCATCATCAGAAGCACCAGACGGTGAGGCAGAGGGTTTCGGCGCCTGAGAACCAGAACGGCCAGACCGGACCGATTCTGCGGGACGTGCCGCCCACCAGGCATCGAGCCGAGCAATGGCGTCATCATGCTCAAGCGGACCGTGTTCCATGCGAGCTTCGAGCAACATGTTGAGCGCTTCACCAACAGCACGCGAAGGCGTGATGCCAAGATGGGCCATGACCGCTGCACCGTCAAGATCCGGACGAATGGCGTCGAGTTCTTCCTGCGCACGCAACTCGGCGATTCGAACTTCCAAATCATCCATACGCTTCGCCAACATCGCAGCTTTTCGAGGATTACGCGTCGTGCAATCACATCGGGTTAGCTCATTGAGCTTGTCAAGCAAAGGGCCGGCATCACGCACATAGCGACGAACCGCGGAATCCGTCCAACCCATCGAATAGGTATGGAACCGCAAATGCAATGCCACCAACTCGCTGATATCGGCCACGTCCTCATTGGAGTATTTCAAGGCGCGCAGACGATCACGGGCCATACGTGCACCTACAATGTCGTGATGGTGAAACGAGACGCCACCGGGACCAATCGAGCGAGTCTTTGGTTTAGCAATATCGTGCAACAACGCCGCCATACGCAACACCCGCTCAGGTGAAGTTTTCTCCACCACCGCAATCGTATGGGCCAATACATCTTTGTGGCGATGAATGGGATCCTGCTCCAACTGCATGGCCGAAAGTTCAGGAAGAAACGAATCGGCCAACTGCGTCTCCACTAAAAACCACAAACCGGCAGCAGGATTGGCCGTTACCAATAACTTGTCGAGCTCGCCACGAATCCGCTCCGCCGAAACAATGCTCATTCGCTCCCGCAACGCCACCACAGCATCAAACAACTCAGGATCGGGCTTGAAACCGAACCCCGAAATGAACCGGGCGGCCCGCAACATGCGCAGTGGATCATCCGAGAAGCTCTCTGTAGGCGACAGCGGCGTACGTAAACGTGAGTTCACCAAATCCAGCGCCCCGTCAAAAGGATCGATCAACTCAAGCGACGCCAAATCCAACGCCATGGCATTCACCGTAAAATCACGGCGCGACAAATCCGCCGCAATATCCGTCGCAAACACCACATCGGGTTTCCGTGAATCCTCGTGATACACCTCACCACGATGGGTGGTGATTTCATAGTCACGCTTACCATTCGGCGTTAAAAACGCGGCACCAATCGTGCCAAAGCGCTTGCCTTGCATCCACATCGCCGACGGTTTGGCTAGACGAACTAACCGCTCGATCTCGTCGGGATTGGCATCGGTCGTGAGATCGATATCCAGCTCGGCCCGGGTACGGCCCAGCAACGTGTCACGAACAATCCCACCCACCAAATAGAGCTTGAAACCTGCTTCGGCAAACCGCTTTGCCAGCGGGGCAGTTTCATCAAGGAGGGGCTGAAAACGAGGGGGAACCACCCCGATACCTTAGAGGCGACCTGCGCTACCCCAGCTCGATATGGCCCAAACCACGATCGACGAGAGCACCTCAAACCGAAAACCTTCACAGAAATCGGCCGAAATCCACACAAATCCTGGAAAAGAACGATCTATCTCGCCGAACAGCCAGCTTGAGCGAAGTAGGAGGCGATTGGGTCGGTAATCTTCATGCCGATGCGTCAGCCAGTCCTCTTGCCGCATCGTGGCGCCTATGCCACCCGCCGAGTGCGGGCCTTCGGCGAAAGTGCCCGTCTAGAACTACGCCCCGCCGATGCGCACCGGCCAGCGCTCATCACTATCGTCCCCGATACCGGCGCCCGCCCACTCCCCCGCCCCTTCATCGATCACGCCGTAGACATCGCACGAACCATCGCCGGGACCGAAGCCACCCTCCGAACCCCTGCCCTCACCCCCGATGAGGCCCGCGGATTTTTCGACGCCGGATTCAGCGTCCGTAGCAATTTGGCGCTGCTCACCCACGACCTCGACCGAGACCTCATCAGCCTCACACGCCAAGCAAACGCCAACCGCAGCGCCAACATGCGTTTGATGCGGTTCCGAAGGAAGAGTACCGAAGCTCTCCTCAGCGTTGACCTCGCCGCATTCGGCACCGGATGGGAAATGGACCACCATGAGCTCATCCTGGCCGAAACCGCCACCCCCGTAACCCGCATACGCCTGGCCGTAAACGCTCAGCAAACCCTCGTTGGCTTCGCGATTACCGGACGTGCTGGACGGCGAGGATACCTCCAACGCCTCGCCGTAAGCCCCCAAGCCCAGGGTCAAGGGGTAGGCACCGCACTTATTAGTGACGCACTTCGCTGGTCACGCCGACACAACGTGCGCCGACTCGTCGTGAACACCCAAATGGGCAACCAGAATGCCTTGCGGCTGTACCGCAACCTCGGCTTCGCGGATGCACCTACTGGCCTCCTCCTCTTGGAACGCGCCATCCAGTGAACAAGTTGCCTGGGCGAAAACGCCCGACTCGCTCGACCAACCGCACACCTCTTTCCACCAGGGCTTTTGGGTCATTCCGCAAGCTCAGCGCAGCCTTTGCGGCCACACTGGTTTTCGGAATTACCGTGCCGGCTTCGGCCACCGTGCCAGCCCCAAATCCAACCATCGCTGGGGGTGGACTCGTGATCGCCGGGTCACTTGGATCAGTACCGCAAGCGGGCTCAGCAACCATCCGCCTCATCGCACAGAACTCCTCCGTACGCAACGCAGGCAAGTTCAGCACCGAGCTAGAAGTGCTGCGCGGCGCCGAAACAGAACCTCTGGAGGTTTCTTTCGCCATCCATCAACAAATCACCAGCCGCTCATCGTTCCGAAGCACCGCCGTTGGCAACAACCTTGGCGAGGAATTGGGTTCCACCGAGCCCGTCGACGTGCCAGCGGTTCCCAACAACATCATCTCCCCCGTGATCAGCGTGCCCCTGGCCATCAACCTTGCGCTGTCACCGACCCCGACATCATCAGCATCAACATCAACATCAACATCAACATCAACATCAACATCAACATCAACATCAACATCATCATCAACAACATCAACATCAACATCAACATCAAGCCAGCCGATACAAACCAACACCCAACCTGAGACACAGCCATCCGCTGCAGTGGAAAAGACTGTTGTGCTCCCTAGACCAGGGATTTATCCCGTACGAGTGACCCTGCGACGCCAAGCAAACAACCAAGCAGCCCGGCAAGCAACCATTGACGCTTTCACCACGTATGTGAATCTGGTCGAAGAACCACAAACGCAATTAAGCAATGCAGGTGCACGACTCAAAATCGCGCTCATCGTGCCGATTCACCTCCAACCTTCGTTGCAGCCAACGGGCGCAAACAGTGAACCCAACACCGCTCAAGTCATTGCCCTCACTGAAGCACTGGTTCGACGACCAATTCCCGCGGTGACCATTTCCGTCACCCCTGAAAGCCTTAAAACCCTGGCCCGGCAAGCCAACGACGAAAACCCCGACCGGAGGAGCCAGGTACTTGATCAACTCCGCTCCGCCCTCAACGGACGAGAAATAATTGGCGGTCCCTTCGTGACACCATCCTCCGTGTTACTCGACGACCCAAAACTCCAAGCAGAGCGACAACGCCAACGCATCGAAGGTGACCTTGCCGTCACGCAACACCTCGCCGCACCCATCCCCGGGCTGATAGTTCTCGAAAAACGCATCCCGGGAGCCGGCTCTCTTGCCGATCTTGGGGCCACAACAATCATCACCTCAACCCAAGCCCTGGCGTTCGGAAACCCCGATGCCAACACTGCTTCAAAGTTCGCTGATCGTAACCGTGCGTCGGAAAAAGCACTAGAGCAACAATCGCTTGACGTGCTGGCAAACAAAGCCGTCGCCACAAAGCCCGTATCGATCTACTTGAACGACTCAGCGCAAAATCTCACCAACACGCCGATCAAGAATTCTTCAGGTTCACCCGTAAGTACGCCTACGAGTGCGCCTGCGAGTACCGGGCCAAACCCCCTTGCAGGTGACCAGACCATCAAGGCCATTGTGGTTGATCAACTATTGGCGCAACGATGCATAGAAACTCTCGCTGAACGATCACCAAAAGATGACAACACCCTGCGAGCCCAGCAGTTCCTCGCCGAACTCAGTTTCCTTCGATCGAAAATACCCGTCGCCGAACGAACCCAGCACGGCATAACCGTGGCCATACCCTTAGCGACGACCTCAGCAACGCTCGATGCCATCCTGGCTGGGATCGGAGCCGACGATGGCATGTTCCAAGCCGTTGGCATTTCCGCGATTCTTGCCCTCCCCACGTCGAAGGTTTTGCAGTTTCAACGCAGGAGCGCCACCAACGCCGTTCTTGAACCCGGCTTGTACGAAGAACTCCAGACGGTACAAACGAAGTTGTTGGGCTACAGCGCCATGTTTTCCAACCCACGAAATGAAGCCCTAACCGCTGCGCAAGGTTTACGAACGGTGCTGGCTGCGGATCGGGCACCCGAAGAACGAAGCGACTTACTTGCAAACCTGCGATCACAAGCCAACGCCATGCTGGGTGGTTTGGCACTGGTGCAATCCAAACCCCTCACCCTCACCGCACGAGAACAAACGGTAAAGGTGGCGATACTCAACAATTCTGAGCAACCGTCCACCGCCATCCTCGACGTCCAAAGTGACAGCATTGAATTCGTAGGCGCGCAGATTGACCCCGATCAGCCGCGGCGCTCGCGTTTGTCGCTCACGGTGGATCTGACCGATCGGGTGCAACAAATTCCGCTTCGAGTGCGCACTCGCGGGCCGGGATCGTTCTCCTTTGTTGCCCAGTTGCGAACCCCAGCAGTGGAAGGGTCCCCCGACGGTGTGGCCATATCCAGTCGCCGGTACACGTTGCGTTCCACAGCAGTCGGAAGACTGGGCACCATAATTTCAGTAGGCGCACTTAGTTTCTTGGGGATTTGGTGGATTCGTTCCATCATTCGCAGGCGCCGGCTTGAAACCCGCGCGTCACAAACCCGCCACCCATCCGCCAACCAAGGTCCAAGCGCGTGAACCCAAACTCGCCAACGGGCACCACCTCGCTGAGTAGACCCATCCCGCCGAGCCCCGTCAGCCAAAAGACGCCCAACAACTTGGGCCGATCAACGGCAATAATGACCGCCGGCACCCTGTTATCGAGAATCACCGGAATCGCCCGCAACGCACTCTTGTTGGCTTGTCTTGGCACCACGCTGCTCGGCGACTCCTATACCAGCGCCAACACCACCCCCAACATGGTTTACGAACTCGTTGCCGGCGGCGTGCTTTCTGCACTGCTCGTGCCCCTGTTCAATGCACTCATCCAAAAGAACACTCCTCGGGCAACCGACGGGATAAACGCCATTGTTTCTTTGGCCTTTGTTGGGCTCATCGTGACGGCAGTCATTGTTGCACTGAGCGCGCCAACGATCATGGGCCTGTACTTCGACAAACCCTCCCAAGCGTTGCAACGCCAACTCGGATCCGAACTCCTGCGCATGTTCGCCCCACAAATTGCCGTGTACGGATTCATTACCCTGGCCACGGCAGCACTCAACACCAAACGAAGCTTCGGTGCCGCAATGTTGGCACCGGTGTTCAACAACCTCGTGATGATCGCTGTGCTGAGTTGGGCATATCGAATCCTCAATCGTCTGTTCGCAACCAACGAAGGTGGCCAAAGCGGCGCGGCTTTAGGGCAACTCCAAGCGGTAGCCCGCGACTCCCAGGCCAAATGGATTCTCGGATTCGGCACCACCGCTGGCGTACTGGCCATGGGGCTCGTACTGATTCCCGCGTTACGCAAAGCCGATGTCCGTTGGCGGTGGCATTGGGAACCAACCCACCCCGCCGTTACCGAACTTCTTCGCCTCTCCGTCTGGACCATGGGCTACGTGGCCGCCAACCAAGCAGCGTTGCTGTTTATCCAAAGGCGCGCCGTAGATGCAGAAGGCCCCGATGGTGGTGGTGGCACCATGTATTCCTTCGCCTACAGCGTGTTCTTTTTGCTGCCCCACAGCCTCTTCGCCGTTTCCATCATGACGGCCCTGCAACCAGAACTTTCCACGGCCTTTTTACAACGAAGCCGCAAAAGATTCCGCACACTGCTCTGCGCCAACGTCGCCAATACCCTCGCGCTAATCGTCCCTTCAGCCGTTGGCCTGATCGTGTTGTCCTCACCGCTCACCAAATTGCTACAGCTCGGCAAAGTCAACGCAGAAAACGCCAACCGCCTAGGCCAAGTCGTCCAGGTAATGGCGATCGGCCTCCCAGCATTCAGTGTGTACCTGCTCCTGATGAACGCACTCAAAGCCATGCGCGACACCAAAGCCACCTTCACCGTGAACGCCACGGAATGCGCCATCAACGTGGTGTTGGCGTTGGTATTTCTTCAAGCCGGCTGGGGCGTTGTTGGGCTCGGGCTTGCCTTCTCGCTCGCCTACATCATCTCGGTTTTCCTGGCCCTGCGGACCGTAAGCAAACGTACTAATGGCATCCACGGACAACAACTCGCCCAATCCTTTTTACGTATCGCCATCAGTGGTGCTGCGATGGGCGTCATGGTGTGGTTGGGATCACGCGGCACCAAAGAACTGCTTGGCGAAACCCTGGACGCGCGACTTAGCGCTATCGCCCAAATCGGGGTGGGTGTGAGCGTGGGTGTTACCGTTTACGTGGTTGTAGCCCGCCTCGTTGGCGTGCGCGAACTCGATGCTGTCCTTTCGTCAATCGGCAGAAGATTGCGTCGAACCCGAACCACAAAAACCGCCACGAAATAGTCTCAAATACCGCAGTTCAGCTGATCCAACCTGAAGTCCACCCCGAAAGCCCACCTCATGCCTAACGTTCGAATAGTCTCAGACAGCGCCTGTGACCTCCCCGAAGAAGTCACCACAGCCCTCAACATTGACGTTGTTCCGCTTTCGATTCGGTTCGGCAACGAAGAATTCGTTGACCGCAAAGACCTCAGCCCGAAAGAGTTCTGGCGTCGAGTGGCTGCATCAGCGGTTCTGCCAGAAACCGCAGCACCCTCCCCCGGAGCCTTCGAGATGGTGTTCCGCGCTGCGGCCGAACGCGGCAACGACGCAGTGGTGTGCATCATCTTGTCCTCCAAACTCTCGGCCACCATTGGGGCTGCACAACTCGCCGCCAGCGCCGTGTCGCATCTGATTACCGTGACCGTGGTTGATTCACTCGCCATTACCATGGGCCTCGGCACCATGGTTCGAACCGCAGCGGAGCTAGCCAAAGCTGGTGCAGACACGGCAACGATTGTCGCAGCGGTTGAATCTCTTAAACCCCGCACCCGGGTTTACGGTGCGCTCGACACGCTCGATAACCTCAAAAAAGGCGGGCGAATCGGGGGTGCCCAAGCACTCATTGGCTCCCTGCTCTCCATCAAACCCATGCTCGATCTGTCCAGCGGCGCCACCGAAGAACTGGGCAAACAACGCACCCGTTCCAAAGCCATCGCGGCCCTTGTTGACCTGGTCGCCAAGGCCAAAGCGGAACACGGCAGTGTGGAAAATCTGGCCATCATGCACGGCGACGCACCCGATATCGATGCCATCGTGGAACTCTTTGTACCGTTGTGTCCCCGTGATCAGATCGTCGTTGGCCAGATGGGAGCCGTCATTGGAACCCACGCAGGCCCCCGTATTGTCGGAGTCACCTTTAACCTGCCAAAGGCGTCTTAACCGCTGAACGGGTGGAGCGCCGCACGACATGTTCGCCGGGCTCGCTGGCGTAACCAGGCTCCACCACTGACCACCAACCACATAAGGTGACTGAAGAAGGTCCATCATCTGGGAAAACGACACCGCCGACCACGACCCCAACAAAGCGGGTCGAAACGCTGATCCGAAAACCTCGGGCTCGGTAGTGGGTGGCACGCGCCTGGGCGGACGGTATTTGCTCGGGCACCTCATCGCTCGGGGTGGGATGGCCGAAGTATGGGAAGCCCACGATGACACCCTTGATCGCGATGTGGCCGTCAAAATCCTTCACACGCACCTGGCCGACGACCCTGAATTCGTAAGCCGTTTCAAACGTGAAGCCCTCACCGTTGCCCGCCTATCGCATCCCAACGTCGTGGCCGTGTTTGATACCGGTATCCAACGAACCCAAAGCGGGACAACCCTTGCCTACCTAGTGATGGAACTCATCCGCGGGAAATCACTCCGTGCCCTTACCCAGCAAGGCATCACTATCCACCAAGCCGTGGCCTTCAGCATCGAAGCGGCCGACGGGCTCGATTACGCCCACCGCCAAGGCCTGGTCCACCGAGATATCAAACCGGCAAATCTGCTGGTATCCCCCGAAGGTCGCGTCAAGGTGGTGGACTTCGGTATTGCCAAAGCCGTCCTCGACGAACGAAATCACGGCGAAGACCTCACCCAAGCTGGGGCCATCCTCGGCACGGCCAAATATTTGGCACCCGAACAGGTCGAAGGCGACACCATCGACGCACGGACCGACATTTACTCACTCGGCGTTGTGCTCTACGAAATGGCCTGCGGTCAACCACCCTTCCAAGGTGGTAATGATCTCTCTACGGCCCTCAAGCACGTGCGTGAAGATCCCCGCCCCCCACGTCAACTTCGAGCTGGAATTTCCCGCACCCTCGAAGCCACCATTCTCAAAGCCATGGCCCGTAACCCAGCCGACCGCTTCCTTAGCGCCAACGAGTTCGCCACCGCGCTAAGAATCGTGCAACGCGAGGGTGTCCAGGCGGCAGCCGACGACGCAGAACCCATGGTGCGTCGACGCCTAGAAGACCACACACCCGCCGGTGGAATCGGGCGATCACCGCAGCCACGACCTGGTCCAGCCGGTCAATCTGGTGGTCAGCGGGCAGCCGGAGCCTCCTCTACCGACATGCTTGATTTGACCACGGTGGCCAGCACAACTAGGCGGAGGAAAGCCGACTTCACAACGTCGCACGCCAACGGACCCGAAGCAAACGAGACCGTGGTCCGACCAGCAAATTCCGCGAAACCGTCGGCCACAAAGACCGGGAGACCCAAGACAAACTCGGCACGAAGCAACGGGCTCAACCTCAAAATTGCCGCGGGTCTCCTTCTCGGCGCACTACTCGGTGGGAGTGCCGGGCTCGTCATGGCCAACCAGACGAAAAGCTCCAGCGGTGGCTTGGCAATAAATCGCGCTGGGTCATTTGACCCTGAAGGTGGTGATGGCGAAAAGGAAACACTCACCCCGTTCGCCGTTGACAAAAAGGCCAACACCTCCTGGACGACAGAGGGCTACCGAACCCGCACGATGGGTAACAAAACGGGCGTTGGCCTGTACGTACAACTCAAACAGCCAGCGATGGTGAGCACCCTGCGAATAAACACCGAAACGCCGGGATGGTCGGCACAGATCTACGTGTCATCACGCGAGGGAACTCAACTGAGCGACTGGGGCCCCGTCGTTGGCACGATCACCAACGCGAAAGCCGACACCTTCGATTTGGCTCTCAGCCCCCGTGAGGGCTCCTATGTCCTGCTCTGGATCACCGATTTAGGCGACAAAATCGAACCAGACAGCGACGGACGCATCCGGGCAGAAATCGCTGAGGTTTCCCCACGTGCCTGAAATTTCCGCGGCGCACAGCGATGTTCACAGCAACGCTACGGAGATTCACCGTGGGATTGACCGCGAACGCACCAACGGAAATGCCAGCCAGATTGAACCAGAAAGAGCCGAAACGGAGGTTCGTCCAGAAATCCAGCCCGAAACTCCGAATGAGATTGACCGCAACGAAGCGCGCCGAGCACAACGAGAAGATGACGTACGTTTGGTAGCCGCCGCGCAACGCGGAGAACGCCACGCCATGGACACCCTGCTACGCAAACATTACGGCTACGTCTCCGCAATCACCCGTCGAGTAACCAACAACGAAGCTGATGCCGCTGATGCCGCACAGAACGCGCTGATCGCCGTCGCGAAAGGTATCAACAAATTCGACGGCACCAGTTCGTTCACCACCTGGCTTCACCGGGTTGCCACCAACGCCGCACTCGACGAACTCCGTCGACGCAAACGCCGTCCCGAACCCGTGTCGGTAGGCGCAGAACCCCAAGATAGCGAAGGGGCCCAAGAACGGGCGGTGCGCAATCGCCTTGCCGCAATCGACATCAACCTCGACCGCATTGACGACCGAACCGGCATTGATGGCGCCCTCGCGCAAATCCCATTTGATTTTCGAGCGCCGGTCATGCTGCGCGATCTTTGCGGGCTCGATTACGCCGAAATTGCTGACGTCTTGGGCATTCCTGCAGGGACCGTCCGCTCACGGATTGCCCGCGGTAGAGCCGCCCTTGCCCCGCTCCTGCGTCCGATGCTCGACCAACCTCACGAACAACCGCCTGAGCAATCCACGCTCGGTGGAGACGAACGACACCAGGTCGAGGTTCAACATCGGGAACCAACCACCAACCAGCCAACGTCGAAAGCAACATCATGACCGCCGTCTTCACAATCTCAGCATCGGGCGAACACCTCGACGCATCAACCCTGACCCTGTTGGCCGAGGTTGATCTCGACGAGATGTCAATCCGCGCGTTCAGCGAAGACCTTGCCGCCGACAGTGCTTTCGACACCCTCAGCACCCTCGACACACTTGACACAATTAACAAATCCGCACCACAAAACCTTTCTGCCGACGGCGACACAAACCGTTACCCGTGGACCACCAATGGGTTGCTCGAAGCGGCGAAGCATCTCAGCGCCTGTAAACAGTGCAGCACCGAGCGAACCGTGATGCTCTCTAGCTTCGAAACGGCCTGGCAAGAACCGCTAATCGCCCAAAACCCAGGTACCAATACGAGTACGAATACCCTCGAAGCGCAAACTTTGGTGGATCGCCATATTGCCGCAGCGCTTGTTGCCTTCGATGAAACGGTTACACCGGCTGTCGTGGCTCCAGTAGCAGTGGGAAAACTAGAAAAAAATGCCGCTACACGGCCTTTGGGTTTTCGTTCCGGCCGAGGAAAACCCGGTGCTCAAGATTCCGGAGTTGATTGGAAAGCTTCAGGCTTCGGACGAGCGATAGGCCTTCGACGAAATCAAATCTTGGTTGGATTTGCCTCGCTCGCCCTTGCCATTCCACTCCTCCTTCAACTTCGTTCCACCGAACAATTCGGTGGGGTTGCCATGAAGGGCTCCGACACGAGTGTGGTGGCGACAGCCGAGACCGAAGCAGCGGCTTCGGAAGAATTTGCTGCGGAAACCCAAGCCCTCGCTGAAACCACTGAGGCAATGGCTGCTGAGACCGTCGCTGCTGCTGCGCCAGAACCGGTCCAAGAAGCCGCAGACAACGCTCCCGCGACCGTGCGAGTCCCCGCCGCAGCCTCACTCAATCAAGATGCCCTTGAACCAGCTGCACAACTTCCAGCCGTCGACAGCAAAGGGGCCCTCGGAGCAGAAACATCGGGTCAGGACTCCGGTCCAATCACCGAAACTGAGGACGGCGTTGCCGCCATCGAAAATGAGTTCGGTATAACCAGCCCGGTCCCTCTTTCAAAAAGTACGCCTCGGTTGACCACCGAAACCGTGGCACGACCAGCAGCTGGACCGGTAACCAAACCCGCGGCTGCCGCTGCCCCCTCACCCAGCCTTTCGCCGTCACCACCAGCCGCCGCCCCACTCCCAGACTCCCCAATTGACGCCGCCGCCAAGGCCAAGCGCCAAGACAGCCCAGCTGTAGGCGGTGCAATTACAGCTCCAGCTAGCCCTGCGCCGAAGAAGAAAGCTACGAAGAAGACAGCTACTACGTCAAGCAAGTCAACCGCCAAAGCCGCTCCCCAACAACCAGCTGGTGTTGCGAAGCCTGCTGCACCAGCCGCCGCCGCTACGGCAGCTCCGGCAGCGGCTTCGTCAGTTTCGAGTCTGGTTTTGGACCCGTCGGTACTCAACCTCGGCAACCTCGGCACCGACATCGACCCGACGGCGCTCGTCGCACGTTTTCGCACCGCGTACGACCAAGCTAAACCGCAAGCCTCCAGCCCAACATCCGAAGTTCTTCCACCAAGTCCAGCAGCCGCAGCACCAGCCGCATCAGCTGCTGCAGCACCGGCCGTCAATCCAGCTCCGGCGGTTGCCGTCGGTGTCGAGCGTGGCTTTGGCGACTCCCAATCGTCCACGATTGCACCATCCAGCACGCCAAGTCTCGATCGCTGTATAACCGCGTTGTTTGGTCCCAACGATCGACGAGGTGTCGCCGCTGCAACTGCCACTGTTGGTAACCGTTCTGTTTTGGTCGTGCGCGTGAGCGCGTCCTCAAGCACTTTCGACGTTGTGATCGAACCCACAACCTGCACAGAATTGCTTCGCCTGCCAGTTCCGGCGTAATTCAGGCCCTAGCAACATCGCCGGGAGCGTGGTCTGCTCTGTTTTCGGCGGCGCGGAAAAGGGTGGCGCCACCGATGCCCGCGTGCCGCTTGTTGAATGCGCCCGTCTATTCCGTGCACTTGTTGCCTGTTTGGGAAATCATCACGGAAATTGCCCTCGGCCTTACCGACAGTCATCCGTGACCGGTACTATCTCTGGCGTGACCGACAAGAGCAGCGAATCATCTTCCAATAATGCTGACTGGGCTGCCCAGATCGTCGACCAACTGGAGTCGGTCGTCAACAAAGTCAAGTCAAAAACCTCCGACCCGGTACTTAGCGTTGTCCGCATTGTCTTTATGGTTTTTGCGGTTGCTGGGCTCGGCATCATGACGCTGCTCTTGCTAACGATTGGTTCGGTTCGCCTGGCCAACAACTACCTACCAGGCGACGTTTGGGTGGCGGATCTCGTTATCGGCCTGTTGTTCCTCATCGCCGGTATGTTCGTTTGGCGAATGCGTCACCCCAAGAAGCCGTAATTCCTTAATCCTTCGCGGATCAGGTTCAACTGCTCTGTTGTTCCCTTTGCGCCCTTTGTGATGAAAGGATTTACCCATGTCTTCTGAATCTCCCGCTGTCTTGCCCGTTGTCCGCAACGTCCTGATCATTGGATCCGGCCCCGCCGGACTAACCGCCGCCATTTATGCCGCTCGCGCCAACCTCGAACCGTTAATGATCGAAGGCGAACTTTCCTCGACAGGTGACCAACCCGGCGGACAATTAATGCTCACCACCGAAGTGGAAAATTTTCCAGGGTTTGAGCACGGGATTCAAGGACCTGAACTGATGGCCACCATGCGAGCACAAGCTGCTCGTTTTGGCACCGAGTTCATTACCGCCAAAGTCACCAAAGTTGACTTCACTGCCCGTCCGTTTGGTGTTTGGGTCGGCGATGAGGAGTATCGGGCCCAATCTGTCATCATTTCGACCGGCGCCCGTTCGCTCATGCTCGGATTGCCCGCTGAGGGGCCGCTGATGGGCCACGGACTTTCGACGTGTGCAACGTGTGACGGATTCTTTTTCAGGGGCCAGGAAATCGCTGTAGTCGGAGGAGGTGACTCGGCCATGGAAGAAGCAACGTTCCTCACCAAGTTCGCTAGCAAAGTCACCGTAATTGTCCGGCGTGACACACTCCGGGCCTCGAAGATCATGCAAGATCGAGCGTTTGCCAACCCCAAAATCGAATTCCTGTGGGATTCCAAGGTGACCGATCTTGAAGGAAGCACGAAGCTCTCTGGTGCCGTAATTGAGAATCTCAAAACCGGAGCGAAAACAACTCTGCCCGTAACAGGACTTTTCGTCGCGATCGGCCACGTTCCCAATACCGACATTTTCGCAGGTCAAGTAGCCCGGGACGAAGCTGGCTACGTGCTCACCGAGGGAAAATCCACCTACACCAACATCCCTGGAGTGTTTGCTTGCGGTGACGTACAGGACCACACCTATCGTCAAGCAATCACCGCTGCTGGTTCCGGTTGTGCAGCGGCGATTGACACTGAACGATGGTTAGAGGCCAACGTCCATTAACGCTTAAGTGTGCAGCTGGTTTCCCGCCTCGCGGCGCCGGGAATGTTCAAACCTGTTTCATCGTTACACCCAACAACACAAGTTCTATGAAGGGAACCGTGAATTCAATGGCTGAGGGAATCCTTACCCTAACCGACGCAACATTCGATGAGCAGATCGGAGCTGCAAGCACTCCTGTCCTGGTTGACTTCTGGGCTGAATGGTGTGGACCCTGCAAGATGATCTCTCCGATTCTGGAAGAAATTGCCAAAGATCAAGCCGGGCGTATTATTATCGCCAAGGTCAACGTCGATGACAATCCAGACATCTCCCGCCGGTTCGACGTGATGAGCATCCCAACGCTGCTCCTGTTCAAGGACGGCGAGCTCACGCATCGCACCGTCGGTGCAAAGGGTAAAAACCAACTGATGAACGAGCTCGATCCACATCTTTAGCATTGGTCTATGGCGGCTTAGTGCTGCATGAAAAAGGGACGGCCGGTGGCCGTCCCTTTTCGCGTCGTTGCTCCTTTGCCCGCTGCGAGTGAGCTTGGCCTACAGAAAGCAGATACTAAAGAGGTTCGTCTCCAGGGACGGAGGCTGCCGTCATGATCCGAAAGATGCGTTCCAAATCACCGAGGTCCGCAAAATCGATGGTCATCTTCCCCGGTCGGTTCGGAGCCATAGCAATGCCGACCCGAGTGCCAAGCACCTCAGCTAAAACGTCTTCTAGTTCAAGCAGCCCTGCGGGACGTTCTACTGATGCAGCAGAAGTTGCTTCATCAGCCTTCGGTTTGGCACCCGGGTTGGGACCGGCAGTTCCGGCGTTTCTAAGCCGTACCGCTTCTTCCACCGCACGGACAGACAGCTCTTCACCCGTAATTCGACGTGCGAGCGCCTCTTGAAAAGACTTGTCGGTTGTTCCAAGCAACGCCCGAGCATGTCCGGCATTCAGGACACCATCGAGCACCATGCGTTGAATTGATGGAGAAAGCTGAAACAACCGCAAGGTATTCGATACCGCGGCGCGACTCTTGCCAACTCGGGTCGCTACCTGCTCGTGCGTCAGCTTGAAATCATCGATCAGTTGTTGATAGGCCGATGCCTCTTCCAACGGATTGAGATCTGAGCGATGAAGGTTCTCTACAAGAGCTTCTTCAAGGGAGCCATGGTCATCGATCGACTTCACGATGGCTGGAACCACGGTCAATCCAGCTCGCCGAGCTGCTCGCCATCGCCGTTCACCAGCGATCAACTCAAACCCACCGCCTGGCGACGGTCGAACCAAGATCGGTTGCAGCACTCCAAGCTCGGCAATCGAAGCCGCTAATGAAGCAATGCCCTCATCGTCAAAGACCGACCGAGGTTGAAAAGTGTTCGGCCGGATCTCACTGATGGGAATGTCAGCGAGACGTATTCCCGAAGGCGTGGAACCCCCCGAAACCGTTGCGCCTAAATCACCGGATGGAAGCAACGCTCCCAGACCTTTACCGAGTCCGCTTTGGCGCACCACCGCTCACCTCCTTAGCCAGCTCACGGTACGAAATTGCACCACGAGACGTTGGATCAAACACCGTAATGGGCTGCCCGAACGAGGGGGCCTCCGACAGTCGCACGCTACGAGGAACGATGTTGCGGCAGACCCGTTCGCCAAAGTGGCTCCGAATTTCCTTCATGACCTGGTCAGCTAGCTTGGTCCTTGCGTCGTACATGGTCAAAATGATTGCGCTGATCTCCAGTTGAGGATTGAGATTGGCCTGAACCAAGTTGACATTACGAAGCAACTGGCCGAGACCCTCCAGGGCGAAGTACTCGCATTGGATCGGCACAATGACCTCGGTCGCTGCGGCCAATGCGTTGATGGTCAACAACCCCAGCGACGGAGGGCAGTCGATAAAGATGAAGTCGAAGTCGTCGATCACCCGACCAATGGCTCGTCGTAACTTCAGTTCCCGACTAAACGCTGGAACCAGTTCGATCTCAGCTCCCGCCAAGTCGATCGTCGTCGGTGCCACAAAGAGGTTCTGAATGGCAGTCGCCTCAAGGCAGTCCTCCATTGGCGTGTCTCGCATGAGTACGTCGTAGATCGAGAACTGCAAGCCACGGGCGTTTACCCCCAGGCCCGTGGTCGCGTTGCCTTGTGGATCAAGGTCAACGACCAACACGCGATACCCCAGGTCTGCCAGGGCGGCGCTGAGGTTGACTGCTGTTGTTGTCTTGCCCACGCCACCCTTTTGGTTGGCGATAGCAATGGTTCGTGGAAAGGGACGAGCGAATCCTGCGGTGCGGGTGCTCGAGTCCTCAGTGTCTGTCACGGGGAAGCCTCCAAACGTCGACCTTCACTGTGCCCCGTTCGACAAGCGAAGTCAAGGACCGAGGTTCCACGTGAAACAGAAAACCCGAAAATCGGGAGGATCACCCCATCATCCGTCGGTTGGAATCGACTTCGGGCGACGGACCAGCAGGCATCTTTCGAAGGCGCACCAACTTCCGCTCTATCGGCCCCAAACATCGACCCTCCGGAACCTACTTGGCGTTCAGGATGGAGCGGAAGACTTCGGGATGGTCTGGCATCCCTGGCGTTGAGCCGCCGGACGACTTACGAAACACCCAAGCGTGTATCCCACGAGGTTGGTCGGTTGAAAGTCATCGTCCGTTCAGATCGTGGGAAGTAGCCCCAGCGCTATCCGCGTGGCTTCTACCGATCAGACGTACTGGTCAAGCTGACACCCTTAAGACAAACGTGGGCCACCCTGGGTGCTTCCGCAGGTTCCCTATTGCGCACTCACCTGAGCAACAAATGGGCAACTGAGCCTCCATGCTTCAAGGTTTCCCAGTATCACGCTTGAGCGGTCAAACGAGTCGTCGGAAGTTGTTAGCAACCCAGCCAAAGGTGCCCGGTTCGCTGCGAAGTCAGAACTGAGACCCAAACAGTTCTACGAAGGGACAAACCGTGATTTATATCCAACCCCTTGCCTTGTTGTTTGAACGATTGAGGACAGAACCGCCCGAGTTGTTCCACGTGAAACACTAGCGTGAGGATTCGGCGCGGTCGTCTCTCAAAGCACTCGCCACTATTGAAACTGAAGTGGCTATCACCCCCTTTTTCTGTTGGTTCAGGTTCGCCGGGTCCTAACTCCACGGTGGTCCTACCTCCTCCAGGATGGACCATTCGGGTAGGTCGAGCAACGTGCATCGGGAAAACCAGACGGTCGAATAGGTCACCTCAACTGATAGTGGTGTGAAGACGCGATTTGTCGATGAGAGTTTCCTGAGCGTCCAACCGGAAAACTCCTGGGCGACAAGGCGAGATGTTGGAACGTGTAGTGCATCGGGGCACTCAATTGCCGGTGACGTCGGTGTCTTCCTTGATGCTGCTGAGGTGGAAAAGGCATTGCCCATGGAATTTCGCATGACTGCAGGAGTAACCGAATCAAATTAGTGCTGAATCATCACCAGCTTCGCCGACGCAGCGACCTCATCGCTGCGAAATGTTGGAACGTGTAGTGCATCGGGGCGCACACAATTGCCGGTGACATCGGTGTCGTCCTTGATGGTGCTGAGGTGGAAAACCATTGCCCGCGGAATTTCGCATGACTGCAGGAAGTAACCGATCACCAGCTT
This sequence comes from Acidimicrobiia bacterium, assembly GCA_043718695.1. Classification (GTDB taxonomy): domain Bacteria; phylum Actinomycetota; class Acidimicrobiia; order Acidimicrobiales; family JANYDT01; genus JANMZO01. The sequence continues at coordinate 16,658 of JAYSVF010000243.1, read as the reverse complement.
CGCCCCACGCAGCGACCTCATCGCTCTGATTGGACAGGACAGGCATACGGCCTGCGTCCTTTCGACAGAAACTAACATCCGGTCGTATTTGTGTTGCACTCTCCCAATTACCCAAGTGCGGTCACGACGGCGCACGTAGATCGCGACTTTCACATTCGATCGGGTCTCGGGAAGAAGATCAAAGCCAACCGGAGGACAGCTAGCAATAAGTGCTCCTTGCGGCGACGGGGCGGCATGCGCCCAAACGGCAAGGAGCTGCTGAATAGATGCGACGGTATTCATCAATTGGCTCCGTTTTCCCAGTGCGCGACTTGTCTAGCTCGCACTATTCACCACTCTCCTAATTAGTTGGTCGGAAGTGCCCCGTCTTTTGACCGGCGAATTTCGGTCTCCTGCACATGCCGTTCTGCGCGATTGGCCACGGCACCTGCTCGAAATCGGATGAGACTCAACTCGTTCCTAGCGAGAACTTGAGCCGTTTGCGGGTTTTCCACCAGCCGACCAGGGCGCGGTTCGAATAGGTTCTGGCGCTTTTGAACATTCCCTTTGCGAAAGAGAAGTGTTCTTTGCTCTAACCGACACCCTTTTTGGATGCTAGGCATTTGCGTACGCGGGACAGGTGATTCTCTGCGTTAGCCGGTTCTTTCGCCCGCGCGCGGCCTCAGGTTCGTTCGGATTCACAGCGGCTGACTACGCGCCTTGACGTTCCACGTGAAACCTCGCGGCAGATCGGTGATTTGGTGGTCGGTAGAACCGCCTAGGTGTTCCACGTGAAACCTTGGTTGGGCCACCGCTATTCGGATGACGCGGCCGGTCGCCGCTAGGTCTGAACGAGCCGGGCTTCCGGGCCGAAATCACTTCGGGAGAGGTTTGACGATCGTCGTCTCCGGTATAACCCCAGTCGTCCTACACGTCTGACCAGGTCCGTGGACCAAACAAGTCGGCCGTCTCCGGGGGAACAGCTCCACCGGTTAGGAATTGAACCAGCTCTAGTCCGCGACAAGAACCAAGCGATTGGACTCGAAAGGTTCATCTAGCCATGTTTCACGTGAAACAGACCGTCATCCAAGCAAACAGTTGGCCGCGGTTTCACGATCGAGACCACGATGTTTTAATCGAGCACCCCGGCAGATTTGCCCAAAATTGGTCTATCATCGATTGCCCGCAGCAATGCGTCTAAAAGAGTGGTCGTTTCTCTGGAATTCCTACACGCCGAGGAAACTTGGTAGGTGTCGGAGAAACTTTTTCCGCCACGAAAAATCTGTGGCGAACGTCGCTGGCGGAAGTAGCCCGTAGACCTACCTGAGCTATTCCCTCTGCAGGCCACCGGTCTCCTCCCACAGGGGGTTCACTAATGACGAAAAGACCACCAGGGAGAAGCAAGGGTGCACCACATTCGGCGGTCACTGGGGGCCCGGCAAAACCCCGGGCAACTACCCCGTCGAACCGCTCCCGATACTGCGAATTTCGGCCGGTAAGTTCAGCACGCTCACACCGAATTTCCACTCGGTCAGTGATTCCTAACTCAGTGACACAGGCCGCCAGAAAGGCGGTACGGCGCACGTTCACATCCAGATAGAGCCAACTGGACAACGGCAGCGCCAGCGCAGCTACCAGCCCTGGAAGGCCACCTCCTGCTCCGAGGTCGACGAAGGACCGTTCATTTTCGGCCAATTCCGGCCGGACTGAGAGTAGAGCCGTAACAAACCCCAGAGCGTGCACAATGTGGGGCCCAATCGGTCCGGGGCCGAGAAAGCCAAACGCCCTCGACTGGTCAAGCGAGGGCGTTACTAACTCTGTGATGAGCTCGATGCTGACTGGTGACGTCATTGCGATGCCTAACGTCTTGGAAAATGGATGCGTTACGCAGGAAGCAAGACCACGCGGCGGTTCGGTTCTTCGCCTTCAGAGCTTGAACGCACCCCGTCTATGCCATTAATTGCGTCATGGACTACCTTGCGATCAGCGGGGGACATGGCTTCCATTGATCGAACCTCGCCTGATTCCACAACCTGGGCGGCAACTTGCTGGGCAAAGCCCTGCAGCGCAATTCGACGGCGTTCGCGGTAACCAGCGATGTCAAGAAGGATTCGACCGCTGTCGGTTGGAATCCCATAATGGATGATTGTTCGCAGAAGATCCTGAATTGCCGCAAGGGTTAAGGCTTTCGGCCCTATCAGAACGCCCAAATCTGAGCCTGAAATCTTGAATTCAGTGTGACCCTCGCTTACGACGGAAGACGTTACTGTTGCTTCGAGATCGAACGAGTCGAGAAGGCCCTCGAGGAATTCACTGCCCACGCGGTGCACCTCTGCATCGACGGGCTGACCTGGGACAATGGTTGAGCTACCTGCCGCAGCCCGAAGTGGCTTGGCACGTCGTGGACGATCATCAGATACCGTGTCGGCGGCAGAAGAGGTAACGGCAGGCTCATCTCTTACCGCGGAATCTTTGGCGGATGACTTCTTTGGCCGTGCCGTGGCAGTCTTTTTCGGTGCCTTCTCCTCCGCAACAGCTGGAACAACTGCATCGGCGGATTTAGGCGCACGCTTAGCACGATCACGTCGCTCCTCTTTGGCACGTGGGGTCGCAGGACGAACTCGAGCACGAACTCGAGCTTCAAGACGGACTCGACCAAACAACCCGGTTTTGCCCTCCTCAAGAACTTCTATGTCAGCCTCGTCTTTAGCAACTCCCAGTTGATCAAGTGCCAGTTCAGTGGCCTCATCGACGGTTTTTCCGGTGGTTTCTACCCACTCCATGGTCATCGTCCTCGCTTGTTTTTGTTGGCGCCCGGCGGAAGATTTCGCCCTGGCGCATTCGTTGACGCCTTAGCGTCTTTAGTCCCCTTCGCAGGACGCGAGGAGGTGGGAATTTCTGTCAGTTTTTTCCGTTCGGATTTGGCCTTCTCAGCCGCACTTGCTTTATCCGCAGCCAACTTGGCAGATTCTTTTACTTGATCCCGAAGAGATTGTTTCTTTTCGGGACGGACAGATTTTTTCACGGAAACAACTTCAACAACTTCGTCGTCTGCATTGTGTCGAGGGATAGTTTTTGCAAGAATTTCTTGTTGACCAATAGTCCACAAATTTGATGCAAACCAGTACAGAACTAAACCGGCCGGCATGTTGTACGCAAAGATACCCATAAAGATCGGAAAGATCTTCATAATCTGCTGCATTTGCGCTGCCTGCCCAACAGGCGCTGGTTGTCGTTTGGTAGCCAAGCTTTGCTGAACCCAGCCGCTTGCTGCATAAACAACTACGAGGCCGATGTACGCAACGTTTTTGGTGCTCGCGGCGGATTCTGCGAGATCATAACCCCAGCTCAGCAGCCGACCGCCTGACTCCACGATAGACCGGTACATCTCCGAGTCTTTGGAGAGATAACTGGGCTGCGCAACATGGATCCCCAGCCAAGACAATGGACCCGAGGATGACAGCCCGCGAATAACGCGGAACAACCCAATGAAGACTGGAATCTGCAGAATTAGAGGTAAACAACCGGCCGCTGGGTTGATGCCTTCCTGCTTATAGAACTTCATCATTTCTTCGTTAAGTTTTTGCCGGTCGTCTTTGTGTTCCGCCTGCATTTTCTTAATCTGCGGTTGGACACGAGCCATTGAATTCATGGAACGCATTTGCTTGGCCGTCAGAGGAAAAAGTATAAGTCGGACGGTAACCGTCAACAAAATTATCGAAAAACCGTAGCTTTTCGTGAATCCGTAGAAGATAGAAAGAAGTGAACCGAGGGGTCTAAACATGATGCCTACTGACGCTGAGGAACGGGGTCGAGACCAAATCCGCCACCAGGGCGGCATCGGCCAATGCGGCGAATAGTCAACCAGCTTCCACGCAGTGCGCCGAACCTAGTTAGTGCCTCTGCGCCATAAACCGAGCAAGAGGGTTCGAACCGACACGGGCTCGGGCGCCCTCGCCGAAAGGCTTGGTACAAAGCGATTCCCAACAGAAGCGGGCGAGCTCCTAGTGAGGCTTGTCCGGGCACTGGCCCTGGTGAGGCCCCGTCAGCCAATTCGGTCGTCATGTTGGAGCGACCTCAAGATGGGGGATCCGTAGTTGATCGACTCTGATGAGCAGTACTTGCAAATCTGCCACGAGTTGGTGGTAATCAAGTCCAATCGCCCGATTTGAGGGACGTATGACCACGTCAACTGAGGTCTCGGGCAGCGGGGAGTGCGAGAGTGCAGCTCGAAGCTGGCGTCGAATTCGGTTCCTGACGACGGCGTTTCCCAACGATGTAGGCAGCGCGAATCCGACTCTGGGTGGATTGGACGTAGCGATAACTCGGGCCGAAAGGACGCTTGACCGAACGCGCACGCCCTGCGCATTGAGCGCAGCGAATGATGAACGACCAATCAAGCGGCCCGCGGCCACGGCAGCTACGCGCTCAGCTTGGCGCGGCCCTTGGCTCGACGAGCCTTGAGCACACGACGGCCGCCGGCCGTAGCCATGCGGGCGCGAAAGCCGTGCTTCTTTGCACGACGACGATTGTTTGGTTGGAACGTACGCTTCACCGGTAAACCTCCGAAAGACTCCCCGGCGAACTACGCAGGGCCGAACTGAACCCGTCAAGACTAGGGGAGATCAAGGCCCTTCGCAATCGCTGCGCTTGTTTCATGTAGTTTCACGTTCTTTCGCTGCGATTCCCAACGACACGATCTTCACGAGTCAGGTGGGGAAACGGGGTCCCTCGAACGCGCCGTCGGTGAGAATGGTAGGTTCCGTCTCTCATAACCGTCACCCAATACCGGCGTTCCGTGGTGTTCCCGTTTGTTGTGGCTGTTGAGTAATCAGTGCTCATACGATGTCCACACCTGTGGAGATCGTTGTGGATAAACCAAGGAATTTCTTCATGGAAGGTAACGATGCTGCAGCGAACTGGTCCGAGTTTTGCGCGCGCCTGCGGACCCGTTTACCCGAAGCGACCTGGAACAATAACTTCGCAAGCGCCCAGCCGCTGGTCCTTGATGATGTTCGTTTGGTCATTGGAGTTGCCCACTCAATAGCGAAGGAACGAATCGAAAGCCGTTACCTCGACGTGCTCCAAGAGGTTGCTTTTGAGACCACCGGTCAGATGCCCGAGGTGTCGATCGAAGTCATTGACTCACAAGTGATTCCCGGAGAAGCGTTCGTTGCGGTCGCAGGAATTCCTAGGACTCTTGCCGAAGCGAACCAAGTTGAACGCCCGCCGGTGCCGATTCAGCAGTCAATGGCCCTCACCGGCGATCTCGTGCTCAACCCGCGGTACACCTTCGACGATTTTGTTATCGGCGCGTCCAACCGCTTCGCCCATGCAGCGGCAATGTCGGTGGCTGAAACCCCAGCTCGTTCGTACAATCCGCTCTTTATCTACGGTCAATCAGGGTTGGGAAAGACCCACCTTTTGCAAGCGATTGCGCACTACGTCAACGAGCAGTACCCAGCGAGCCGGATTCGTTATGTTTCTACGGAGACCTTCGTCACTGAATTCGTCGACGCCATTAAAACCAACACCACCGGGGCGTTCAAGCGTCGGTACCGTGATGATTGTGATGTTTTGCTGATTGACGACATCCAGTTCATGGAAGGCAAGGAAGGCACCCAGGAAGAGTTTTTTCATACCTTCAACTTCCTGCACCAATCTGGGCGGCAGATCATTATTTCCAGTGACCGCCCGCCTAAGGCGATTGCCACGTTGGAAGAGCGATTGCGCAGCCGTTTTGAGTGGGGTTTGATTACCGATGTCACGCCGCCTGAACTCGAAACCCGTTTGGCCATTCTGCAAAAGAAGGCCGATCGGGAGCGGACGCATGTGCCCGATGATGTTCTCAATTTCATAGCCACCCACATCACGGGCAACATTCGGGAGCTTGAGGGGGCACTGAACCGCGTCTGTGCCTATGCCGGCCTCAATCGGGTCGTGCTCGATCTCACCATGGCCGAAACGGTCCTGGGTGATCTTATGAGTGGCAAAGAGCCTCGCCCAGTTACCGCCAAGGCCATCATGAACGCCACGGCTGACATGTTCGGCTTTCCCATCGCCGAGCTAACTGGGCAAAGTCGACGTCGGCCGCTCGTTACCGCCCGTCAGGTTGGCATGTATGTCTTCCGTGAGTTGACTGATTACAGCTACCCGATGATTGGTCGAGAGTTTGGCGATAGGGACCACACCACGGTGATTCATGCCGTTGAGAAGATCACCGAACAGATGAAAGAGCGTCGAATGATTTTCGACCAGGTTTCCGAACTGATTCGTATCATCAAGACCGGCGGATGAGCACTATGTTTACCCCCGAAATGTCTTCGTTCTCCTCCTACCCAGCGAGCCCGGTTGTCACTCTTCGTGATCAGAATCTGGGTCTTTTCGCCGGTATGACCGGTGGGAAACGGCCCGGAAGTCACCGTTCAGTTGTGGAGAACTTTCCGATCATCCCCAGCGACTCAGCCGAACGTGACCTTGCCTGGGTATTCTGGGGAAAACCTGCGCGGTCTTACACCATTGATGACCTGGCGTTACGGGGTGCTATCCACAATCCACATGCCCTACTAACGTTATTACCAAATATCTCTCTTTCTATCTATAAAGGACTGCCGTGAAGTTCCGTTGCGAACGAGATGTACTGGTTGAAGCGTTTGGGACTGCTGCCCGGGCCGTAGCTTCACGCTCAGCAATGCCCGTGCTGTCGGGTGTCAGGATCGAGGTTCGTGGCGATGAGTTGCGCCTCGCCGGGTCAGATTTAGATCTCACGATCACCGCTGCGGTGACCGTCAGTGGTGATGTCGATGGCGTTGCGGTGCTGCCAGCCAAGCTCACCTCGGACATTTTGCGGGCACTGGAGGCTGGGGCCATCACGGTTACCGTTACGCCGGAATCGGCCCAAATCCAAGGCGGACGGTCGAACTTCTCGGTTCGGACCCTGCCCGCTGACGAATTTCCCCGCTTACCCGAACCCGCCGCTGGTGGCGTGACCATTGCTTCGGGTGCGTTGGCCGATGCGATCAAGCAGGTCATCCCATCGGCAAGCCACGATGATGCCCGTCCGATCCTCACCGGGGTGCTCATGGCTGCTGAAGCCGGAGGGCTCCGCTTGGCAGCGACCGACTCCTATCGCTTAGCGGTCCGCGACCTTCCCGGTCAGGTGGTTTTGCAGGAGGGGCAGACGGTGCTGGTGCCTAGCCGTGCGCTGGCCGAGGTGGGTCGTGTGCTGGGCTCAGGCGATGTCACACTGCACTTGGGTGAGCGCGAAGCATCGTTCACGATTGGTTCAACCACGATCATGACCCGTCTCATCGAGGGCCAGTATCCGCCGTACCGCAACCTTATTCCCGCCTCGATGGCCAACAAGCTCACGGTAAATCGCTCCGCGTTTTTAGATGCGTTGCGTCGTGTTCGTTTGCTTGCGAAGGATGCCACTCCGGTCCGTCTCAAGCTAAGCGAAGAGCGGTTCGAGCTGGTTGCCATTACCCAAGATGTTGGTCAGGCCAACGAGGACATTGAAGCTACCTACGTTGGTAGCGAACTCACGGTTGCTTTCAATCCAGAGTTTCTCATTGCTGGTGTTGATTCAGCCGTTGGCGAGTTTGTGACACTGGAAACAATCGACAACCTGAAGCCAGCCGTAATTCGTTCGGTTGATCGCCCCGATTACCTTTACCTGCTGATGCCCGTTCGAGTTTCCTAAGAACAATTCTTAAGTGAACGTATTTTACGTGCGCCTGTTGATAGGTGTACAGATGCTAAGCGCACAAATACTAGGTGTACAAAATATCTGCACACCTGGTATCTGAACTGGTAGTCAATTCGTTGGTTTGAGAGTTTTGTGAAGTCCGTTCGGATGGAAGGGCGTTGTCATGCATCTACGTCGCCTTTGGCTCCATGACTTTCGCAGCTATAGCGAACTGGACCTAGACCTCGCACCGGGCCTGACCGTCGTAGTCGGCGAAAACGGAACCGGCAAAACGAACTTGCTAGAAGCAGCTGGATTTCTCTCCACGCTGAGTTCCTTCCGGGGGACGCCGACGGAAGCAATGATTCGCAATGGCGCCGATCGATCGAACATCCGTGGCGAAGTGTTGGTTGGTGATCGCGAGGTATTGCTCGAAACCGAATTCTCTCGGATGGCTCGAACCCGCGTGTTGGTTAACAAGCAGGCTCTTCCCAAGACCGCTGCACTTCGTGAAGTGCTTCGAATAAGCGTCTTTTCGCCCGATGATTTGGTGCTCATCAAGGGCGGACCTTCGGAGCGCCGAAACTATCTCGACGATGTGCTGGCCTCATTGCATCCCCGCAATGCTGCGGCGTTGGCAGATCTCGACAAAATTCTGCGCCAACGCAATGCGCTGCTTAAACAAGCTGGGGGCCGTTTGTCGGCGGAGATTGGATTCACGCTCGATGTTTGGGATGACAAGTTGGCATCGGTTGGCACGATGGTTGGAAACCTTCGGCGTCAGTTGCTTGAAACGATTGGCGGGGTCATTTCTGCTGCGTATACCGATATTGCGGATCGACCGGCAAAAACTGGCTCGGTGTATGAAACTTCCTGGATGACGATTGGCTTGGGGGAGGCGCTTGCTCAGGGGCGCAACGACGATGTTCGCCGTGGGTTGTCTCTGGTGGGACCTCACCGAGATGATGTCGCCCTACTGATTGAGGGACGTCCCAGCCGTACGCAGGCTTCGCAGGGTGAACAAAGGACTTTGGCCTTGGCCCTGCGCTTAGCGGCGCATCGCTACATTGCCGAGTCGACGGGTTCGCCACCGTTGCTCTTACTTGACGATGTGTTTTCCGAGCTTGATCCGATTCGCAGTGATGCTCTTGTTCGTCACCTGCCACCCGGCCAGTCCTTGTTGGCGACGGCGGGTACGATTCCCCGAGCGGCGCAAGTCCAATCGAGGGTTTCGGTTTGTCGTTCTGGGTTCTTGAGTGAAGCACTACCGAGACTCGCTGATGCCGGGGCTGACGATTCACACCATTCGGGAACTGATTCCGGATTGGCTGTGGACAACGTTGGGGAAATTGTGGATGACCAACAATGAGGCTGTCAGGAGTTTCACGAAATTTCGCATATAAGGAGCGGGTACTCAACCAAGTACATCGGGAGAAACCCTCAATGGGCTGGGAAAACACGCCAACAGAAAGCTACGCACCGTGAGTTCGTGGACACCTGCCCCGGATGGGGATAAACCGCCGAAACCTATCTCGGAGCTTCTTTCCAAGTTTACCAAACGAGTGGGGATGCCCGAACCTTCGGCCCTTGGGATCATTTTTGCTAGGTGGTCCGATCTGGTTGGCTCGGCTTTGGGGGAGAACGTGAAACCGGTCAGTTTGCACCGTGGCGTGCTCACCGTCACGGTTGCCGATCCTGCGTGGGCTACCCAAATGAGGTTCCTTTCGGCGAATCTGATTTCCACCATCAACGACGGGGTTGGGGTCGGAACGGTTGTGGAGATCTTGGTGCAGGTTCGACGCAGTGGTCGCCGGTCTTCATGGATGGCAAATAAGCCCGAGAAATAACCGTAAGACACGCACTTATCGCTGTTTTCCCGTGTTTTCGTTTGTGTTTTCGTCGTGATCTTGTTGCCGATTTCATTTCGGGGTTGAACGTCACCATGTTTGCTCTTCTATGTTGCGAATTTCGGCTGGTCTGACCCTTTTTGTCATACCCCCTCTAGTAGAGTTATAACGCTGTAATTACGCCTGCAAAGCCTGATTCTGCGCCGTTTCCCCGGGTTTTGCCGGTTGGATTCATCGTGGCTTGTTAGCAGGAAAACCTTGGGTGAAATAACCCGGAGAACCACGGCGTAAAAAGCGTGGGTTCGAACTGAATGAAAGAGGGCCCGATGGCACAAGATGAACAGGTACTAGCTCCGATTCAAGGCGCTGAAACCACCCCCCCGGCAGGGAGTGTGCAATCAAGCGACAGTGCTCCTGTAGCAAGTGCAGCCAAAAGTGCTCGTGGTTCGGCCTCCTACGATGCGAGCGATATCGCCATCCTTGAGGGGCGAGAGCACGTCCGCAAGCGCCCGGGTATGTATATCGGTTCCACAGGCATTACCGGCCTGCACCACTGCGTGTGGGAAGTCGTTGACAACTCCGTCGATGAGGCCATGGCTGGGTTCTGTAACCGCATTGAGGTCACATTGCTGGCTGATGGCGGATGCAAGGTTGAAGACAACGGTCGCGGCATTCCTGTTGCACCGGTCAAGCACGCCGATAAAAAGTACGACGGAAAACCTGCGGCAGAGATTGCCTTGTCGGTGCTCAATGCCGGTGGCAAGTTCGGTGAAGGTGGCGGCTACAAAGTTTCCGGTGGTCTTCACGGCGTGGGCGTTTCGGTGGTGAACGCGCTCTCAGCCGGTTTGACCGCGGAAATTGATCGTGATGGCAACCGGTACGCCATTTCGTTCCACAAGGGCGGTTTGCTCAAGAACAAGCTAGAGATCATCGGCAAGGCTCCCCGTGGACGTACGGGCACCATGGTGACCTTCTGGCCTGATCCAACCATCTTTGAGACCACTGAGTTCCGTGCCGAAACCATGCTGGAGCGTTTCCGCATGATGGCGTTCTTAAACGCTGGCTTAGAAATCAAGTTCACCGATGAGCGGCCTGACCACGACCGTGACGGTGATGGAAAACCCGAAACCCACACCTTCAAGTACGCCCAAGGTCTTATTGACTTCGTGCGGCATCTCAATGCCACCAAAGAACCCCTTTTTGCCAAGGTTCCGGCGTTCAAGGTCGCCGATGAAGACGGTGTGGGCGAGGCCGAAGTGGCGTTGCAATGGAACACCGGGTTCTATGAGGGTCTGCACTCTTTTGCCAACGGAATCGCCACGATCGAAGGCGGCACCCACGTTGAAGGTTTCCGTACCGCGCTCACTTCGGTGATCAACAAGTACGGCCGTGAAAAAGGTGCGATCAAAGAGAAAGACGAAAACCTTCAAGGTGAAGACATTCGTGAGGGTCTTACGGCCATCATTTCGGTGAAGTTGCGCGAACCACAATTTGAGGGTCAAACCAAGGGAAAGCTCGGCAATACGTCGATGAAAACCCTGGTCCAGAAGGCTACGAATGAAAAGTTGGCTGAATGGTTTGAAGAAAACCCGGCCGAAGCGAACCGGATTATCAAGAAGGCCCAAATCGCGCAGCAGGCTCGTGTTGCTGCTCGTAAAGCCCGCGATGTGGCCCGCAAATCGGCAACCTTTGGCGGTGGTCTTCCGGGCAAATTGAAAGACTGCTCCGGTAAGAACCCTGCCGAATCGGAGCTGTTTATCGTAGAAGGTGACTCAGCCATGGGGTCGGCCACTGATGCCCGTGAGCCCCGCACCCAAGCCATTCTTCCCATCCGAGGCAAGATCCTCAACGTTGAGCGTTCCCGCATCGACAAGATGATGAAGAACACCGAAATTCAGGCGCTCATTACGGCCATCGGCGGCGGTGTCGGCGAAGAGTTTGATGCCTCGAAATGTCGTTATCACAAGGTGATTGCCCTGTGCGACGCCGACGTTGACGGAGCCCATATTCGTACGCTGCTTCTCACGTTCTTCTTCCGTCAGATGAGGCCCATGGTGGAGGCAGGTTTTGTCTATATCGCCCAGCCGCCGTTGTTCTCGGTGTTGGTTGGCAAGAACAAGCAGTACCTCAAAGACGACGCCGCAAAGACCGAGTTTTTGGCGGCGAATCCCAACAAGAAGTACGAATTCAACCGTCTAAAGGGACTCGGCGAAATGGATGCCGATGAACTCGGCGACACCACGATGGACGCCTCGAAACGCACGCTGTTGAAGGTAACGGTGGAGCAAGCGGCGATTGCTGATGATGTGATGAGCACGCTTATGGGTGACGATGTGGATTCTCGCAAACAGTTCATTATCCGTAACGCCAATGACGTTCGATTCCTCGACATCTAACGGTTAGAACGAGAGCTGAGGAAACTATGAGCAATAACGAAGCACCCTTGGAATTTGGTTCGTTTGAACCGATTGAGTTGCAACATGAGATGGAACGGTCCTTTATGGACTACGCCATGTCGGTCATCGTGTCTCGAGCGTTGCCCGATGTTCGCGATGGATTGAAACCGGTTCACCGCCGCATTTTGTTTGGGATGGATGAGCTGAGCGCCCGTCCCGATCGTCCGCACTTAAAAAGCGCGCGTATTACCGGCGATGTTATGGGTAAGTATCACCCTCACGGTGACTCGGCCATTTACGATGCGCTTGTGCGTATGGCCCAGCCTCACAGCCTTCGTGTGCCTCTTATTGATGGGCACGGCAACTTCGGATCCCCCGATGCATCTGCCGCCGCCGCCCGATATACCGAATCCCGTCTGGCCCTCATCGCCACGCACATGCTCGATGGTTTGCATGAAGACACGGTTGATTTCGCCGACAACTACTCCGGTGAATTTAGTGAACCAACAGTTCTCCCCAGCCGTTTCCCCAACCTGTTGGTAAACGGTTCCACCGGCATTGCTGTTGGAATGGCCACGAACATCCCGCCACATAACTTGGGTGAGGTGTGCGATGCCGTTGTACACCTGCTTGACCGTCCAGAAGCCACCGTTGAAGAGTTGATGGCTTTTGTGAAGGGGCCCGATTTTCCAACCGGCGCACTCATTCTGGGACGCTCGGGAATTATGGACGCCTATCGAACGGGCAAGGGCTCGATTCGCATGCGCGCGGTGGCCGAAATCGAGGAAGGCAAAAACAATCGCGTGCAAATCGTGGTTACGCAGTTGCCGTACCAGTCAAGCCCATCGTCGATTCTTACCCGAATTGGTGAGTTGGTGGATGCTGGCGAGTTAGCCGGTATCGCCAATGCCAACGATGAATCCGCCAAGGGTAAAACCCGTATTGTGATTGATCTCAAACGTGACGCAAATGCCAATGTTGTGCTCAACAACCTGTTTAAGCAAACCGCTTTGCAATCATCGTTCAGCGTGAACTTCGTGGCTCTCGTCGATGGTGTACCACGCACGCTTACGTTGTTGCAGGCACTCCAGCACTACATTGCCCACCAGGTTGAGGTCATCACCCGTCGTTCGAACTACCGCCTGAACAAGGCAACCGAACGTGCACATATTATCGAGGGCCGCGTAAGAGCCCTTGATGTGATCGACGCCATCATTGCGGTTATTCGTAGTGCCGAGGATCGTTCCGCGGCCCGTGATGCATTGCGTGCCGCCCCATTTGAGTTCTCCGAATTTCAGGCTGAAGACATCCTGGAAATGCGTCTTGGTCAGCTCACCCGATTGTCGCGAATTGACCTTGAAGCCACGCTGGCTGAGTTGCGTTCCACCATTGCCGGTCTTCAAGAAATTCTCGGTTCACGCGATGTGCTCAACACGGTTATCAAGACCGAGCTTGGTGCCATTCGTGAAGAGTTCGCCACACCACGACGTTCGGTGATCACCTTTGATCCAGGCGACATGAGTGTTGAGGATCTCATCGAGGATCAAGAACTGGTCATCACGTTCTCCAAGATTGGCTACATCAAGGCCATGCCATCTGACACCTTTAAGACCCAGGGTCGGGGCGGGCGGGGTATCCAGGGTGCGAAGTTGAAGGACGAGGATTACGTCACCAACATCATCACCACCTCGGCACACGCGTATCTGCTGTTCTTCTCCAACCGCGGACGGGTTTACCGTCTCAAGGCCCACGAGATCCCAGTGAAGGATCGCACCGCCCGAGGCACGGCGATTGTGAACCTGTTGCCTCTCGCTGCCGATGAAAAGATCCAAGCGATTATTGATACGCGCTCTTATGAAGACAATCGTTACCTGTTCTTCTGCACCCGTCTCGGTCAGGTCAAAAAGACCTTGATGAGTGAATACGACTCATCACTTCGTGCCGGTTTAATTGCCGTGAATCTTCGTGACGGCGATGAATTGGTACGAGTTATTCAAACCAATGGTGACGATCAGATTCTGATGTTGAGCCGTGCTGGTATTGCTATCCGCTTCGCTGAAGAAGAAGTTCGTGCCATGGGCAGAGCAGCGGCTGGTGTGCGCGGCATGAAGATGAAGACTGGTGATGAGGTGGTCAGCTGCGATGCCGTTACCGATGCCACCGATCTTCTGCTCATCACCAACGCTGGCTTTGGCAAGCGGGTAAAGGTAGAACGTTTCAATGTGCAGGGTCGTGGTGGTCAGGGTGTTATTGCCATCAAGTTGCCGGCCAAGCGTGGTCAAGTTACCGCGGCGTTCACCGTCGAACTCGATGACGAGATCATTCTGATCTCCGATGGTGGGGTCACGAATCGTCAAGCGGTTCGTGAGATCAGCTCGCAGGGTCGCGAGGCAACCGGTGTTCGGGTTATGAATCTTGATTCCGGACAATCGGTCGCCTCGGTCGCCAAGGTGCTCAGCAGCGACGAAGCCGAATAGCTGAAACTGAATAGCTGGCGCCGAACAGTCAGGGCTGATTGGTTGATGCCGCTCAGCGGAGTGAGGATTGGACTGGCTTCGCGCTGACCATGATCCACAGAAAAAACAACGAACGTGCCGCAGAGAAATCTGCGGCACGTTCGTTTCGGCATGTGGTCACTAGTGTCGGTCCCATGACCGCATCTTCCGTGCCAGCTTTTTCCGACCTTCTCAGTCTCAAGGGGCGGGTTGCCTTGGTTACTGGGGCTAGCGGTGGGATTGGTGCAGGCATTGTAAAGCGGCTTCATGCTGCAGGGGCCAGTGTTGCAGTTCATTATCGATCCAACGCCGAGGGCGCCCAACGACTCGTAACGGAGTTGGGCTCTCGGACGTTTGCGGTTGGCGGACTCAGCGCTGGAGATGTGACGGATGAGGATGCCGTTGATTCGTTGCTGGATTCGATACATAGCGCGCTTGGCATCGTTGATCTTTTGGTGAACAATGCGGCGCTGCAGCCACTGGCCTCGATGATGGATATGAGCTCAGCAGAGTTTGATGCCGTGATGCGAGCGAACGTGGGTGGCGTCTTCACCATGACCCGTGCGGTTGCTCGTCGGCTACAAGCAGCAACGAAGGCTGGTGCCATCGTGAATGTGGCCTCGATTGAGGGCTTGCAACCGGCGTTGGGGCATTCGCATTACAGCGCTTCAAAGGCAGCGGTGCTGATGCATACCCGTTCGGCCGCTTTAGAGCTTGGCCCGTTAGGGATTCGTGTAAACGCTGTTGCCCCCGGTCTGATTGATCGAGATGGTTTGGTTGAAGCTTGGCCCGAAGGTGTTGCGCGATGGCAGTCCAAGGCCCCGCTTGGCCGCCTCGGCGAACCCGAAGATGTAGCCGACGCTTGTCTGTTTCTCCTTTCTCCTGCGGCCCGATGGATTACCGGCTCGACCCTTACCGTCGACGGCGGGATGCTTACACACCCGATTTGGTAGACCGTCCATACAGCGAATCCGCGAAAGTGCGTGTTGGCACCTTCCACTTGTTGGTCAATGCCGTCACGCTGCGAGGATGATCAACGTCGCCGAAATCCATATGCTTTCATTTGCGATCGATTGTCCTTGCGTCGAAGGACGCAAACGATTCATGTCCATCGGTTCCGAGAATGGGTCGGTCACGGTGATTACCGCTGGAATATTGGCGTTGGTCGGAACGCTTAGCTTTGCCGTGGTCAAGTTGGGTGTGGCTGCGAATGACCGTGCACGGGCCCAAGCGGTTGCCGATCTGGGTTCGCTGGCGGGTGCTTCAGCTGACCTTGCAACCGCTTCGAAGATCGTGGCTAGCAATGGCGCGGTATTGGTCTCGGCGACGGAGTCAGGTGAGGCCGTTGACGTGGAGGTATCGGTCGGTGATTCACAGGCGTCGGCTCGCGCTGAACGCTTGTATCTACCGTGGAATCCAATCGACCCGGGTCCTGGGGCTACCGATGATCTCGAAACCACCACTATCGCCACCCTGGCACCAACATCCACACGGCCCCTTGTCTTTGCAACAATTCCAACTCCCAGCCCCACCACGAGGCCCCTGATCTTCGCAACCATCCCGTCACCGACCCCAAAACCAAGAACACCACCAACAGCAAAACCAACCGCACCACCAACCACAAACAAGCCAATCGCTTCCGTCTCCCCAGCCAGACTGACTCCGGTGCCAGGAACTTCACCGCGTCGATGAGGGCTTAAGGGAGATATGAGGGAAAAGATCAAGATGTTTGGGAACGGGTCACGAACATGAACGGGTTATTCACAGTTGTGCTTCGAATGGTCAATGCGGAGTCGTGATCTTTGTTTGAGTGACCAGGGAAGGGGGAAGACGGGGAAGTAGTCTCGATGCCGTGAGAGGCCGAATCCGTAGAGGCGTGCGCGTTCGGCGCGTGGTGCGCAGGCTGGAATTGTGGTCGGTTTTTAAGATTGGGCTGCTCTTTCACCTGATCAGCGGCATTATCTCCCTGGCCGTCGGTATCGGTTTGTGGACTATTGCTTCGAAAGCTGGCCTGCTTGAAAAGCTCGCGTCATTCCTTGGCGATCTTCTTGGTACGACGAATTTTCAAATCGATGGGGCACTGATTCTTCGGGGCGCCATACCGATTGTCGGGGCCCTTGTGTTGATCAATGTGATTGCGACGGTGGTGTTGGCGTTTGTGTACAACATGCTGAGCGGGATCTTTGGTGGGTTGGTGGTTTCGGTGTTGCAAGAGATACCGAAGCCCGGCACCGTTGCTGCACAGGTCGCGTTG
>JAYSVF010000242.1:0-8021 GCA_043718695.1 Acidimicrobiia bacterium | reverse complement strand
TTGGGGCGAAGGCTTCGGTGGCTGGCTCGATGCACTTACTAACAACATTGCACTCAACGTTGCGCCCCTCGTCGGCCATTCGGTGTTGCGGATGTTCGTCATGGGTGATGACGCGCAGCAACGTGTGGCCACACCCGAGGAGATCTCGGCCATGGCCGCGCTGCTTCGCACGTGCCTTGATGCTGGGGCTGTTGGTATGTCCACGAGCTTCGTGGATATCGATGAAACGTATCGTCCGGTTCCAAGCCGTTGGGCTGGCCCTGAGGAACTCGATGCCCTCGCCGCGGTACTTGGCGAATATGGCCGGGTGTTACAGATCGTGCACGAGTTTTACGATGCTGACCTAACCGTCGCCCGCGTGGAGCAACTCGCGGAGATCTCACTACGTCATGGCATCACGACGACGCTGTCGCCACTGTTTCTTTCTGATACCAACCGTGGCGGTGTTGACCGGGTCATGGCGGCTGTGGAAGCAGCGCGTGCTCAGGGGGCTGCGGTGTGGCCCCAGGTACAAACTCGTCCGATCGATATTAGCTTCACGCTCGATCAGCGAAGCCTCATGCTCCTCACGATGCCTTCGTGGTGGAAGGTCGCCTCTATTCGTGATCATGCTGAAAAACTTGCCGCGGTGATTGATCGACGCCAGCTCCTTGTTGATGAGATGAACGCTCTGGCCAAGCGTCCCAATGGCGGGCTGGGTGCCGGGGCGTTTGTGGTTCGCGATGTTGTGCATGAGCGCAACCGTCACATGATTGGGCGCACCATCGATGACATCAGCAAAGCGACCGGGGCTACTCACGGTGATACGGTCGTGGATCTAGCGCTCGATGAAGAGCTCGGCACGTGGTTCATTCGAGCCAATGTGGGGCACAACAACTCCGAGCTCGTTGGCGCGCTGCTTGCCCATCCACTTGTGCAGGTTGGTGCTTCCGATGGCGGCGCTCACGTTGGTTCGTTCTCCACCTTTGGCGATACCGGTTTCTTGTTCTCCGAGTTCGTCCGTGAAACCGGTTCGCTCACCATCGAGGCCGCGGTCAAGAAGATCACGCTCGATCCGGCGACCATATGGGGGCTTAAGAATCGCGGACAGCTCAAGCCTGGCTACGCCGCCGATGTCGTGATCTTTGATGCCGAGCGTATTGGCCGTGGACCGGAGGTTGCATCTAACGATTTCCCCGGTGATGGCATTCGCTGGATCCGTCGCCAGGAAGGTATTGACACCGTCATCGTGAACGGCGAGATCACCTGGACCGCCACCGACGGGTACATCGAGAACGCTCGAGCCGGCCAGATCGCCACTCGCTAAGCGGGCTTAGTTTTATGGACATGAGGAACATGCTGCCGGCTGGATCGCGCTCCCACGTCGTTGATGTCGCGGGCACTCGGATTCATTGCGTTGAAGCTGGCGTTGGACCGCTCGTACTGCTCGTCCATGGTTTTCCCGAGTCTTGGTATTCGTGGCGGCACCAGATACCGGCACTCGCCGCGGCCGGCTACCGAGTGGTGGCTATTGATGTGCGTGGCTACGGACGATCCGCAAAGCCCCTAGCCGTTGAGGACTACCGAATGGTGCGCCTCGTTGCCGACAATGTTGGTTTGGTGCGAGCACTCGGCGCGGAAACGGCAACGATCATCGGCCACGATTGGGGTGCGCCGATCGCCTGGAGTTCCGCCATGTTGCGTCCCGATGTGTTCACCGCGGTTGCTGGCTTATCGGTGCCGTTCTCCCCACCATCTGAGGTACGGCCAACGACGGCGTTCCGGAAGATGGCAGGCGACGAAGAGTTCTACATCGAGTACTTTCAGGAGCCAGGCCGAGCCGAGGCCGAAATCGAATCCGATATTCGCGATTGGGTGCTGGGTTTCATGTTCAGCGGATCGGGTGATGCGCCGCCTCCTGACCCTTCGGGAACCATCGCTACGATCCCACACGGCGCTCGCATGAAGGACCGTTTTCGCAAACCCGACACGATGCTGCCTTGGCTCACGGATGAAGACATCGATATGTACACTTCTGAATTTGAGCATTCCGGTTTGCGTGGACCGTTGAATCGCTATCGAAACGTCGACCGCGACTGGGAAGACCTTGCGGCGTTTCGCGGTGCGTGCATCAACGTGCCGTCATTGTTTATCGGCGGTGACCGTGATGGCCCAACGGTGTGGGGCGCACCAGCTATTGCGGCATTTGAGCGAACCCTGCCGAAGTTGCACCGCTCACTCATCCTTGAGGGTTGCGGGCATTGGACGCAACAGGAACGACCATCTGAAGTGAATGCTGCACTTATCGAGTTCCTCGGGAGCCTCACATGAGCGCCACTGCAACAACTACGACTGCTCCCGCTAGAGCCTCTCGGGTCGACGATCCGCAGAACATTGCCGTCGTTGGCGGCGGGATGGCTGGCCTACTCGCCGCACTGATGCTCGCCCGAGATGGACACCGAGTAACCGTGTTGGAGCGAGACGACA
Source organism: Acidimicrobiia bacterium (assembly GCA_043718695.1). Classification (GTDB taxonomy): domain Bacteria; phylum Actinomycetota; class Acidimicrobiia; order Acidimicrobiales; family JANYDT01; genus JANMZO01. The sequence continues at coordinate 5,555 of JAYSVF010000242.1, read as the reverse complement.
CTGATGTGCCCGCTACCGCTGATGAGGCTTTCGCTGAATGGGATCGACGTGGTGCCGCCCATGCCCGGCAGTCGCACGCGATCTTGGCCCGGCTCCGCAAAATTCTCGCCGAACGCGCTCCCGATGTGCTCGAAACGTTGTTAGCCCAGGGAGCCACCGAACTCAGTGTCGAGCGGATTCTGCCGCCCGACATTGTCGATCGCGAGCCACGTGAGGGTGACAGCGATTTGGTGTTGTTGTGTTGCCGGCGACTCACCATCGAATGGGTCCTACGCAAAGCCGTGATGGCGGAACCTACGGTGCGGTGGCGCGGTGGTGTTGGAGTAGAGCGTCTGCTGGCCGAAGGTACTGATGTTCGCGGGGTCATCCTCGATGATGGTTCAACGCTCGAGGCCGATCTTGTGGTGATTGGTGGCGGTCGCAACTCCCCCATCATGGAATGGATCAATGCGCTTGGCGGCGAGGTGCAGCCCACCGAAGAAGTGAGTGATGCCGGAATCATCTACCTGTCGCGTTTCTATCGGCTCTGCGAGGGCCAAGAACTGCCGCTGCTCAGCAAAGACGGTGCAGGTGGCGATCTTGGCTATATCGCTTTCGCTGGGTTTTACGGCGACAACCGCACGTTCTCGATCACGTTTGGGATACCCACGAACGACCGTGAGTTAATGGCGATGCGTGAAGACGACGCCTGGGAAGCGGCGATTCGTACGCTCGTGCCGCTCGCGCCGTGGACCACCGAAGGTCTTGCCGAGCCAATTACCGGTGTCGAGTCAATGGCACGGCTTCGCAACCGTATCCGCCGGTTTGTGGTTGATGGTCAGCCGGTTGCTTCGGGGCTCGTCGTCATCGGCGACGCAGCGTTGGCCACGAACCCTTGGTACGGCAAAGGCTGCTCGCAGGCCGGGATCGCGGCTGCTGCGCTGTCAGACGCATTAGTAAAACACGGGCGCGACCGGATTGCGCTCGCGCACACGATGGACGCTGCGGTGCGCGCCGAATTAGAACCGCACTATGCCATGGCGGTTCGCCAAGACGCCGATCGAACGAAGCTGCATCAGGCCGCTCTCGATGGAGCCGAACCTGATGCGGCAGCCGTCATGACCCGTGACTTCATTCTGAACGGTTTGATTCCCGCGACCCGCAATGACCCCGATGTGTTCCGGGCTTTCTTCCGCGCGTTCAATATGCTCGATCTACCCGATGCGCTCATGGCCAACCCAAAGGTTCTTTCAGGTTCGATGACCGCTCACTCGCAAAAGGACCAGCGCCCTCCCGCCCCAAAACTTGGCCCAGACCGCGACGAGTTTCTCAACGTGTTAGCCCTGGCTGGAAGCAGAGCCTGAAGTACATCGCCGAGCGTGGGACCCGAGCTAGTTCCGCGTAGGAGTCAACGGGCCCCGGCTGCGGTGAGGATGGCGACCATTTCGGTGTAGTTCCTTGATTTTGCATGGTCGAGCGGGGTGGCACCGGCGCGGTCGGCAAGTTCTACGTTGGCCCCAGCGTCTACAAGAATGCGCACAACATTCGTGTGCCGCCGACCCCCGTCACCAAGGATGACCGCCTCGATCAGGGCAGTCCATCCAAGGTTGTTCACATGATCCAACGGCGCGCCGGCGTCCACGAGCTGTCGAACCACTTGATCATGACCGAGGTGCGATGACGCGATGAGCGCGGTGCCGTCGTACCGACTGGTGATGTTCGTAGCTTTCGCCCCATTTGCAAGCGCAATCCGCAAGGTCTCGGGGTCATCGGCGACACCGGCAATCGTGGCGATGTCATAGCGATCACGCTCAAGCGCGTTTGGATCACATCCACCGCGGAGCAGGAGGGCAAGTGCGGCACGACGCTTAAAGTGTGCAGCGATGTGGCAGGAAGTACGGCCGTAACTATCTCGTGCATTTGGGTTTGCACCGCTGCGGAGCAAACGCCGGATCGTTGTGGTCTTTCCATTCGCGGCGGCCGCGTGGAGTCCTCGGTAGGCACGAACTTCGGAGACGGATGGTTTGATTTGTCCACTCGCTGGCGCAGCAAGGGCAAGCACGAACACCGCAACCATCACACTACGCGCACGCCAAGAAACGACAACGTTTGGAACCATACAACGGAACATACATCGGAGTACGCACGGCGGAGGCTGATTGTTTAGCTCACCGGTGAGAACCGGCGCCTGCTTAGGGGTATGCGCAGAAGATTCCGAGCGCTTGCGGCAAAGCTCGCCGCAGTAGCCGACCCGCCTTGGTAACTAGGCAAAGTAGATTTTGAGGGGCAGGCTGGATGCACCCGGCGGAGTGAGCGATCGTGATCGAAGGCAAGCTGACAGATAGTCGAAGCTCGCTCTGCACTGATTTCATCCATCACAACGGCTTCGCGAAGAATGTCGACGGTGTCGATTACTCGCCCATCGCCAAGTTTTCGTTTTGCCCAGTCGTAAGCGGCGTTGTCATCAGTGGCGAATCGTCCGTTGAGTTGTTCTGCCCAGTAGACCGACGAGGCTTCGCCGAGGTTTGACGGATGGTCTCCGCCAAGGGCCGTTCGATACCGAAGGATGTACTTCAAGTCATCGGGCCGGGCCTCGTGCGGTTCGCCGAGCCAACTCGTTTGGACAACCACGAGACAGTAGGCAGAAGTGCTAGCTCCACGTAGCAACTCTTTGTGAACTTCGTACGTCCACAGAGGACGCGATGCAAACTGAAATCGGTTTTCAAGTACGTCGAGCGCGTCGGCAGCGGCGAACGTGCTCAGGAGACCGGCGTCGAGTAACACCGGAGGGCGATTCATATGCGAGCGAACAATCAGCTAGCAACACGGACTTCGATTCGGCGATTCCCGAAGGGGTCGTCCTCGTATGCTTCCTCGTCTTCAAGGTTGTCAGGATATCCAGGACTGTCGAGAAACGCCGTTTCGGCATTGAATGAGTCGAGTAGATCGTCTGGGTTGGCCATGGCCACGTCAGCAACCGCCCGCACCGAAACCACCCCTTCTTCGTAGCCTTGTTTCATACGTTTCGTTAAACCGAGTGGAGCACGCTCTGAGTACAAGGCATCGGCCGAGCGCAGTTCAAACAGTCGCTGCGAGAGCGCCGGGTCGGTGATTCTTGCTTCCACGGCGGACCGAGGCAAGACAAGCAATTCATCTCGCTTCTTCGATCCAATTACTTGGGAATTGTGGAGCCGATACACGAGAGTTTCCCAGCTCACCTCGAACTCGACCAACATCGTTCCGAGCGCATGCGTGGTCCGCCCGCACAATTCGATGATCGAATCGATTCGGGCCTTGGGCATAAGTAAGCAAGCGGCAAATGCGTTCGCCCGCTTCTCTTCCAGTGAAATCGCTCGATGATCGAGGTCCTGGCTAATGCCTTCACCGTCACCGAAAAGTACGTGTCCAAGTTCGTGAGCGAGCGTGAACAATGCACGAGATCTGCGAGAAGTCGTATTCACAAACACCAACGGAAACTCCACATCGGTAAGCGCTGCGCCGAGAAGCGTTCCCTCTGGAAAAGGTTCTAGCCAAACGCCGATGCCAAGCGATTCGATACAACTCACCAGCGCCTCGAATCGACCCATGCCCGAACCAGTAAATTGCTCACCAAAATCATTGAGTACCCAGGTCGCGGCGGCATTCGCGTCTTGGAGCCACTCACCACGGAGCTTCGGTTTCACTAGCGCAATCGTATTGTGTGCGAGACCCGATTCGGTAAGCAATTGGTGGTACTCCGCTAAACGTAGCAACTTGTCACGTGAAGATCCGGTACTGGTAGGAGCTCCCCCTGAACGAGCCGAAACCGCGAGCCGCCCCACGAACGATCCAGGTTCTAGGAGCGCCATGGCCGACACGCCAAGGGCAGACGCGATGGCCACGAGTTCATCACTCTTCACCGACCGTGAACCGTTCTCGATCTTAGAAATCGCTGAAACATCAAGCCCGATAGCTGCGCTTAGATCGGGCTGTGTGAGCCCCGATCGTTCGCGTGCTGCTTTGATTTGCTCACCTAACAACCGACTCACCTCGTTCGCAGCTTCGACCAACTCCGTCGGCCAGTCCAACTTATCGACTTTCGAAAATCGCAACTTGAGAATACCCTCTTCAAACTGGTCGGTGTCGTCACTTCGTGAATTTGCCATCGACCCATGATGCCGAGGGGGTGTGACAATTCTTGAGCTGGAAGCTGCTTAAGCGTTTGGGTTGACGAATTGCAGGTAGCCGGTTTCGGGGTCGGTTGCGAATTCCGGGCCGAGGGCGCGACTGAGGTTGAGCATGGGTGAGTTCTGGGGATGCACCACCCATGCAACGTAAGGACGACCCGATCGTTCGCGGGCGTCGGCGAGAACGGCAGCGAACGCTTGAGCCCCAAGTCCTTCGCCACGAAAGCGGGGGTCGAGATACAGCGCCGCAATGTATTGCACGTAAGGCAGTTCTTCGTGGTTGTAGTGCAGCGCGGCCCCCACCACTCGGTCGCGATCGTCAATCAAAAGGAATGCCGAGCCGGGATCGCCAAGATGGCTTCGCGCGGTTCCGTCGAAAATGATTCGTTCAACCTCAGAAGCGGGAACCGACGGCAAAGTCTCACGCTGAAGTTCACCGAGTCGCCAAAGGTTTCGGTTGTTTAACTTTCGGAGCTTGATCACAGTGGCAAGAAGCCTCGGTTAACGATTTAGGTGTTTTTGCAGTGCCGTGCCGAGGCGTTTCGTGAAGGCCCGATCGATTGGCATTGGAACCGGTTCAGCTAGTGGTGCGTGCCAGCGAATGTAGAACGTGACGGGTTCAAGGGTGCCCAGTCGACGGCTTTCATCGAGAACTTCGGCCAGGCCGTCTAGAAATGTCTGGCGGTCATCGGGCAACCAGTCGGCGATGAAGGCAATTTCAGAAAGCACCCCGGATTTCGGGACCTCTCGGCGGCACTCAACTTCGGCACGGGCATGTAGCTCGTAGTAGTCGAGGATTTTGCCGGTAACGAGATCGTGTTCTTCGGTTTTGAGCACCAGCATGAGGCCGTCGGCGTCACGAATTCTTACCGGTTCCCGGCGTGCAGCGTCAACCACTTCCCTGCGCTGCCTAGCCAAATCCGACACCACGTATGCACTCGACATCTCGACTCCTTCGGTTAATACAATCGTATCATCGTGGAGCTTCGGGTGAAGCCTTGTGCCCGTCAACGTTGCCCGGCGGCACTGCAACAACCCCGCACACACTCTTCGTGCCGGTTTCATCGTTCCCGTCAAACCGAAACGGCTACGACTGAGGCCAAAAGTGGCTTCGGGCGTAGAGTGAGGAAATGGATCTCGTCCCGGTTGTTGATATTCGAAACCCTGGCAGCACCTCCCTTGCCGAACTGGACCGGGCGTGCAGGGATCACGGATTCTTCCTCTTGAGCGGGCACGGTCTTGACGACGTGATCGCCACCACGTTTGCGGCCGGAAAACGGTTCTTCGATGCCGATCAGGGGGTTAAGGATTCTGTTCGACGGGACGCGAAAATTCCGCTTGGGTATAACGATCGTGAACTTACGAAACGTCGACGGGATCACAAGGAGGTGTTCGATTTCGTTGACCCCA
>JAYSVF010000241.1:0-3398 GCA_043718695.1 Acidimicrobiia bacterium | reverse complement strand
GGATGCGTTCACCAAGAGAGAGGGTAAACCTGTCGATGTTGGCATTTACGTTTCCCGGTCAAGGTTCGCAAAAAGTTGGAATGGGTCAGCCGTGGGTTGATCACCCCTCGTGGGAGCTCGTCGAAGATGCCTCCGATGTCGCTGGAAGGGATGTTGCAAAGCTTCTCCTCGATGCTGATGCTGATGAGCTCAAACAACCTCGCAACACCCAACTCGCCACCTTCATGCTCTCGATGGTCGTGCTCGATGCCGTAGAACGTGTCGGTATTGAACCCACGATGGCGGCCGGCCACAGTCTCGGCGAGTACACCGCACTCACGGCAACGGGTTCACTGAGTTTCGAAGATGGCGTGAATATCGTGTCCATCCGCGGTGAAGCCATGCAGAATGCCGCCGACATTCGCCCGGGAACAATGATTGCCCTGCTCGGCATCTCCGATGATGATGCCGATGCCGCGTGTAGACGTTCCGATGGCGATGCCTGGGTCGCGAATTACAACGCCCCCGGACAAATCGTGATCGCCGGTGAACCCGCCGCCCTCGAACGTGCTGCCGCTGCTGCCAAAGAACTGGGTTGCAAACGGGCCATGCCACTCCCGGTCGGCGGCGCTTTCCACACCCCGTATATGGCACCCGCCCGAGATCGTCTCCGGGAAGCGCTCAGCACCGCAACGCTGCAGGACCTCGAAATCCCCGTGTTCGCCAATATCGACGCACGCTCTCACCAAGCCGCCGGTGACTGGTCGAGTTTGTTGAGCGCCCAATTGGTCTCCCCCGTCCGTTGGCGTCAATCGATTCAAAACATGGCCGACGCAGGGGCCACCACGTTTATCGAACTTGGCCCGGGCGCAGTGTTGACGGGCTTGATTAAGCGCATTGTTCCCGATGCGCGTGGTATCTCAATTTCCACGCCCGAAGACATCGACAAGTTGTTGGAGCTGCTCAATGGTGGCACCCAACCCCCGCTGGCCCGTCAGCATGAGGGTGAGCATCTTTCGATGAGCGTGCGCATGGTCGTGTCGCCTGCAGCGGGAATTTTTCAACCGTTGGAAAGCGCGACCAAGGGGAAAAGCGTTTCGGTCGCAGGCATTGTCGGGACGATTGGTGACATCGAAGTGCGTTCCTCGTTTGCCGGTTCGATTAGCGGGATGTTGGCAGTCGCTGGGGAACGTGTGGCGATTGGTCAGCCCATTGCGTGGTTGGAAGTCGCGTGATGCACAGAACGATTCGGGCATGGGTTCAAGTGCCTGTCGAACCGCGTGTGTCGAAATGCGCTCGTGTGAACCGATATCCAAAACAAGCCGATCGAAACCCAAATCCCAGACACTGCGACCGGTCAGTGGCTGCACCACAAGATATCTCCCGAAATTCAGCAAGGAACGAGAACGCATATGAGTAGAGGCGGCCGCATTATTGGTTGGGGCACAGCGCTGCCTGAAACCGTCGTAACCAACCACGACCTGGCCCAGACGATGGACACCAACGACGAGTGGATCGTTGAACGGACCGGTATCCGAACTCGCTACTGGGGCGATCGTGGACCCGCAAGTTTGGGTGCCGAAGCAGCGAGAAATGCACTTGCGATGGCTAATCTGCAACCAAGCGATATTGATCTCCTGGTATTCGCAACCTGTTCGCCAGAGTACGTTCTGCCTGGCTCGTCGGCCATTGTGCAAAACGAGTTGGGCCTCAAGTGCGGCGCATTCGATCTTGGCGCGGCCTGTTCGGGCTTTATGTATTCCATGGTGGCGGCCCACAGTTTTCTCAACATGGGAATGAACCGCATTTTGGTGATTGGTTCCGAGCAGCTCAGCCGGATCATCGACAAGACCGATCGCGGCACCGCCATCTTGTTTGGCGACGGGGCTGGGGCTGCGATCATCGAAGGATGCGAAGGTGAAGGTGACCTGCTGGGTTTCGATCTTGGCGTCGATGGCTCTGCCGTTTCGATTCTGTATTGCGAGCATGATGAGATCACTAAGATGGACGGTAAGGAAGTGTTCAGGCGTGCCGTGCGGGCCATGGTGGATTCCGCGAATTTAAGTCTGGAGCGGGCCAAGTTAACGATGGCCGATATCGATTGGGTTATTCCCCACCAGGCGAATCGTCGCATTATCGATGCCGCGGTACAGCGCCTGAATTGGCCGTTGGAGCGCACCAGCACCACCGTTGAGTGGGTTGGCAATACTTCTGCTGCTTCCATTCCCCTAGCAATGGCTGACGATCTCGCCAAGGGCAATATCCAACCGGGCGACAACGTGCTGATGTGCGGTTTTGGCGCCGGCATGACATGGGCCAGCGCGGTTCTGCGTTGGGGTGGAGTCGAGCGAGCCGAGGGACACGGTGCTGCATTCCACGCCGCGAATCCGCGTGTCTCCTTGGGTCCAACGACCCCATCTACTTCGGTTTAGCCGACGAACCCGATGTCGTTTTCTTCTTCGCGCCGTTCGTTGCGGCTCGCTAGTTCTGGCGGGTGGGTTCGTCCCAACCGAACCCACCCAGCCAACCTTCTTGAAACCAGTGCTCGTCGGTGTCCAAACGGGTCCTCCGTGCCAAGATGGCCAGCATTATGAGTGAGTCAACTAGTCGGGTCGTTCTAGTAACCGGGGGCAACCGCGGTATTGGTTTGGCCACGGCTCGTCGGTTCGCGGCATTGGGTGACACGGTCATTGTGACCACCCGAGGCGAAACGCCTGAAGGTCTCCTCGGTGTGCAGTGTGATGTCACCAAGCCCGACGAAATCGAAGCGGCCTTCAAGAAAATCGAAGCCGAGCATGGCCCGGTGGAAGTTCTCGTGGCCAATGCTGGCATCACTCGCGATGGCTTAGTTGTGCGAATGAGCGAAGAGAATTTTGGCGACGTCATCGATGCCAACCTCACTGGTTCCTGGCGGGTAGCCAAGCGAGCGGCCGCTGCCATGCTCAAGCAACGCAAAGGTCGCATCATCTTTGTGTCGTCGATCGTGGCCTATTACGGTGCGCCGGGCCAAGCCAACTATGCCGCTTCGAAAGCCGGCGTGATTGGGTTGGCTCGTTCCATGGCTCGTGAGCTTGCTTCGCGCAACATCACCGTCAACGTGGTGGCCCCAGGTGGCGTGGAGACCGACATGGTTTCTAGCCTCAACGAAGCGCAGCGTGCCGCAATTGTTGGCGCCACTCCCCTGGCCCGCTTGGCTACGCCCGATGAGGTCGCCGCGGCAATAACTTTTCTCGCTTCACCCGAGGCGGCCTTCATCACTGGTGTTACCCTTCCGGTTGATGGCGGTATGGCTATGGGCAATTAGTTCCTTGCACTAAATTCGTTTCGATTCGCCGTTTTGTTTCACCTGTTTTGATTCACTCTTCTGCTTTTGTAACCACTTAGAACATCCTGTTCTTCTGAAAGGACCCCTAAATGAC
>JAYSVF010000025.1:0-5542 GCA_043718695.1 Acidimicrobiia bacterium | reverse complement strand
TCACGACATAGCCCATGGGATCACTTCTGAGGCAAGGCACGGTATGGTGTGTGCCGATTTGGTCCGTCCGATTTTTGGTGAGCGGGTTGCCGATCTAGTTGAACTTCACGTAGATGCAAAGCGCTATCTAGTTACGGTCGACCCAAGCTACCGGGAGCTACTCTCGCCCGAGAGCATCCATACCCTTGCTTTGCAGGGTTCGACGATGAACCAGGCCGAACAAATGGCCTTCACCTCTCAACGCCATTTCGAGGATGCGATCAGCTTACGCCGAGCAGACGATGCCGTGAAAGTCGCTGGCTTTGTTGTTCCTGGTCTCGACGCTTGGGAGCTACCGATGCGAACGTTGGCGAACACGTTGCATAGCTAAGCGCGCTTACCGGCGTGGTTGGCTCAAAGATTCTCGGAAGGTATCCACTAGCGCATCGGCAGTGCGAGACCAGGAGTAGTGGCGGCCCGCATCGTTGAGTGCCGCGGAATGACGTCGGGCTAAATCTGGATCACGCAGAAACGCCATCGCCACTTCAGCAAGCGCTCCTGGCGACCAATCATGAGCCAACATCGGCACATCAGATCCGTGTTGGTCACTTCGCCCCATCAGAACAGCTTGCTCGTGCTCGAGACCTTCTTCTGCCGACGGGGCCCGCAAGGTTTCCCACTGGCCTTCACGCCGTGCGCCATCCGAGGCGAAGTTCCGTCCGCCAGCTAGATGGGCACTGCCAAAAAAGCCCGAGTCACCAACTTGGGAAAGCCGATCGCTTCCACTCCGAGCGTATGCCAGCTCTTCGACCGGTCCGAATCCGACAGCAACAGTGGGCGTACCGAATGCTGCCGCTTCGAAGGGCACCAAACCAAAACCTTCAGCCGACGTGGGGTACCAAATAAATGAAGCGTGTCGCAGTAACCAGTTGCGTTCGGCGGAGGAAACTTCAGGCAGGACATAGGTCGCATCACTCGGGGCTACTCGTCCTTCAAGTACGCGAGTGGTGCCATGGGGAACCGATGCACCGGCCATTACCAAGGCCAAATCAAAACCCTGTGCACGTACGATTGCATGTGCAGCCCGGGCCAGTTCGCGATTCTTGTGCGAGTAGTTCACGCCCAAGCACAACGCAAACGAGCCGACGGTGAAGCCACGGGCCATCAGTTCCGCAGGCACAGTGGCAGGTTGGTCAGCGTCGAGATGCTCCGTACCCAGAGGAATCGAACGTATGCGCTCGTTGGGAATCGGAAAGCCGTGCAAGCGCATTTGGCCGATCACGTCATCGGAAATCACCGTCACAAAATCGGCGGCACGAACCGCTTCCAACTGCGCAGCACGGTAGGCCATCCACTGACCCGAATCGGCAAAGTAGCCACCGTTGTGAAAGGCAATCGTGTCGAGGATGCTGATACCAAATCTTGGTGCGGCAGCACGCCACGAATCAAGCGGCCAACCGGGTACGGGTTGATAGGGACGGAATGCCACATCCACCTGACCAAACAATCCAAGCTCATGCGCTCCTGCTTGCTGGGCGCGAACTTTAGGGCCCGTGAGTGTCGCCGCCGCGTACTGAGGAACCGGGCCGGGGAGGGCTACAGACACTTCACGCACGTCGGGATGATTACTAAGTGCACGGATCGTATGGGATGTTGCTACTTGCGTGCCCACTTCATTCGGTCCGAAGCAGGACCCATCGATGAGTACGCGAATCCCTCTGACCTTTACGGCAGCTACTTGGTGGGCTAGCGCGAAGGGGGTTTCCGAAGCCGTCAGCTCAGAGTCAACAAACCCAATCAACGAACGATGGCGGTGCAACAACCAACCGCGGTCATCGGGGGTCAAAGAATCGAGAGTCGCCTGAGCGATTGGATCAACCGCCACATCGGACGGACGCAGAATGTAGGTAGACGTATCAACGAGATCGACAAAACCCTTGGCCCGCGATCGCGCACTGAAATCCGCGACTGCGATATCGAAGCGAGCCGATGCCGGGGCTTCCAAGTTCCCAACGGCACTCAATGCGCCGGCGGAGAGGACTACTACAGCACCCGTCGCATAGGTGATTGGAGTGGGTTTCGCGTTTGGCGTGAGCGAGCGGAGCCGCCGGGTGATTGACACCTCATCTTGACCGTCGGGCGCACGATCCTCGGGATGATTGCGCGTGGGGAACGAGAGCGAACCTGAAGCGTTAGAAAGGAACGAAACGGTGGCGACACGGAGATCGGCGTCGATCCATTGCAGCGCGGTTTCAAAAGGATTGGGAGGGAGAACCACGGCATCGTCAATGACAATGATTGAGGTGTGGCGCTGCTCATAGGTTTCATTAATCAACTGCGAAACCGAACCAACAGTACGCACACTCAGCCGATCACCATGGCGGGCCGCAAGCGCATTGAACGTAGGGATGTAGAGCGGATACAACACGCCGACGACCACATCGAAGGGCGCCTGCTCAAGAAGGGCCGACACACTCAACGCCATGCGATCGGGGCTCTGGGCCACAAACACCACACCCGTCGCCTGGGGCCGAGAGGTGAGATCGGGCTGCGGCGCATCAACCGACACCGGTGGGTTTCCGTCGGCTCGGTTTAGCATTCTCGACTCTTCGGCGGACATTGTCCTAGACCGTAGTTGCCCACGGCTGCGCAATCACGCCTCTACGGGCCAGCTCGCTCCGATTCGGCTGGACTAGCGACGGGTAATTCAGCTCTCGACGGCACACAAACCCAGGGTGAGGATCGAAATGTCGCCCACTAAGCCTGTTTTTCTCACAAGCTCTGAGAAAAACGGCGTTAGTGGGCGACATCTTCAACCTGCCCCCGCTCTTCCCAGACACGCTCAGCCAGGCGAGTTGAGCTGTTTGAGTAGGGTCGGCGTGGCCACGCAACGGTAGGCATCGAGCACGATGTTGGCGGTCTCGTCCCAGTCGACGTCCTTTGCGAGGCGAACCCCGAGCCAACCGCGAACCCCCACATAGGGCGGACGGAAGAAACGCTCCGGCTCCTCGTCAATCAAGGCTTCCTGCACTCCCGCCGGCGCCGCACACCAAATCCCGACGTTGCCGTCATTGTGATGGTTTTCCACCCAGTTCACAAAGACCTTCTTGCCAGCAAAGAACGTGGGCATACCGTGACTGAGCTTTTCCGTAGTTCCCGGGAGCTCCAAACAGAGGGCCCGAATCCGATCAAGTGGAAGCACTTTTGGCATGACCTCACTCTATTGAAATAGTGGTCCGTTCGTGCTCGACCGGGTTTGAACCAGGTTTACACACTGATAGGGGGTTCGTCCGGCTTGGAACGGCACCGGCACCCGATCCGGAGCTACACGTGGCCGCACTTGACCGGCGCTTGACACTAGTTGCCCCACTCATTGGCTACATTGCCAGGGTGACTTGGCGAATGGGACCGACCGTCGGCTGGGCCACGCTGTTGGAAGAATGCGCCAGTAAGGGCAGATTTTTCACCAGCCCAGTTAGAAAAGTGGGGTTAGTGGCGCATTCCACTGCCTCCACCTTTCGCTGCACCCCTCACGCCCAACCTGGCGACAACACTCCCAGACCCGATGAGCGGTGAGCAGCACATGAGCTCCGCACAAGACCTACGCCTTGATACTCGGGCCCGGCGAATCCTGGGTCGGGCACAGGCTGCGGGCGAATCCGTCCCCTCTGCTGGCAATGAACTGGTCGACTGGCTGAATGTGGCGACGGCCGAGGACCCAGCTGGGCGCTACCTCACCGAAATTTGGCGGGAGCGAACCGATCTTTGGGAGACCTTCCCTGGCCTGTTCCTCGATCCCGATGCTGCACAACGATTTCGTCTGTGGGCTTATCACTTTGCGGCTGCCGAGTGCGGTTGCCCCGATGCTCTTATTCCTGCGGCCCCCCTCGGCATCACCGACCTCATCGCTCCCCCACCAACCGGTCCTTCACCAGCGCTCACTCCTGGCGTTCAGCTCTACGGTTATTTACGCGCCACTCTCGGACTCGGCGAAGCAGCCCGACGTTTGGTTTCGTTGCTGGAACTCGCCAATGAACCCACCCTCGCTCGACCCTATGACCACATAGGTTCCCCGCTCGCCTACCCGTGGCCCGATCCGTCGCCAGGGCCTGGCGTTGCGCACGACATTGCGCTTCTTTGTGTCAACGGTGCCGAAACCGCTCGGCTAACCAGGGCCATTGGCGGCGCTGCGCTGTATGGTCGCTACCGGATCGGCCTGTGGTTTTGGGAACTCGAACAACTCACACCCGAAATGGCTGCCGGGCTCGAACATCTCGACGAGGTTTGGGTCACCAGCGAATTCGTAGCCAACGCCGTCCGTAACGCCGCCCCACCCAACTTCCCCGTCCACATCCTCCCGCTAGGCATGGACCTACCGTCAAGCCTTCCCGCGCGTTCAGGTAGACCGACGAGCTCCGAACGAGCCGAGACCAGAACCCGATTGGGCTTTCCAAGTGATGCAGCGCACGGCCTGGTTATCGGTTTCGCTTTCGATTACGCCAGCCGCATTGCCAGGAAAAACCCGCTCGGTCTGATCGATGCATTCATCAAAGCCTTCCCCAAACCGTTCTCAATTCCTTGGCAACTTGCCGATGGCGAGGCAGATTCAGATCCAGACTCAGATCCCAGTGCTGTTGCTGATTTCCGGGTGAAGCATCGCACTGGACCAGATCTCGAGTTCGGCTCGAACCAAAGTGACGCATCGGTTTTAGAACCGAGCGGAACCGGTCGCTCTCCCGGCGCCGGCCCATGGCTGGTTATCAAGGCGTTCAATTCGGGCGCAACACCTGCTGATGCCGAGCTCGTTCGGAAGACGATTGCCGGACGGCCCGATATCGTGCTCATTGAACAGCACCTTTCACCACACGATCAGCGCGCCTATGTTTCTTCGCTCGACGTTGTTGCATCGTTGCATCGGTGCGAGGGTTACGGGTTGCACATGCTCGAAGCCATGGCCCAAGGCATTCCCACGATGGCTACCGAATATTCCGGCAACCTAGCGTTCATGAACCACGCCAACTCGTGGTTGATTCCTGCACACCGGGTCACGGTCGATACATCCGCCGAGCCGTACCCTGCGGGATACACCTGGGCCGAACCCGAAGTTGCCTCCGCGGCCTCAACCTTACGGTGGATCGTCAGCGGGCTTACTACCTCATCAAGTCGAGCCAGATTCGATATTTCTATGCGCACAAATCAATCCATCCGCGACACGCAACCGCTCATTGACGGCTCAGCCGGTGCAGCATTCGTCCGCCAACGACTCACCGAAATCCGCACAAGTCGCAAATAGCCCCACAAACACAGCCACCACATCCAAGCCAAACCAGCCCAGCGGCAGCCAACATTCCTAAGCGCACGAATCAATCCACGCGCGACAGGCAACCGCTCATCGATGGTACCGCGGAAACGGCCACCTCATCCGAGCCGAACCAGCCAAGCCAAGCCACACCGATGTTTCTCAGCGCACGGATCAATCCATGCTCGACACGCAACCGCTCATCGATGGCTCAGCCGGCGCAGCATTCGTCCGCCAACGACTCACCGAAATCCGCACGGCAAG
>JAYSVF010000240.1:0-3401 GCA_043718695.1 Acidimicrobiia bacterium | reverse complement strand
CGGCGCTGAGAAATCACTGCGTCTCCCGGCGCTGGAATCCAGTGGGGTTGCCGATCGAGTTTGGTTATGCCGCCGATGGTCTTTCCAACGCAGAAGCTTATCCATTGCCCACTATCGGGTCGTCGAAGAAGGACCGCGCCGAAGTCTGCCTGAAAACTCGTAAGTGAACGATGTAAGAGGTTGGTGAGTGCCTGTTCGATGTCGGGCGTGGTGTGAATGCTTTGCGCAGTTTCGTAAAGGAACTCAACGTTGGTCCTTCGTGTGTGCTCGCTAACGAGTTGGCTGAACGCGAGGTACAGCAACCCAAGCGGCACAACGCCAACGATCGCTACTCCTGGAGCAATGCTGAGCACGATGGCGATCAGCACACCCATAGCCGCCACGGCGATGCTGTTGAGTTCGGAGAAGAAGATGACTCTTGGGGCCTCGATCAGCGTGGACCATCGTTTTTCGGCGATCGACCGGACCATGCCCACCAACAGTGCTTGTACCGGGCAAGCAATGGCGGACCCAAGGATGATGCCAAACCATAACTGCACGCTGTCTGTTTGCGCTTGAGAGCCCACCAGTCCACGAGTTGTAGCGACGACCACGCTGGCAGCTAGAGATGTTGCGGCAACATTGAACAGGAGCCGGGTGAGCGGCGCTCGGCGGGCCAAAAAAACCAGAGTTAAACCGATTGCGGTTGCGGCGAGAAACTCCCTCGGGGGAAAGAAGGCCGCTCCAAGGGCGTAACTAATCTCGCCGAGGGTGAAGGTTTGGGCGTCGTTTCGGTACCGGATTGAAAACAAGCACAGCTCTGCTCCACCGGCAATCCCGATCATGAAGTACCAGGGCAGGTCCAGCGGGGTGGCGAGGATTGACGTCGATGAGGAACCGAACCGGGACGCGACGAACACCGCTCCGAAGAGGAGCAGGGCATTAAACGCCCAGACGCCGGGATTCCTCTTTCCAAACATGACAGGGTTACCTGCCAGAGTCATCGTCGTTTGGACCAGAAACCTTGAGCGTCCTGCGTTCGCTCATGCGACAAAGAGGGCCCTTTGGGAACCAGAACGCTAACGATCTCGCGGTCACGACGCTCGTTCGCTTATGCAAGAAGAAGGGCCCCTGTGGGAACCCTCCTTCTTCTTTACGAACTATTAGGGGTTTAGGCTAACTACCAGCCGTTTGCTCGTTGCGTTGTCGGATTTGTGTCCACCGTCGTGACGGGTGCCTGCGTTGTTGATGGAGCGGAGACCTTCGAGCCATTGGCGGCGCTCGCCCCGTTAGAAGCCGCTCCGATACCTACTGCCGTGATCGCCAAGACGGCGAGACCGGCGGCCAGACGAGCCGCGCGCTTTGGGCCCCACGACGTACCCTTTTTCGTTGCTTTCATAATGAATCCTTTGCTTGTTAACGTCTGGCGAGGAAGTTGGTTGGTTAGCTGCGAGGTCGCCTTGTCCCCGTAGAAAAGAATTGCTACGGAGAGTGTTAATCAAGATTTGAATTAGGTCAATACCACGGAGAGTGTTTTTAACCTGAATGAATCGGGTGGCCTATTGCGTTTACCTAGGCGCTCAGTTATGAACCACTGTTCACTGAATTCTGGGTTGCAAAGCCCCTTGCGGATCGAAAAAGCACTGCTGAGGCGGGGCACTGGCGCTGTGCGCCTAACGGTCAGCGCGTCCTGCGAGCCAGGCGGCGCCAAGAATGACGGCACAGCCTGCAACTTCGATAGGCCGCACCTTTTCGTGTCGGAACACCACACCCAAGGCCAGTGCAATTACGGCCTCCACGTAGGTGAGGATCGATCCGCGGGTAGCCCCCACACGAGCGGCGAGGGTGACCATGCAAACGAAGGCGACAGCGGTCCCAAAGATGCCGAGCGAAATCAGAAAGAACGAGGGACGCAAACCAAAATCGCTCTTCATCATCCCGGGGATCCCCAACGGGGCGGTGAGCACAACGGCAATCAATTGGCAGCGCCAAAAAACGGGGATTGCACCGTAGGTCTGGGTGAGAGGCACGGAGAGATTGACGGCTATCCCGTAAGAGGCGATAGCGATAATGACGAGAAGAACCCCAAAGGCGCTGGATTTCCCTTCGTTGATCGAGGGAAGACCGATCATGGCCAGTCCGATAATTCCGCCAAGGAGGGCATAGCGCTGGTTGATTCCCGGAAGGCGCCGCAACAAAATGGTGGCGACGATGGCGGCGAAAATTGGGATGCCCCCATTCAGCATTCCGGCGAGCGATGAGGAGATGTGTTGTTGGGCGATGGGGAACAACGTCATGGGGAAGGCCAGCCACGTAACGGCGACGGCTGCGAGTTGTGGCCAGGCGCTGCGAGGGATCTTGATCTTGCGGGCCGACGGAACAAAGGCCAACGTGAGGAAGCCAAACAGCATGCGCCCGAACGTGACCGCAGCTGGGGTGAATCCCTCGAGTGATTCAGCAATTTGCAGAAACGAAGCACCCCAAATGAACCCCGGAACGGCCAGCAGAATCCAGTCCTTCCGGGTGAACGCCTCACGGTTGGTGCCCTCAGCGGTAAGAACCCGCTTGGCATCGGATCCCTCAGACTCAACTCCGGGCGCCATGGTGGGGCTCAAATGGGTGGTGGGCGACATAAGGCCGTTGAGTTTGCCAGCTCTGCGGCCGTTCGACTGGCGGATTTCCGACAACCAGCTTCGCGGGAGTCTTTCAGGGAGCTTCTAACCCTTGATCGACGTGTTGCCAGTGAAAGCTCGTAAACGGTTGCTGGTGTACGTTCCTCGGGTGAGAAATCGTTCGATCGTACGTGTGCTTTGTATATTGGCTGGCTTGTTTGGGGTTGTGATGTTGCCTTCTGGAGCTGGGGTGTTGGCTAAAACGGTCGTGCTGCCAACTACCGGCACAACCACCCCGCTAGGGGAACCTTCAAAACTCGTTCCCTTGGCAACCGCAGTAGAGCCAATTGGGGTGCTGACGCGACCCGCATCAAGTGGTGATGAAGCGCTGTATGTGATGGAGAAGGGTGGCAAGGTTCGGGCGCTTGAAACCAATGGGACCTGGCGAGTTCCAGCAGTGCTTGATCTGTCCACGAGGGTAAGTACGAACAACGAACGCGGTCTCATCGGCCTGGCGTTTCCACCGTATTCCGATTCGTTGATGTTTGTTACGTACACAGAGAAAGACGGCACAATCGTCGTGGCCGAGTTCTCATTTGATGGCAAAGTCGCTGACCCTGCTTCGCAGCGTGTGTTGCTTCGCGTGCCGCATCCCAATGAGGATCACAACGGCGGGACGCTCGCTTTCACCACCGACGGTCTCTTGCTGATTGGGCTTGGCGATGGCGGGGGTGTTGGAACGAAAGGTGGTGCGGGCGACGTAAAGAACAACGCCCAAAACTTGAACGTCCTTTACGGCAAAATCCTGCG
>JAYSVF010000239.1:0-3406 GCA_043718695.1 Acidimicrobiia bacterium | reverse complement strand
ACGGCCATGCACGTATCGAGACCGATTAGATCGGCGAGATGGAGCGGGCCCATTGGGTGCGCACAACCTTCAACCATGCCCGTATCAATATCGTCGGCGGTTGCGAAACCCGATTCCATCATGCGAATGGCGCTGAGGATGTAGGGGATCAACAGCGCATTCACGATGAAGCCGGCGCGGTCCTTTGAACGAATAACCCGCTTGTGCAGAGTGATTTCGGCAAAGGTGTTTGCTCGTTCAACCGTCTCATGGCTGGTAAGCAGCGAGGTAACCAACTCAACTAGGGGGAGCACGGGCACTGGGTTGAAGAAGTGAATCCCAATGACTTGGGAAGGCCGTTTTGTCGCCATACCAAGCTTCATGATGGGAATTGAGGACGTGTTGGAGGCCAGCACGGCAAGCGGATCGGTTACCACTTCATCGAGTTTGGTAAACAGCGACACTTTGGCGTTCTCATTTTCAAGAATCGCTTCGACGACCAAATCGCGATCCGCCATCGCCTCGAAATCCGTCGTGAATGAGAGGAAGCTAAGCGCACGTTCCATTTCGGTCTGCTCAAGTTTGGCGGAGCGAACCGCCCGACCAAAAGAGGTTTCCACACGAGCCCGGGCTCGATCCATAGCAGCTTGGTCGGTTTCGAGAATGATCGTATCGATCCCGGCCCGAGCACTCACCTCGGCAATACCTGATCCCATTAGACCGCCACCAACTACACCAACGCGCTCGAAACTCATGGTCAGGGATTCTTCCACCTTTGACCAATCAGTGCAGGTGTTGCAGAAGCGACCCTCGTGAACGCCCAAACCACCCCAACCACCCCAAACCAGCCCAAACCCACTCGAAACGCCGAAACGTCCGGTAAGCGCAATTCTCGACCTTTTGGCCGTAAACGGTTAGGACGCGCCGGAAATGTGTGGCAAACGTCATCGGCCTGCCAGAATGTTCGCCGTGCTCTAGCCCAGCCACTGGTATTCGTAGGTCTTAAACCGTAGTTTGAACACAGGAGTTCTTCATGAAGGTCAACTTCACCATCGCCGACTTTTTGGATCGTGCCGTCAACGTGTACGGCGACCGCATTGCCGTAGTCGACGAACCCGGCGCAGTGGGCGCGCTTGGCTCCATCACCTACACCGAGATGGGCGCCCGAGTTCGAGGCATGGCCCGCAAGCTCGAAGATATGGGTATTGGGGAAGGTGACCGTGTGGCCATCGTGAGCCCCAACTCGGCAAAGTTTCTGATTTCATTCTGGGGCACCGGTACCTACGGTCGCGTGTTGGTGCCAATCAACTTTCGCCTCAACAAAGAAGAGATCAGCTACATCATCGAGCACTCCGGCGCCCGGGTGTTGTTGGTTGATCCCGAGCAGTACGACGTGGTGAAAGACATTGCCGTTGAACACCTCATCGTGCTCGATGGCGTGTCTGATGCCGAGCTTTTTGCACCCCTCCCGGCCGGTTCTGCCGAACCAACCCCATGGACCGCCAACGAAGACGCCACGGCGACTATCAACTACACCTCAGGCACAACCGCTCGACCAAAGGGTGTGCAGATCACCCACCGCAATGCCTGGACGAATGCAACCACGTTTGGGTGGCACTCATCAGTTTCGGATCGCGATGTGTACATACATACTCTGCCTATGTTTCACTGCAACGGTTGGGGCCAGACCTATGCGGTCACGGGAATGGGCGGGCGTCACATTGTGATCCGCAAGATCGATGGGGCCGTGATTCTTGATCGTATTGCCGAACATGGCATCAACTTCGCGTGTGGCGCACCGGCAGTTGTGGCCATGACCCTCGACGCCGCCGCCAAACTTGCTGCTGCTGGCTCGCCAATCCCCGGGCGTGATCTGATGCGTATCGTCGTGGCCGGCGCACCTCCTCCTTCGTCGGTGATTGAGCGTGTTGAAGTTGATTTGGGCTGGGAGTTCATCCAGATTTACGGCCTCACTGAGACTTCACCGCTGCTGACGATGAACCGCTCACGCGCAGAATATGACGATCTAACTCCTGCAGAACGGGCGAAGCTTCTGTCCCGTGCTGGCGCACCCGCAATTGGCGTTTCAATAAAACTCGATGACGAAGGCGAAATATGTGCACGTAGCAATGTGGTCTTCGAGGGTTACTGGGAACAACCTGAAGAGACCGCGAAAGCTATCCGTGACGGTTACTTCCATACCGGCGATGGTGGCTACATGGATGGAGCGTATGTGGTCATCGCCGACCGCAAGAAAGACGTCATCATTTCAGGTGGCGAGAACGTTTCTTCCATCGAAGTTGAGGACTGCCTCTTTGGTCATCCAGCCATCGCCGAATGCTGCGTCATTGGGGTGCCCGATGAGAAGTGGGGCGAAACCATTAAGGCCCTCGTGGTGTTGCGGCCCGAAGTTGCGGTGCCAACCGACCGTGAAGTGATTGCGTTCTGCCGCGAGCGGATGTCGCACTTCAAATGCCCCACCTCGGTTGAATTCCGCACCGAGCTTTCCCGCACCGCAACGGGCAAACTCCAAAAGTTCAAACTCCGCGCACCTTACTGGGATGGGCGAGAGAAAATGATCAATTAGTTGCCTGATCACGTTGACCCAGCGGGTCCTGTCACCGAACAGCCCCACCGGACACGCTTCGCTTGACGTCCTCCGGGGCGCCCCGTTCGATGCCACCCGTTGACCTAGTGCAGCGAACGAATCGGATAGATGAAGCTGACATTTCGTTTAGGGGGACTGCGACTAGGTTTCTGGTCCTCTTAGATGGGTGGAGTTGTGAGCTGGGAAAAGAATTTCATGCGGGCCGGCAAGGTTTTTGAAACCATGTCCAAGCCTTTTGCCACGATTGATCTGGATGCAAAACCGTTTGACGACAAGCCGTTGTTGATGGCGGCAAACCATCGCAGCCTCCTTGATGTGTTCGTGGCACTGATTTGTTGCTACCGACTTGGTCGGCCCACGCGGTTCATCGTTGGCCGAGTGTTTTTCAAGCGGCCCGGCTTGGGACAGTTTCTGCGCGCCATTGGCTGTATCGAAGGCGGCAAAGGCAGCGGCGCGGACAAGGTTGCAGTCGCCGCGATCCAATCCGGTGTTTCAGTAGCGATAATGCCCGAAGGAAAGATTGCCAATATGGAACCAGGCAAATTCCTCGGGCCGTTGATGCCCGGTGTTTCGGAAATTTGGGCTCAAACCGGATGCCCTTTTCATGCGGTGGGTATTAGTGGCGCACAGCAGATTTGGAAAGCCGGGAAGAACCTGCCGCACCGCCCGCATCTTCGCCTGGCCAAGCGTCCGGTCGTTCACGTCCGAGTAACCGAAGGTTTCACGGCACCCAAAGAGGAGGCCACACTTGAGCGTGTTGCGCAGATCATGGAAGACAACTGCATGATCAGCGAAGCGGACCGCGTAGCGAAATTGGCC
>JAYSVF010000238.1:0-44385 GCA_043718695.1 Acidimicrobiia bacterium | reverse complement strand
GTGCAAAGTCGGCTCGATCAAATCACTGGCTACTCCGTTACGGTCGACGGGATCAACCTAGGGGCGGGGCGCTTCAAAACCCTAAGCGATGCATTTGTGGTGACCACGAAAGCCGACAATCCCTTTGGGTTCGCGCCGGGCAAGTGGAAAATCATGGCGGGTGGTTGGCCAGTATCGATCGATCAACTTTCGCCAGGGTTGCACGAAATTGTTACCACCTACCAAATTGGTGACCTGTCCCGTCAGACCATACGTGTCGATCTTACGGTTACTGCTTAGGACCCCAGTGCAGGGACGCGCAATTCATTGCGCAGTGTTGTTACCCCGATTCCCAGCACCATCGCGGAACCTAAACCAAAATCACTGCGCAATTACTTGCGCGAACACGCACCAGGTTGCTCGGAATCCAATCCGGCGGACTTCATGAACGCTTTGAAGCTTCAGCTGCGGAGCCGAGCGATGGCGGCGTCAAGGTTGTCGGTGACGGAAACGGTGAGTGCGTCAAACTCAAAATGACGCAGAATCGCCGCCAAAATCAACGATCCACCCACAATCGTTCCCACCCGATCCGGCGCAAGGCCAGGATTCGCGGCACGATCAACCGCTGATTCGGTGGCCACGGTTCGGAATACGTCTTCAACGGCGGCACGAGTGAGTTCGAAACGATGAATCCGTGCAGGATCCCAAACCCTGAGGCCGATCTCGATAGCCGCAACGGTAGTGATGGAACCAGCAATTCCAATGAGCCGATCAGCTTTGGCGATCAGCGGAATCTCTCGAGCGACATCATCAAGATGTGATCGCACAACCCCCACGGCACTGGAGAGCGCCACTGGCCCAGGAGGGTCGTTGTGCAGGAATTGTTCGGTGATACTTACGCAACCAACGTCTAGTGAATACAGTGCCTCTGGGGTCAAGCCTGGCCTACCCACAATGAACTCCGTGGAAGCGCCACCGATATCGATCACGAGGTCATAGGCCTGCTCGCCAAAGGGAGTCAATCGCGGTTGAGCCCACGATGTTGCCCCGATCCATGCAAGTTCGGCTTCTTCAATACCCGTGAGTATCCGAAGTGGGTGACCTAGCAGCGATTGAACTCCCTCGGACAGGACGTTGCGGTTCAATGCGTTGCGAGCGGCTGCCGTGGCAAACACATCACAACGCTCCACCCCATAGGCGCGCATATCTTCTGCGTACATAGCAAAACACGCAAAGGTTTCATCCAATGCAGCTTGGGAGAGCTCGCCCGTTCCAGCGGCAGATCCACTTCCGCCCGAAGCACCCGCCATCGACCTTCCCAAACGGGTCACCACGACCTTACGCACGACATCGGAGACTCCGTCGTTAATGGCTAGGCGGACGGAATTCGAACCAATGTCAACGACGGCGACCGGGGGCTGCACTCCAGACGAGGATAGCGTATTCGGAATCGAGATATCCATAACTCAGCCTTCGTGAAGGTTCTGGGGTGTTACCCGCTGATCGCGTTCTTCGGGAAGCAGCTGCGCTTCCAGCCATTCACCCACGGCATCGTTGTTTCCGGCAAGATAGTTTGCATAGTGAGCGTGCAGGCATTTAAGGCCTTTACGGGTCCCACCGACTCCACCGGTTGGCCGGGGACCTTCCCATTCGGGAGGGAGAGCCAAATCTCGCTCCGCGGCATAGGCGTTGTGGACCGCTTCAATCACGCTGGCTTCGATTTCGATTTCGGCCCGACGGACCCCACCGGTCGATTCGATGCGACCAATTGCATCATTGGCCACGGCTGAGGGCAGTAACCAGTAACGCGTTGGCATCGGGGTGCCGTCGGCTTCTAGTGGCGCATTCCGAGTCACGACGGGCACCCCATCGACACGACGAACTACCACCGAAAAAGCCGTCTTTGGTTTGCGTCCGATGAGGGCGCTCACTGCAGCGAGATCGGCTTCGCTTGCTCGTTCTGGTTGTGCAAAGACCGGGGTCGACGAAATTTCTTGGTTCCCGTCACCCTCTGTTGGAGTGCCGGGCGATTCGACAGTCAACAACTACTTTTTTGATCGGCGAAGCAACCAAAACAGCAGCAGTAAAACCACCAAGACCGGGGCAGCACGCTTAAGAACTGGCGAGCCTGCCGCATCAAGCAAGTCGACCGGTTCTGCGGCCTTGTACTCAATTTTGCGAACCGGCGGCTTGGTTTCCGTACCCTCGCCTGTGGTCGAACCCGGCGCTGGTGCCGTACCTGTTGCGGCAGTGCTGGATGCGGGAGTGCTAGAAGAAGCTGGGATCTCCGTCAGCGGAGCTGAAGGTGTCGAAGCTGGCGTTGGCGATGAGGTCGAGATAGTCGGGGCTGAAGTAAGGGCCGAACCGGCAACTGCTGCGGCTGAACCAGTAGAACCAACCAATGCGCCCGAAGACGACAAATTTTCTGCGCTGGCCGAAGCAACGGCAGCGAGGGTTTCTTCGGGCCGGACAAGCACATCATGTTCAAGACAGGTGACAAACTGACCAAGGATCTTGGCGCTCACATCGGCAAGCACGCCACGTCCGAACTGGGCAACTTTGCCC
This sequence comes from Acidimicrobiia bacterium, assembly GCA_043718695.1. Taxonomy (GTDB): domain Bacteria; phylum Actinomycetota; class Acidimicrobiia; order Acidimicrobiales; family JANYDT01; genus JANMZO01. The sequence continues at coordinate 41,841 of JAYSVF010000238.1, read as the reverse complement.
GTAATCGTTAAGTCGGTTGAAACCTTTACATCGGTTCCGGTTCCAGCGGCGATGAGTGTTGCCGTGATGGTCGCAGAAGCGTTCCCTTGACCTTTCGTGTCACGACCCTCAGCTCGCAATACCGCTTTGTGGTTGACGTCGTCCTTTTCCAAGAACGTGGCTTTACCTTTGTATTGGGCGGTGATTGGCCCAACTTTGATCTTTACGCCACCGCGGTACTCGTTACCCTCGATCTCTTCGAGCTGAGCGCCCGGGAGACAGGGAGCAATGAGCTCAACGTCGGTGAGCACAGCCCAAGCCCTTTCTAGGGGCACGGCTACATGAAATTCGTTGGTTAGCTCCATCGCAGGAGGTCCTCCACTGTGTCGATGTCGGCGGGATCGCCATCACAGGGTAGTTCGGAAACGAGTTCCGGACGACTTCGCAACAGCGGCCGCGCACCCTCATCGCCGGTGCGTGGAATTTCTTCCCACAATTCCGCGTCGATCCGCACGGGATTGCGCCGTAGACCGTTGTAGGTGGCCACCACGATCTTCTTTTCGAAGGGCTCGTTGGCTAGCGCAGCCCAGGTTGATGCCGGGATGAATGGTTGATCGCCAAGCCCCACAACCATTGCTTGAGGTATTGCTTGAGGCGACACGTGGGCTCCCCCTTCGCCTCCAACTTCGACTCCGAGTCTGGGTTTGGTGATCGTGTCTATGGCCAAGGCAAGCGAGGTTGCTTGACCTTGAGCCCAATCGGGGTTGGTGACAACGCGCACCTTTACCGTTCGGGACCCAACAACCTCTCGTACGAGTTGCGTGAGGTCAAGCGCCCCTTGCACCACAATGACTTCGCTGATCGCACCTTCGGCTGCGGCGTCAAGCAAGTTCCGAAGAGAGCAGGAGAACACCGTTTCGCCTCGCAGCGGAGCAAACAACTTGTGCGCGACCGTGAGCCCGTTTTTCTCCGCCGATGAGCGAAATCGGGACGCCCCACCCGCCGCCAGCAAAACCGCAACAACGCTCATGAACGAACCCTCATCAAGCAAGCTCCACCTAGCGACGGTGGATGGGGCCGTCACCATCACGCAGCGAGGCAACGGCTCGACCGGTTCGCAAAGCAATGATCTCAGCAACAATGGAAATGGCAGTTTCTTCAGGGGTTCGAGCGCCAATATCGATGCCAATCGGTCCCATAACACGAGCGATTTGGTCTTCGCTGAGACCGGCTTCGCGAAGGCGATCAGTTCGGGTGTTGTGGGTTTTGCGAGAGCCCATGGCGCCCAGATACCCCACCTTGGTTTTCACCGCGGCGCTGATTGCCGGCACATCAAACTTTGGATCATGCGTAAGTACGCATACGACATCAGCCGCCCCGAGGTTTTTTCCGTGAGCATCGAGGTATCGATCGGGCCAATCGTTGACCACTTCATCGGCGAGCGGAAACCGTTGCTTGGTTGCAAACACCGGACGTGCATCACAAACCGTCACGCGGTAACCAAGAAGCTTGGCGGCACGCACGAGCGCTGCGGTGAAGTCGACCGCGCCAAAAATCACCATGCGAGGTGGAGGTGCGAAGCTCTCGACGAAGACGCTTACCCCTTCTTGACGAGCCTCGCCTTTGGGGCCGTAATGACGGGTGCTCGTGAGCCCAGCTGAGAGTTCACCTTCACTATCACGGGCCACAACCCGGTCAAGCTCGTCGTCTCCCAATGTCCCTAGCGGCGCACTTCCTGGGCGGACGAGGAGATGCCCACCGACTGCTCCCCCATCGGCCCGGCGAATGAGCGTGGCGAGGGCAACGGGCTGTTCGGCACGAATGGCATCACGGAGCAAGGTGTACAGGTCAACGGCTTTGTTGTTGGCGTCACCTGAGTCACTCATCTGTTCGCTTACCAATTGAGTTCTTCAAGGAACAGGTGGATCGTGCCACCGCAGGTGAGCCCCACCGCAAAGGCTTCATCATCGGAATAACCGAACGTCACGACACCAGCGCCACGTTCACCGTCGAGCAAACAAAGCGCCTCGTGGAGAACAGCACCTTCCACGCAACCACCCGATACGGAGCCAGCTACTTCGCCATCACTATTGACTGCCATCGTTGCCCCGGGATCACGTGGCCCCGAGCCTTCGATCTCCACTACACGGGCCAAGGCAATCCTCTGCCCCTGCTTGCGCCACCGTTCAATATCGCTGAGGACTTCACGCACGCCTCTACCTTAGGGGTTGAAGCGTTCACCCACGAAGCGAACGGGTACGTCTCAACCTCTCCGGGCGTAACTCAGATCAACGGCAAATCGAGTCGGTTCGGGTGAGCCCTAGGCACAGATTTTCTTCATGATTGGGTACGGGTTGGTTTTTGTACCCTTTTTGGGATGAATTTCGATGTGTAGGTGAGGAGCCGCACCACCGGCGTTACCGGTGTTCCCCACGTAACCAATGATCGTTCCGGCCTTGACCTTGCCTGCGGAGCCGTAGCTGGAGAGATGGGCGCCGAAGATTTGCGTTCCGTCAGACGCCTTTAGGTAGACCGAAAGTCCTCCTCGGCTGCTCGACTTTTGCACGGCCGTGCCGGCAAACGGGGCTAGGACCGGAGTTCCTCGTGGTGCCAACATGTCGGTTCCCGTGTGGCTTCGACCGCCCGATCGGCTCTGCCCCCAATCGTTGGTGAATTTTGCCCCAGCGACGGGACACTTCCAAGCAGTAGCCGAGGTGCCGAGCGTGATTTGGACCGATGGGGCGGTTTCATCCTCGTCAAAATCACCGGCTTCGACGATGACCGGGGAATTATCGGGGGTAGGCAGAACGGCGTTGGCGGCAATTCGGGGGGTGATGACCACAGAAGTTTGTGGGACTGCAGGAATAACAATTTGCGTATTGACCGTTTGACCGCCAAGGGGCTGGACCACGGCAACTTGGGAGAGCGCTTGTCCGGCGGCGGGCTGACCGATCATGGTCGCTTGAGAAAGATTAGGTACCGCTGAAGCGTTTTGTGTGAGCAAAAGACCAGTAGTAACTGCGACCGAAAGCCCAGCGACTCTTCGAATAGTCCGGCGCCCAAGGCGTTGCGCTGGCGGAGGAGTTGTCGTTTCACTCTCACAGGAGTGGAGAACGAGGTTTGGGGCAGTCACCATCGGTCGCAGAAGTTACTACCGGGAAGTGCAAGAACGAAACTTCACGTTCGTCATCCCGAGGTAATGGGGCCGCCGCCAGGAGCTATAGCGACCGTGACTTTCTTGGAGGAAGCCGCTGATTGCGCTCGTTTCACTGTGCCAGAGATGTTGACAACACTTTTGTTGCCCGTTTTTGTGGTCTTGGGCGACTTTGTTGGCCCGATAGGTGCAGCCGATTTTTGCACCGCGCCAGCCGGTGTTGTGATGGACTTCGATTTCGACGTTTCCGCAGCGGTTTGGCGCTTTTTCGTAGTTGTGGTGTTGGCTGGCGTGAGGTTTGTTGTCGTTGGTTCGGGTTTGGCAACCACGTCTTCCACCACGGCAGAAACCTTCACCCGGTTGGCGTCAATCACTATTGGCGCCGTCGCGGGAGGAAGCGGCGCAATGCTTAGTGCCGTTACTGGCGTATTGACCGTTACCTGTTCGATGGTGTTGGCCTCGACCCCAATTACTCGCCTTGGAGTAGTTGAAGAGGTGGCCGTCTTTGTCTGACTTGAGGCAGCGACGCGGACGGGAACCGTTGTGGTGGGAGCTTCAGTCATTGGGACTTGTGTCGTAGCCATTTGTGTCGTGGTGGCTTGGATTGTGGTCCCTTGGATTGTGGTCGCTTGGGCGGAGGTTTCCGTGCCGGGTACTGATCGTGCGTTTGACTTCGCTGCCGGTTGGCCAGAACTTGAGGTTGGGTTGTTGTCTGGGGGTTTCGTAGCCCTTGTTGGCGGTCTCGTGACCCCTGGTTTCGTGGCGACAGGTTCGGTGTGCGTGGTGAGCGCTAGCGAGATACCTCCAGCGATGGTCGTTTCCGAAACCGTGACGCTGCCAATGGTGTTGACCGTGGTCGTGGTGCGCCGTTTTGGTGGTGGCAAAGTAGATCCTGAGCCAGGACTTGAGGTCTTTTGATTCGGCGTGGTTTTCTGCGGACGAACCCGCACCTCACGTTGTTTCGCCGCAGCGCTTGTCACTGAAGCACCCTTCGACATTGTCCCAGCGGGCTGTGCAACAGCCGTGGCTTTTGGCGTGGTGGCCTGGGTACTCCCAACGGTTACCGCCGACACCGACAAGGCTGTGAGGGAAACCAGAACTCCGGCCGAGACTCGATGCCCGCGACTGGTAATTCTCGCAAAGCGCTGGAAGGGAGCTGGCCTCACAACCGAGCCTGCCCCCTCCAGAGGTCGAAAGAGGTACCAGGACAACATAGAACCAGGTAACGCTAGCTGGGAAGGTGCCAAAATCGGGGGAATTGACCACCCAGCAACAGCCTGTCGACAGGTTGAAGCGGCTTAGGTACTTCTCGTACCCTAGCGAACCGCTGTGATTTTGATTCACACAAACACGCCCACAAACTTGGGTTTACGTTCCATCATGCGGCCGCCAAGCTCTCGGTAAAGCTGCTCTTCCTTGGTCCAGTTCACACAAGATTGTTGCCGTGAACCCCGCTCACGGGTGACAACATGCCAAGACAATCATCTGAACTGGGCGGATAGTCTGCCGAAGGGTGGTTGAACTAGCAGGCGGCAAGAACTTGGGCGAGGGCTTCAATGGAGGCGAGCGAGTGACCTTCGATGAAGTTATCGACGTGTGGGAGTGCCGCAGCCATTCCTCTGGCCAGGGGTGCATACCCGGGCGCAGCTTTGAGTGGATTAACCCAAACGACTTTGTAGGCAACCCGGTGCAGCCGTTCCATTTGTGCGGCGAGGGTTTCTGGATCACCCCGATCCCACCCGTCGGAAAGGATCACGATCACGGATTGGCGAGCCATGCCACGAACGCCCCATTGATCATTGAAGGCGCGCATACCATCACCAAGTCGTGTTCCACCTGACCAATCGACGACCCGCTTCGCCGCATTGTGTAGGGCTGCATCGGGATCACGAGAGTTTAGTTCTCTGGTGATCCGGGTAAGGCGTGTGCCAAGGGCGAATACTTCGACGCGGCCTCGGCCCACTACTGCGGCTTGACAGAACCGGAGCAAAGCTCGGGCGTAAGCCTCCATTGATCCGCTCACATCACAAAGCAGAACGATCCTGCGTGGTTTTGTTGAGGTATCCCGAAATGCCCGGCTGATCGGCAAACCTTCAGTGCGCAGAGCATTACGGACTGTGCGGCGAAGATCTGGCCGAGCGGTTCGGCGGGCACCGCGTACTGGCTCTAACCGGCGGCTCCTACGCGGTGAGCCAACGAAACGCAGCTTGGCCATCGCGGCTCTGGCTTCGGCAAATTCCGCAACCGAGTATTCAGCAAAGTCTTTGTCTCGCAGTACTTCAACGGCACTGAATCGAACGGAGAGGGTTTCGCCCTGTTCGTCATCATCGTTTTGGTCTTCGCCTTCGTCGTTGTCATTTTCGTCAGCATCATCGAGCGCCAGGGTTACTTCATCTTCGACGGTTGGTGGTTTCGGCCGTCCAGTGATGGCCATCCAAAACGCGGCGAAGGCTCGATCGTAGGTGGGGATATCTTCGGGTTTACGCACCAGCACGGCACGGCCAGCCCAGTAGACCGGTGTTCTCCTGCCGATGCCCACAGCGCCCAATGCTTCGGCAAACGTCACCACCGAACCAATAGGAACGGCCAGCCCGCTGCGCCGCAACAGGATCGAAAACCCCACAGCCATGCGTTGCCATTCCGTTGTCGGCGCGTCTTTCGCCGCCTTACCTCGACTGGGCAAGATATCGGGGCGGAGACTTGGCAGCTCGGCATTCAGTAACGAGAGTGCCTCGGCATTGGTAAGTCCACGTAACTCTTCAACAATGGCCGAACTAACTGCTGCTGAGTTAGTTCCCAGCGAGGAAGGTTCGGAACTGACTGGCATAAACGAATAGCGTTTCTACACCAGGGCAAGCGAATACGACGTTGACACTGAGGCCACAGGCTTGTTTCGATCAAACGACGGCGCTGATCCTGAAGCTGTTCCCTCGCCAGCAAGTTCGGCTGATTCGATTGGTTCGATTGGTTCGATTGGTTCGATTGGCAGGGCATTGAACAGCAGGACGTGCATCGTGATCAAGCTGCGGCCAAGCTTCAACAAACTGGCTTCGGCGATGAGCTCACCGGGCACCGGGCGTCGAAGGAAATCAATGTGCAAGCTGCTGGTCACAGCCAGAGCAGCCCGGCCGAGAAGCCCAAGCACTAAGACGTAGGCGGCAGAATCGGCCAAAGACATCAGTGTTGGTCCAGAAACCGTCCCACCTGGCCGAAGGTTCGCCTCTGTGGTGGCCAGTCGTATGCGCGCCAATGATGGTGTGAGTTCATCGATTGTCCAAGCGCCAAGTGCGCCGGGCCAGATTTCGTTGAGGTAATCGTGCACGCCAGCGGCATCGAGCACCAATTGAATTTCGGCCATTGCTTAGGACCCCGTCGTTGCTGAGCCACGGAGCACGGCATTGCGGACGATTTCTGCCACCCCAGCTTGCTTCACTCGATCGGCGTCCTCGCGATATTTGAGTACCGTGCCAAGTGTGGCGTTAACACTGGACTCATCGAGAGTGGTGCGTCCGAGTGCTGCGAGCGATTGCGTCCAATCGATAGTCTCGGCGACGCCGGGTGGCTTGAACAACTCAAGCCCACGTAGCTGTTCTACTGCACCAGCGACTTGACGGGCCAGCAATTCACTTACCCCCGTAGTACGCATACGTACTATTTCTACTTCGCGTTCAAACCCGGGATGTTCAACCCAGTGATAAAGGCAACGGCGTTTGAGAGCATCGTGAACGTCGCGGGTGCGGTTCGAGGTGAGGATAACGATCGGCGGGGTTTTGGCTACGAAAGTTCCGAGCTCCGGCACGGTGATGGCGTAATCGGAAAGCACTTCGAGAAGGAAGGCCTCAAATTCATCATCGGCACGGTCAACTTCGTCAATCAGCAAAATCGGTGGCGGCCCGTCCCCGTGATCGATCGCTCGAAGTAATGCCCGGCGGACCAAGAACCGTTCGCTGTACAACTCGTTTTCAATGTCGACGGCCGCCTTGGCCCCCTCTGGCACAGGGCTCCCATTTGCTGCTGCGCCGGTACGAAGTTCAGCTGCTCGGAGATGGAGGAGCTGACGGCTGTAATCCCACTCGTAGACCGCCTGGGAGACGTCGATGCCCTCGTAACACTGCAGCCGAAGCAACTCGCCCCCGGTCCAACGCGAGAGCACCTTCGCTACTTCGGTTTTACCAACACCTGCTTCGCCTTCCAACAACAAGGGCCGCTTGAGCGCCATGGCCAAGAAAATCACGGTCGCTAAGCCCTCATCGGCAAGGTACCCATTGGCGGCCAGCGCAGCAGAAACCTCCTCAACCGAAGTCGCTGGAGAAGGCGCTGGCAATGTTCCAAGGGTTCCTACTGAGGTCCCAGAAGACATCACGGAGCCGGAAGGATTCAAAGCATCGGAACGATCGACCGACAGACTCATCGACACACCCCAATTAGCCGGGTTCGCTTTGCGGCTTGATCGGCCAAAGTTCGACGAATTGGGTGCGGGGGCGTTCTAAGCACCCTGGCATCGTAGGTGGCGAAGCGCACACTTACCGACTCCATCCCGCAACGTCGTTCTTTCAGTAGTTTTTGCAGACCGCACAGGTCTCAGGATTTGATGCGAAATGTTGCCAATGCCAGCTGTAGCCAAAGGTTGTCGACGTCGAGGAACTGGTCGAGGGCGCTGAGTGCGGCCCGGTCGGAAATGCCCAGCAAATGACGAGACGTGATCAGGTTGCTGTGGACTGCCCAGGTAACCAGCGGGTCGGCACGTAGGAATTTCACCAGCGTTTGTCCTCCGGGCGCGCCGAATGCCACGATTTGGTTGATCGCTGAGTGTCGAACCGATTCCCGTCGATCCTCGGCAAGGGCAAGCACCTGTTCCCCCGCTGCTTCGGGGTTAAGCGCAAAGGCATGTCGGGCCCAGGTACGCACTGATTCACTCGCTCGGGTTCCACCAATTTCTCCGCTCAGGACCGGCGCAAGCACGGCATTGGCAACCTGTTGAGAGGGGGAAACATCGTGCAACGCGTAGGACGCACTTTTCCGCACACCGCCGACCCGATCCTGCAACAACACGAGCAGCAAATCGCCACGATCACAATCGGCCAGAATTCTTGTTCCTCGGTAGCGGACGTTTGGATCGTCATGCTGCGCTAAGAATTCACAGAACGTGGCCTTCTCGTTTGTGGGGATGTTCTCTACGTGGAGTTGCTCTAGCCAGCGAAGCTTCGGAGCCCACAGCCCGTCGGGAGCGTTAAACGAATCGAGCATCGCCGGGTCCCATTTGTCTGCGAGGTTCAGCTGTTTCGTTTGCTCCATTTGCTCTGATCTTGCTTGCCCTGTTTGCTCTGTTTGCTCTGTTTGCTCTGTTTGCCCTGTTCGATCCGTTCGCTCTGTTTGCGGCGTTTGGGTGAGAGCAGCTGCGGTTTCGCGAACAAGTGCCTCCGGCGATGAAGCGGCAAAGTCTGTTGTATTCGCCGGTAGGGCCCCGCTCGGTTGATCTTGCGCTAACACTCTTCGAGCTTCAGCTATCCAGGCTCGTGTGGCTGGCAGTTGGTTGGGATGGTCCTCCAACGCGCTGAGTTCCCGCCGCATATCTTCATCGAGGCTTGCCAACGATTGATCAGCCATCTGTCGTTGCTGCAGAGTCGCCGTGCCTTTCGTCGCGTTCGCCAAGGTGCCTCTTACCGCCAAGGTTGGGTAGTAGCGGAGAACATCAAGTGCATCGATGACGACGTCTGGGTCGGCATCTCTGGTTGCCGCGATGAGTGGATACTCGGCGAAATTTGGCTCGTCCCACAGCAAGGTTCTAGCCGCAGCTGCTCGAACTTCCGGGTCGACATGATCGAGTAGCGATACTTTGCGCGCTTGGTATTCGGGTTCTTCAAAACCAAACGCCATCGAGGCCACAGCAGCAGGCAAACATGCGCGCATAGAAGTTATTCGCGTCGCCTCTCCTGGCTCGGGAGGATCAAACACTTCACTGATAAACTCATCAATCGCTTGGCGATCAGCGCGGTTCCCCAGCGAAAATCCCAGACGCTGCAAGTCGCTGTTCTCCGACCGAATCCAACTCGATGCCATATCGGGTTGTGTAGTGGCTTCGGATGACCACGACGGCATAACACCACATTCCGACAGCACGTTGATCGCACTATCGCGAACCTCCGGCATGATTGATCGATCCTCGAGAATTGTGAGAAGCGGCCCCACAAAGCGAAGATCATTCAGATCGGCCAATGTCCGTTCCAGTGGCCTGCGTAGATCGAACGAGAGCCCCGAATCCACCAATGCTTCGATGAGCGCAGCACACCAAGACCTGTCCATTGCCTCACTAATTGCGGCCAGGGATTCTGCATCAAGTGCCCTGGCATCCATGCATCCAAGGTAGCCGAGTGCTCGAATCCACTCGCTTTCCGAAAGTCCATGGTTTACTTCGTACCGTCGATCACAACGTTGGAGCGTTCACGGGTAGGGTCACGCTGGTAGTGATCGTCTTCTTCTCCCATCCAGAACTCCCACTCATCAAGCGCGTCTTCGCCATCGCGTTCCACGGCCCGTTGAAGGCGAACTTCACGTGGTGTTTCGATCCAAATCACAAAACTCAGGTGCCTTGACCACTCAGATCGAGCCGACGACACACCTTCGATAATGATGATTGGAGATGGATCGACTGTCTGCCAATCCGCTAGCGACTCGGTCGACCAGTCATACCGTTGGTAGCAAGCGGATTTTCCGGTCGTGAGCGGAATGATGACTTGTTCGAGAAGGCGTGGCCACCAGTCGATGGGATTGTCGGCTGATGCAAAGTCGTCGGTATGAATAACGGGAGCGCCTTGGGCCGCGATGGAAAGCCGAGTAGCGAAGGTTGACTTCCCCGCTCCCCCAGGCCCATCGATCGCTACAAGTCGCACTGGTCCGGAGAGTTGCATAATGCTGGCCACTAAATCGCTTGGGTCCATCCTTCAGTTGTAGCAGGAAGCAACCTCGGCGTTGCTTGCCTCCCTCAACCGCACAAGCACGCTGGGCTGCGGCCCTCGGTAACAAAAAGTCTAGAAACTCTCAGCCCCGACCGAATGCGATGATGAACACAAGCGCTAAATGCCGGTGGCTCCGTTTCCGAAGAGGGATTCGGCGGAAGTTTTGGGGCGCATGGATTCAGCGATTTCTCGCAAGGATCCGGCCATGACCTGCATGGGGTTGTCACCAACGTTGGCTTGGCGCCAGCGGTCGCGAAGCTCCGTGATGCGAGAAACGGCTTCAACTGATGGCGAGCCAAATACTTCCTGCAGCTTCGCTAGATTCCAGGCCGCAGCAGCTCCGAGAGTTTGTGATTCGGCTTGATAGTGATCGGTGATCAACTGCGAAACTTCTTGCCGAGTCATGGCTGGCAGGACGCGACCGGCGAGGCGGCTCATGTTTCGATAGGAACCTTGTAGGGCAAAGGCTGGTTCACCACGCAAGGCATCATCCATCGACGCAGACCGTATGTACGCAGCATTTACTTTGAGCAATACATCACGAACTTGCACCAGATTGGTAAGGACCTTGATGATATTGGAAACATCCGCGGCGCTGTAGGGATGCTCTAGCTGATCGGATCGCAACGGTTCACCACGGGAGGCAGCAAGGAACCGATCAAAATCGTTTCGTCCACGAGAGAGCAGCGGCGCGGTTACTTCGTTGCCACCAACGGCGTTTTCCAAATAACTCTGCGCGAACACGTCAGCGAAATTGCCCGCCACTTCACCGAGGTTATAGACATCAGCACGGTTGGCCAACATGTCGGGAACCTTGAATTGCGTACCGTCGGATGTATACGGATTCCCGGCCATAACCACGGCAAAACGGCGGCCAGACAGATCAAACGTGCGGGCCGATCCGTCGAAAACTCCTTCGATTCGGCGCGTGGCATCACACAACGGAATGAAGCGCTGCAAAAACTCGGGCGACAAATGTTGGATGTCGTCGAGATAGAGCAACGTATTCGTACCCATGGCAAAGGCACGGTTGAGTTTCTCAAGTTCTGAAGCACTGGCGCTATCGGGAGCAACGCCAGGATCAAGCGACGTAACTCCGGTACCCATTGCTGGCCCGCTCACCCGGATCAAGGCCATACCGAGCAACTGCGCGACGTATTCAATCAGTGTGGTCTTGCCATACCCAGGAGGTGAAACCAGGAGCAGCATGCCTTGCGCCGCACCGTTTTCACCTAACTGCCGGGCCATGTTTTCGCCGACCAGCGGAAGGTACACATCGTCTACGAGGCGGTTGCGCACAAAAGAACTCAGCACCTTGGGACGCAACTCACCAACTTGAAGCTTTGCCCTCCACGTTTCAAGCACATCACGCCGTGCCGCAAGAAATTCTCCGAACCTCTGACGGTCACCAGCGCAATAGCGGAGGTATTTCGTATAAAGCTCACCCACATCGAAACGCAAAGTGCTGTTAGCAATCGTTCCGTGCTGCGCCAACAATCCAGCCGCTTCCACAACACTGGAAAGCCCTGCCACCGAAGTCACTGCGGGCACGTGCAGTTTCCACGCCATCTCGGCTGCTATGTGCACTGATGGTTTCTCTACAGCCCCACCACGCTTTGTTATCAGTGCAGCATCCTGGGCCCAGCGGGTGAGTTCAGCAAACGAGGCGACCCTGGGATCGAGACCGGCAGCGGTGAGGAACTCGGCAAAGCCCACCACTCGGTCTGCCGCGGTTTGTGACACCGCAAATTTTTCGTTGCTTCGGCTGAGGTAATCCAAAGCTAAGCCGGGATCAATTTCTAGGCCCGCAGATTCGGCGATGGCCAGCAAGGCCGGGCCGTGCTGATCCACAATCAAATCCCGGCTTGACCCTTCACCCAGCGCTTTTAGGGCTCGGAGACTTCTCGCCACCGCATCGCGTTCGCGCACCCCGAGACCAGAAAACCAAACTCCCGCAACGGCACGGGTTGAACCATCGAAACCAAATCCAGCCACCCCACCAGCGCCGGTAAAGATAGGCGCACATGCTTTCAGAATAATCGCCGCATCAGCATCGTGAACGCCAAGTTCATAACCATCATCGAATCGTTCACTTGCGAAATGCCGCAAATTGTCGAGGGGAACTTGGAGCCGTTGGGCTTCAAAGGCCAAGAACAGGGATCGGGAAATCCACGGGGTTTCCGAGGCCGAAGCTTGGGTCACGAGTGAACCAAAGCCGCTCAGCCGCTCATCGCGTATGGGAAGACGTAAATCAGTCCCCGTCAGCGCTAAGGCCAACCCGGGCCCCGATTCAACACCCGCACCAGCCGCGACCATAGAGCCGTTGCCACCTTCAACACCGGTTTGCACCATGCGAAGTTCGAACGGTTCCTCGTTGACTCCAAACGTGCGCTTACCAATCCGCACCATGCCATCGGCGACAAGATCGACTCGATCACGAAGGGTTCGCCGTGCGGTATCACGGGCTACGCGAAGAGCCACGGTCAATTCGCCGGCTCGGGCCGTTTCACCCAGGGCTTTGAGTTCGTCAATAGCCTTACGCACCCGGAGCACCAAAGGATCGGCGGCGAAGAAACCTTCAAGTTCCGCGACACCACCAAGGGCGGAAGCACGGGTGACCGCAGTTTCAAGCACCCGCTCCGAAGAACCCACTAGCCGAGAAATCGAGTTACTTCGCTCGGCTACGAGGGCTTCGCGTTTCCGTCCGAACGCTTCGGTGATTTCGTTGCGCTTCGTCGCAAGCACCGCGGCGAATTCGCTCACATTACCAAAGGCCAGTTCGATATTCTCCAACTCCGCAGCCAACAGCGAACTTGATCGATCGCATGAGGCCGCATCTTTCACCGAAAGCAGTGCCGAGGTAACCCGTTGGTTCAACACGCCTACCGCGGCACCGAACCCATCAGACTTCTCCGCTGTTAGCAGCGACGAGCGACGGCTGTCCAACCCGGCCATGACGGCGTTTCGGCGGGCAAGTACATCGGCAAGTTTCGACAAAATGGCCGTCTTCTGCGGCGGATCTGCACTTTCTAGACCCCCGACCAATTCCGTTAGCAGCACCGCACGGTTGCCAAGGTCATCAACACTGATGGCAATTACCTGAAGCTGCGTTGTAGTGGCGGCCGACGCGATACCCGTTTCCGCCTTATCGAGGGCTTGGGTGAGCCCTAGAAGTGCTTCACGCTGTCCCAAAAGGCTCAGGGCCCGAGTTCCTAACACGCCAGTGGTTTGTTCGGCCAACACCCGCAACGCTTCGACCCGGGGGATGTCGACGTGGCGAGTTTCTAGCAACTCAGCAATGCGGCCCTGCACCACACGAGAGTCCGCGACAAGATCAATGAAGACTTGCACGTCGCGTTGTTCAAGATCAGCCGAGGCTTTGAGGTCAATAAGCGAACGTTCTACGTCCACGGTTCGAGCAAGCACGTCCTTCTTGGCGCTCGAAACCGCAGCGAACTCATCGAGGATGCCGCCGGCGGCTTTGCGAAGCTGTACAAGCAATCCGGAAAGCCCATGAGCGTTGGGATCACCTAGCCACGCATAGGTATCGAGGAGCCGAGAGGAACGGCCGATGAGGGCTTCGTAGCTTGCGGCGTTAAACGGCGTATCAGCACCATCACGCCCAACCGATAGGCATTCGGAGATCCCGTGAACAAGCTCAGCGTTGCCAATTCGTCCGAAGAAGCTGTCACTGGCTACGGGGGGAACGTAGCGATCAAAATCACAGAAGGGGGACGTATAAATGCCAATGGTATGTACCCGCTGTGCTTCGGAGGCATCACGAACCGTGACGATCAAGCCGTCAGGGAATCGCGCATAACCGCGACATTGAATTGGTGTGCCCATTTCACGCCGGACCACGTTGTAGGACAGCAGTTGATACGAACCGGTTTCCGGGCGAACGTAGGCGTACAGAACATCTTCACCGTTTGGACTGGCCAGCGAGTTGTGCAGCGAAAGGCCCGTGGTGTCACTGGTGAAGACCCGATGCTCACCGTTTTGGAGGTGAAACCCACCAGGAAAAACGATGCCCTGGTCTTCCGGGAGTTGGTGACACCCACGGCCAATGGCATCCACACGATGTGCTTCACGGGTCAACCGGTTGTATACATAAAATCGCTCACTGGTCTCACGGTAGGGCAGCAGAGCAATCAAAATCAGTTCGTCTAAGCGCGCATAGCGAACTCTTAGCTCATTTACTTCCTGTTCAACTTCAGTAACTCGCTCCGACAGAACCGTTCGGCTTCCACTCACTGCGTCATCGATGCGAAAATCCAAGGTGCCCTTAGTGAGCCCTATGAACAGCTCGCCTTGCACCACCAGGTGCGGCCAACGTCCGTCGGAAATTGCGCCTCGATCGGTATCAATCCAGGGAAAATCAAATGGGGCTTTGGTGGCCTTGTCGTGCTCACCGTAGGCATCGATATAGGAGGTCCCATCGGCACGAAGACGCCAGCGCAATACCCGCACATCAGATTCAGCGCTGCCTAGGCCAAAGACCATCAACAGTTCGTCGCCGGCGATCGTTAAGGTCAGAAGGCGAGATTCTGCGTAGTACTTGTAGACCTCTAAGAAATCGCGTTGAAAGCTTGGATCGGCCAAGAAGTAGGCCGGGTCATCGTTGGGAACCCGTTCAACGTTCCAATCGGTCTCGGTTTGTGGATGCAGGCGATACAACGACAAAACATCATCAACGGATCGGTTCGTAGCCAACCCCTGCGGCACGTTATAGCCAAACAGCAACAAACCATTGACGCATACGGCATCACGAGGAATTGATGCCACTTCGGTACGCACCCGATCCTGCTCGGCCAGTGTTAAGGGCGCTGAAGCAAAAACCTCCGCACGCTCTGCATTAAACGATTCAGATGTTTGGGACACCTGTTGCGCAATGGAGCGAAGCCTGCCTCGCAAGAGGTCATATGTTGAATCTGCACCTCCGCTTAGCTCACCAGAAACCTCGGAAGATGCTTCAGAAGCTTCAGGAGATACCTCGGCAGAAACGTTGGTTAGGGCTTCGTCGGGGATGGGTGAACCAATGGAGCCACCGTTTGTTGGTTGAGGAGTTGGAGACGAACTAGTTGAATCAGTCATGGCCTTGACCTTGGTGAAACAGGAATGTCAGAGCCTGCATAGAGGCTCATGGAGAACAACGGTGGAGAAAACGCGTAGGACGGTGCAGAAGGGAAAGACAGGCTCGTTTGCGGTAGGCGACCAAAACATCTGCCACTGCCACCGCTGCTGTTCTGCGACCTGGTCCAACAACAACTACTTGCCGAGCAAACGACCGACAGGAATATTGTCAAGTCCCTTGTTTTCAAGCGAGCCAATCAGCTCCTTGAGTAGTTCGCCATCCGAGCCGCCTAAACGTTCGGCTGCAAGGTTGAGCACTCGAGCTAACGACAAGCTCGCCACACCCGATGCCCCCATGCCTGAAACCGCTGACGCCAACGTTTCGATAAGGTCCTTTTCGCCGCTTGCATAGGGCAGGGCGATGGCTTGGGAGGTTGCGCTTGAATTGGCGAAACCTTCCATGGCCTTCCCGGTCGATACGGCCCCAAGGATTCGGTCTACGAACATATCGGTGCCTCCCACTATGTCGATCTTGGCTTTTGCCAACGCGCCACCCAAGGCTTCCGCTTGAGCGATACCCATTTCTTTTTGAGCGCCGACGCTAGCCAAACGGGTTTGCAGATCAGCATCAATATTCTTGACCGCAAGGTCATATTCCTGGCCCACACCTTCAAGCTGCTTCATCGCTTCAGCTTTCTCCACCAAACCAGCAGCTTCACCCTTGAGCTTCGCTTCCATCGCCGCACCCTCAGCTTCGCCAGCAAGACGAGTAACCGTCGCTTCGGCTTCACCCTTTTTTTGCTGGGCGGCGGCATCAATTTCTTTGACTCGAGCGTTGGCCAAACCAACCTGCTCGATAGCTGATGCCTCCGCTTTTTGTACTTCAACCGCAGCCAAACCTTCTGCAGCGGCTTCAGCGCGAGTGGCATCGGCAATGTTGATTTTGGCTTCGGCTTCCATTTGGCTGGCGGCCCGATTGGCCTCGGCGATCGTGAGGCGCTCTTTGGCTTTGCTTTGGGATGCCGTTTCCGAGGCTTCTGCTTGCTTGATGGTGAGGATCAAACTGGCTTCAGCTTCTGCGCCGGCCTTGATGATGATCGATTCACGATCACGGTTCGCACCTTCAACTTGGCGAAGGGTGAGGATTGATTCTTCTTGTTCCGCAACGGTCTTCTCTACGGCAATACGAACCTTGGCCAGCTCACCAATACGGGCTTTTTCGGATTCGAGTTCCTTGGATGCAGAAAGCGTTTCAATGTCCTTGGCCACCGTTTCGAGCTGACGGGCCTTATCGATTTTGACTACTTCAACAGCAACGACACGTTCTCGGTTTTTCGCGGCGACTTCAATTTCACGCTGCAGGTTTTCCTGCTGCACACCAACAAGCTCATCAGTTTTCAAGCGTGACTGTTCTGATTTGAGCCGCTCTTCGGCTTCAACTTGGGCGGTCATCGATTCTTCACGGGCCTTGGTGGTGGCCATTTCACGTTGTGCTCGATATTCGGCGGAACGTTCTTGGCGATCCATTTCGAAAATGGCTTGCTGGGTTTCAACGTCTTTTGCCTTGATCTGCTTCTCGGCTTCACGGGCATGATCATTGGCCATGATGCGTTCGCGGGTGGTGATCTGCGTGATTTTCTTAATGCCTTCAGCATCAAGGACGTTCATTGGATCAAGCTGCGTTACCGACGTTTGTTCCAGCGTTTCGATGGCAACGTCATCAAGCACATAGCCGTTCAGGTCTTCACCGATCACGCCAATCACTGCGGTACGAAATGCTTCACGTTTGTCATACAGTTCAACAAAATCCATTTGCTTGCCAGCTGTTTTGAGCGCTTCAGCGAACTTAGCGGTAAACAACTCGTCGAGCTTTTCGGCGCTTGACGCATTCGAGGTGCCTACGAGCTGCGCAACTTTCTTTACGTCCTCGTTGGTGTTGTTCACCCGGACGTAAAAACTCACTTTTATATCTGCTCGCATATTATCTCGGCAAATCAAACCGTCGGCTCCGGTCTTCTCGATCTCGATGCGCTTCACGCCGATGTCCATTAACTCGGCACGGTGCACGACGGGGATTACCAGGGCACCGGTAAAGGTAACGTCAATATCTTTGGTTCGGGAAACAATCAGCGCTTGACCTTGGGGAACCTTTCGGTACAGGCGGGTAACGATGAGGCTGCCCATAATGGCAACCACAGCGAAGATAAGTACGATGACGAAAATTGCGGCGAAGACGGTTGCCATTTGGAGGGTCTTTCACTAGTTGGAAATTGAACAAGTCACGGTGTTGCAAATGAATCTGGCGTTAAGAAACTGGAGACAAAACTGTCTGACAAATCTGGGCGTACCGATTGAGCTCTGTAGCGTCGGGGCAAAACGGGTCCGGAAAGCTACAAAACTTGGCAACGGAATCCAGGGAAGTTCGGATGGTAAGCACCGCTAAAGCAGCGATTCATCGAGCGGCACGAGGGTAAAGGAGTCGGTCTCGGATCGGTAGTCCACGATCATGGCAATGTCACCGCGTTGGTAGAGACCGGGTTTTGCTCGAACTCTCACGATCGAGTGGATCCTCGGCCCGTTGAGTACTTCGGCTTCACCAAAGGTTTCATCAACGTGTTGGGTGCGAACTTTCACCTTTGCACCTTTGGCATCCTCGCGTTTGGGGCCACCGTGGAAATCGAAGACTGGCGCAAAAAGACCAGCTATCCGCCGTGTGCAAAGCACCCCAATGACCAGTGGAACGATCCCGATGCCGATCCCAAAGCCGATACCCACGCCTGCTTTGGCCCCAAAGGGTAGAAGCGATAGCAACAAGCTCGTCGACCAGGCCACGAACGCCAGAACCGTTAGCCCAAACGAGAAGGGCAGTGACCCAATGCCAATGAAATGGCCAACTCGACCAAAGAGATCATCGTTGACTCCGTCGCCGTCGGTATCGAGATCGGTGCCATCGAGCCCGCTTACCACGAGCGACAAAATCCACCACACCAAAAAGAATGCCAACAACACGGTGAATCCAAGTGTCGGCCACTGTGTGACCACCTCGGCTACCCGATGCATGACTGCCCGCCTTTGACTGCCTTACGGACCTTAGATGAGGTCCACTGGCTTTACCCTAGAACCTCCCGTGGCGAATGGAAAGTGGTTTCTTTGTCTCCTCTGACACGAAGGCGTTCCTAATCGGAAACCTCTGGCAAACCATCCATTGGTTTCAGCCGACCTCACCCCTTTGGCTGCAAAAGCCTCCTATCCGTTAGCTTCATGGACATGACTCGCATGCGATTCGGCACGTTCCTCGCCCCTCACCATCCACTGGGCGAGCACCCAGCCCTGTTGTTCCGACGCGACCTTGATTTCGCCGCTCACCTTGACGCACTGGGTTTCGACGAATTTTGGTGCGGCGAGCACCACTCAACGGGTTGGGAAATGATCGCCAGCCCCGAAATGTTTCTCGCAGCAGCCGGGGAGCGGACCCATCGGATCATGCTCGGCACCGGTGTCACCTCCCTGCCCTATCACCACCCCTTTCAAGTGGCACAACGCATCGTGCAACTCGATCATATGACTCAGGGCCGGGCCATGTTCGGTTCGGGCCCGGGTGCGCTTCCCTCCGATGCCGACATGTTCATGGTGGAACACGCCCGACTCCGCGACATGCAAGACGAGGCACTCAGCGTGATCCTTCCGCTCATGCGCGGCGAAACCGTGAGCTCCGAAACCGATTGGTTCAAGCTCAAAGACGCCATGCTGCAAATTTTGCCGTACCAAGAGAACCTGCCGATGGTGACCGCATCGTCTTTGTCCCCGTCGGGAATGAAGTTGGCCGGCAAGTACGGCATTGGCGTGTTGTCGATCGCCTCGAACACCTCAGAAGGTCTTACTGCGCTTCCTACCCAGTGGGGATTCGCTGAGGCCGCGGCATCGCAACACGCAGCCTCGGGCGGTGGAGCAGACAGGTCCCAGTGGCGAGTTATGAGTTCGTGGCATCTCGCCGAAACACGGGAGCGAGCCGAAGCCGAAGCCGTCGACGGATTGCAAAGGTGGAACAACGAGTACACCGTTCGAGTGCTTGGCCAGCCGAGCCGAACTCACCAGGTTGACAAGCACAAGCTCCTCGAACTTAGCCAGGCCGGCGGCGCAGTCATTGGGACGCCCGACGACATGGTCGCAGCGATTCGAAAGCTCGTTGATATCACTGGTGGCTTTGGCACGTTGCTTGGCTTCGCCCACGACTGGGCCAACAAGCCCAACACGTTTCGCTCGTGGGAACTCTTTGCCCGCTACGTGATCCCAGAAATACAGGGCCACCTCAACTCGATGCGTAAATCCGCGCAAACCGTTGAGGCCAACAAGGCCCGCCTAATGGCCGCTGCCGGTGCTGCCGTGGTGGCTCAAATCAAGAATGACGACACCGCAATGGCTGCGTTCGCAATCACCTTGGCCGCAGGCCAACAAGCCGCAGCGGGAGCTTCCGCTGCTGCCGGTGCCGCTCTGGCCTCGGCAACAAAGGTCACCCCGTAGTGGAGGGCAACGGGGTCCATCAGTGAGTACCAAGCGCTATCCTGTCGGGGCGAAACCGTTACTGGCGCTGGAACACTCGTTCCGTCAGGTGGAATAACACCGTGGAGCGGATTCGTAGCAACATACATAACCGTTGAGTGCCGAGCGCCTGGGCACTTCATTTCGCACTCACGGAGGATTTCCATGTCTACAGATACGAACGCTTCATCGGGCACAACATCTCGCGAGCGGGATGCGTTCACCGCCGCCCTCGATGTCATCGCGACCAGCGAGCCCAAAATTGCGGAACTGATTAAAGGTGAACTGGGTAACCAGCGCAGCCAACTGAAGCTCATTGCTTCGGAAAACTACGCCTCCCCCGCCGTGATGCTCGCCATGGGCAACTGGCTTAGTGATAAGTACGCAGAGGGAACTGTCGGCCACCGCTTTTATGCTGGCTGCGAATACGTTGACCAGATCGAGCAATTGGCTATGGATCACGCCAAGAAGCTTTTTGGTGCCGATCATGCTTATGTGCAGCCGCACTCGGGTATTGATGCAAACCTGGTGGCGTTCTGGTCAATCCTGGCCCAGCGAGTTGAAGCTCCGTTCCTGGTTGATCACGCCGCCAAACACGTCAACGATCTGACTGATGCCGATTGGGAAGTGCTCCGTCATTCCTTTGGCGATCAGCGCATGATTGGCATGTCCCTTGATGCGGGCGGTCACCTCACCCACGGCTTTCGCCCCAACATCAGTGGCAAGTTGTTTAGCCAGAAAAACTACGGCGTGAATCCCGAAACCGAAATGCTCGATTACGACGCAGTTCGTAAGCTCGCACATGATTTCAAGCCGCTCATTTTGATTGCTGGCTATTCGGCGTACCCGCGCAAGGTGAACTTCGCCAAGATGCGCGAAATTGCCGACGAAATCGGGGCGACGTTTATGGTCGATATGGCCCACTTCGCTGGTTTGGTGGCCGGCAAGCAGATGGTTGGTGACTTTGATCCGGTTCCTCACGCCCACATCGTTACGACCACAACCCACAAGTCACTCCGCGGCCCGCGTGGCGGCATGGTGCTGTGCAACAACGAACTGGCCGAGTTTGTCGACAAGGGTTGCCCCATGGTTCTTGGTGGACCGATTGCCAACATGATGGCCGCAAAAGCCGTGGCCTTCGCCGAAGCACAACGTCCATCATTTGTTACGTACGCGAAGCAAATTGTTGACAACGCCGCTGCACTCGCCGAGGGCCTGGCCAAGCGCGGCGCTCGCATTGTGACCGGTGGAACCGACAACCATTTGGTGCTGGTTGATGTCCGCAGCTTTGGCCTTACTGGTCGTCAAGCAGAAACGGCACTGGAATCAAGTGGCGTGATCGTCAACCGCAACTCGATTCCTAACGATCCCAACGGCGCTTGGTATACCAGCGGTATCCGACTCGGCACCCCAGCGCTCACCACCGTAGGTATGGGAACTGCCGAAATGGACGAAGTAGCCGACATCATTGCTGGAGTGCTGACCGCCACCGAAGCCGCACCCACTTCAACGGGCGGTACAAGCCTGGCCAAGTTCAACCTCGACTCCGCAATGATCGACGCCACCCGCAAACGCTCCGCCGATCTGCTCGGCGCCCACCCCCTCTACCCCACCCTGGGTTTGCTGTAAGGCATCAGCAAAGCGGTTCAAACCTGTGGGATTAGGTGCTTAACAAGCACCCAATCCCACGAGTTCCAAGACTTGCACCCGGACGCGGTTCAGGACCCCGATCCGGCTTGCCGGTCGGACTAGGGCCCATTGACGGGACTCGAAACACAGCGGAGATGGGGCCCGTCAAAATGCGAACCGGGACCCCGATCCGGCTTGCCGGTCGGACTAGGGCCCATTGACGGGACTCGAAGCGCAGCGGAGATGGGGCCCGTCAAAAATGCGAAACGGGGCCCCTCGATAAACGTTGGGGCCCCGAATCTCAGGCGGTGTGTGTACCCGGAGTGTTCCTCCGCGCACCGTCGATCTGTTTGGATGATTTTAGACGCCACTCGATCAAGAGGGCCAGTGAAATTTCTTAGGCGCCGCAGGCCTCAAGGGCTCGGCGGACCAGAACCCGTGAAAGATGCTGACGGAACTCCACCGAAGCATTCAAGTCAGCTGGTGGCTCGAGCCCATCGGCGGCGTGAGCGGCAGCGTCGGCAGCGGAAGCTCCACCGTTGAGAGCGGCTTCGGCTGCGGAGGCACGAACTGGCGTGGAGCCCATGTTCACAAGACCGATACCGGAGGTGCCGTTGCCCTTCCAAGCAGCGACACCAACGATGGCCCAATCCTGCGCACGGCGGTTGAACTTTTGGAACGACCAGCCAGCGCCGGTGATCTTGGGAACACGAATCTCAGTCAGCAACTCATCCTCAGCCAAAGCAGTGGTGAGGAAGCCGTGGAAGAAATCCGATGCGGCAATCGTGCGATCACCCTTCGGGCCACGAGCAACCAACGTGGCACCCAGAGCGAGCGCAACGGCGGGAAGATCCGATGCGGGATCGGCGTGGGCAATCGAGCCGCCGATGGTGCCACGGTGACGAACCTGGGGATCACCAACATGTGAGGCAGCGTTAGCGAGGAGCGGGTTATGCGTAGCCAGAATCTCGGAGATCTCCACATCACGGTGCCGAGTCATAGCGCCAATGGCGATGTGGTCGCCCGCATCGCGGATATACGAAAGGTCCTTCACCCGTCCAACGTCGATCAGTTTGGCTGGTGAAGCTAGGCGAAGTTTGAGCAGCGGAATCAGCGAGTGCCCACCGGCGAGAATTTTGGCGTCGTCGCCGTGTTCTACCAATTGGGCGACAGCTGCATCAGCGGAGTCGACTCGGATGTAATCAAAAGCGGCGGGAATCATGGGAGTCTCCTAGGCGGCGTTGCTGGTTGAAGAGGTAGAACGTGAAGCTTGAGCGGCGGCAATGGCCTTCCACACCGTCATGGGTGAGGCTGGCATAAGAACGTCGGTGACACCAAATGGCTTGTGCAGGGCATCGACAATGGCGTTCATAACGGCAGGGGCAGAGCCAATGGTTCCGGCCTCGCCAACACCCTTGACGCCCATGGGGTTCGTAGGCGACGGGGTCACGGTGTGGTCAAGCACGAGGCTCGGCACATCGGCCGCGGAAGGCACGAGGTAATCGGCCAGCGTGGTGGTGAGCAGGTTTCCGTGATCGTCGTAGACGGCCTCTTCATAAAGGGCTTGGGCGACACCTTGGATCACGCCACCATGCACTTGGCCTTGCACGATGAGCGGATTGATTTGGTTGCCACAATCATCGACGGCCACGTATTTGATGAGATCAACTTTGCCGGTTTCAGAGTCCACTTCAACAATGGCGATGTGTGTGCCAAAGGGGAACACGAAGTTCGGTGGGTCATAGCTGGAATGAGCCTCAAGGTTGGGCTCCATGCCATCAGGCAGGTTGTGCGCGGTAAAGGCACCGAAGGCAATCGCAGCGATCGGCAGCGCACGATCAGGTGAGCCTTTTACGCTGAAGACTCCTGCTGCGAAATCGATGTCTTCTTCGGCGGCTTCCAACTGGTGCGCAGCTATCGACTTGGCCTTCAAAATAATCTTCTCGGTAGCCAACCAAATTGCGGTTCCACCAACGGCCAGTGAACGCGAACCGTATGTGTCCAGACCAAGTGGTGATATCTGCGTGTCGGAGTGCAACACTTCAATATCGTCGGGTGAGATACCGAGTTTGTCGGCCACAATCTGGCTCCACGAAGTCTCGTGACCTTGGCCGTGTGGCGTTGCACCGGAGATCACTTGGACCTTGCACGTAGGCAAGATCCGAACCGTTGCCGCTTCCCAGCCACCGGCAGAATAATTGAGCCCGGCGAGCGCCCGTGATGGTGCAAGTCCGCACATTTCGAAGTAACTGGAGATGCCAATACCCAGGTGTTTGGTGGAACCGGTTGCTTGACGGAGCGCTTGCTCGGCACGCAGCGCCTTGTAATCGGCATGACCCAGAGCCTTGTCGAGTGCTGGTTCGTAATCACCGGAATCAAACACCAAACCGCCCGCCGACGGGTACGGAAAGGCCGATTTGGGGATGAAGTTCAAGCGGCGAAGCTCAGCGGGATCCATACCAATCTTGTAAGCCAGGGTATCCATCGCCCGTTCGATGGCGTAGGTCGCTTCCGGACGACCAGCACCACGGTAGGCATCGGTTGGCGTCTTCGTAGTGAACACGGCGGTGCACGAGAAACTGAATGCGCCAATGTCATACACGCCGGTGTAGAGGAACGAGCCGAGCAGTGGCACGCCGGGGGTTACCAACTGAAGGTATGCACCCATATCAGCGAGCAGGTTGACACGACACGCCGTTACTTTGCCATTGGCATCAGCGGCGAGTTCGATCTGCTGTTCCTGGCCGCGTCCGTGGATGGTGGCCATCGAGCCTTCGGAGCGAGTCTCGGTCCAGCGGACGGGCTTACGAAGTTTGCGGGCTAGCGCGAGGCACAGCACTTCTTCGGCATACACGTTGAGCTTGGAACCGAATCCGCCGCCAACCGCCGGGGCGATCACACGGAGCTTCTGCTCGGGGACTCCAACGGTAAGGCCAAGCATGACCTTAAGGATGTGAGGAATCTGCGTGGAGGTGTACACGATGTACTCGCCACCAAAGGGCTGTGGGACGACACAAACCGCTCGGGGTTCCATCGCTGCAGGAATGAGCCGCTGCTGGATGTAGTTCTCTTTGATCGTGTGCGCTGCGGAAGCGAACGCGGCGTTGACTGCATCTTCGTTGGGCTTGAGATCCCAAACGTAAGAAACGTTGGTGCCTAGGCCTTCGTGAATAACCGTTTTGTTGTTGAGCGCTTCGGTCAGGCTGATTACTGCAGGGAGTTCGCCGTATTCCACTACGACTCCAGCCATGGCATCTTCTGCCGCGGCCTTGGAGGTAGCGATAACCGCTGCTACTCCGTCGCCCACGTACGCGACCTTGCCAACTGCGAGTGCCAGGTGCTCAGGGTTTTTCATGTCGGCGGTTACGGGCCAGGCGCAAGGCAATGCGCCCCACTCAGCACGAAGATCTTCGCCGGTATACACCGCAACCACGCCGGGCATGGCTACGGCTTGGGTGACGTCGATTGACTTAATAGTGGCGTGCGCAAACGGGCTACGCACAACCGACATCCACAGCGCGCCGGGAATGACAATATCATCGGTGTACTTACCTTCACCGGTGAGAAGTTTCGGGTCTTCTTTACGGCGGAGCGGTTGACCAACGAGCCCATGGAATGGGGCATCGGCCGAAAGAACATCAGTGGGTGAATCGAGAAGATCGGTCATTGCACATTCCCCCTCGGAATGATGAAAAAACTTCGGTAAAGTGGGTTTCGAGCAGACGACGCTCGGTCACGGTAGAGACCACGTCGGAACATCAAATTCTGTTTTGTGACGGCCGGGCCAAGGTGACAACCGCCAGAGTGGACCAGCTCACAAGAGCGAACCTCAAGAGTTGGCCAAGGAAGGCTTACTTGTTGGCGACGGCGAGAACGGCTTTCACAATGTTGTGATATCCCGTGCAGCGGCAGAGATTTCCCTCAAGGCCAAGGCGAACATCTTGCTCGGTTGGGTTTGGAATCTCATCGAGCAGGCTGATTGCGGCCATGACCATGCCAGGGGTGCAGTAACCGCATTGCAAACCATGGTGCTCACGGAACGACTCTTGCATTGGGTGCATCTGGTCGCCCTTGGCGAGGCCTTCGATCGTGGTGATCGCATCTCCGGCAGCTTGGGCAGCCAAAACGGTGCACGACTTTACGGCCTCACCGTTGAGATGCACCGTGCACGCGCCGCACGACGAGGTGTCACAGCCAATGTTGGTGCCGGTGAGATCAGCGTTCTCTCGGATGTAATGCACAAGCAGAGTGCGATCCTCTACTTCGTGGCTTTGGCTTTGACCATTGATGGTCATGGTTACGTTTGTCATCTGTCCCCCCGAAAAGGCGTGAATTCCAAGTGTTGCGTCAACAAGAAAAGCAATTCGATCAAGTACGCGAACACCAAAAAACGAGGTTCCAACGACTTGCACAAATGCCCTCAAGCGTTCTAGCACCAAAACCGCAAATGCGTGCCATTCGTCACCGGTTTTGCCGAATATCTTTCGACAGCCTCAGCAATAACGGAGACAAAACTCCCGGTTGACGAGGGTTCGTTGGGTCGCTGTCCGCCAACAAGACCCGACCGTTGGTGCTCTTACACAGAAAGAGAAGGAACTTGAGGTGGAATCCGCATTGAGACCCGAAGCGAAGCTTCGCTCAGTTAGCTAACGATTCCTCTGATCCAATTCAGCAACGAAGACAGCAGCGCCGGGTCGGCGACAACATCAGCGGGGGGAACTGCAGTAACCACATTGCTGCCATCGCCGTTAAGTGACAGCGAGGCATCACGCAAACCAGGCAGCACGGTAAGGGTGTCGCCGGGCGCAACCATACCGAATTGGTCCCGGGCTATGCGCGCTACCACTTGATCGCTCTGGAGCGCAGCGACACGGTTCTCCAGCACGCCGTTACGCTCGCCAAGCATGATGAGCCTTGCCTTCTTCTGCACCAATTCATCTTGTTGACCAAAGTAGGTTCGCGCTGGAAGAACTCCCAAAAACGCTAAGGCGAAAACACCAAGGGCAACAAGCACCAAAGCAATACCTGCACGAATCAGGAATCTGCGTGCGGGCCGATCTCCCATTGCCGCTGTCGTGGGGCCAGCAGTACGCGACGACACCTGCGTTCTGTGCGTGCCCTGCGTGCCCCGCGTGCTCGCCGCGTTGTGCCCTCCC
Organism: Acidimicrobiia bacterium; assembly: GCA_043718695.1. Classification (GTDB taxonomy): domain Bacteria; phylum Actinomycetota; class Acidimicrobiia; order Acidimicrobiales; family JANYDT01; genus JANMZO01. Next base: position 15,355 of record JAYSVF010000238.1, on the reverse strand, counting down.
ATGCCCCGACCTTGAGCAACCCGAGCCCGAAGTGCAGACGCGTCTGAACTCTGCGCAGGCCGAGCACCCGATGGGTTAAAGGGTCTACTGGGATTCCCCGATTGACCGGGGGTTCTAGGACGACCCGGATTGCCCACCTGGCGCGGAGGCAGCGGTTGGCTTTTCGGAGGCTGAAACAGGGGAAGGATTTCGATGGTAGCCATGGGGAAGTGGCGTTTCTCTTGAGGGTGAAATGAAACAGCAGAACGACGGATCTAGAGAGTCATTGCAAGATCTACACGGTCATTGCCAGATCTACACGGTCATTGTTAGATCTAGACAGTCATTGCTCGGTCTAGATCGTCATTATTAGATCTAGACAGTCATTGCTAGTTCTAGACGGTCATTCGCTAGATCTAGACAGTCGTTGCTAGGTCTAGATCGTCATTGCTAGATCTAGACAGTCATTGCGGCTCGTGGGGTGAGCCCAGATCGGCCCCAGTACGCCGCCGAATCGCCGAGTTCGGCTTCGATGCGCAGGAGCTGGTTGTATTTCGCAACCCGATCAGAACGTGCCGGGGCACCGGTTTTGATTTGGCCGCAGTTGGTAGCGACGGCCAAGTCAGCAATGGTTGAGTCTTCGGTTTCGCCGGAGCGGTGCGACATAACAGCGGTGTAACCGTTGCGTGAGGCAAGGCCAACAGCATCAAGGGTTTCGGTGAGGGTACCGATTTGGTTGACCTTGACCAGAATGGAGTTCGCGGTCTTGCGATCAAGACCCATTTGTAGGCGTTCGGAGTTGGTCACGAAAAGATCGTCACCAACAAGCTGCACTTTGCCGCCAAGGGCGCGGGTGAGTGAGGCCCACCCGTCCCAGTCGTTCTCGGCCATGCCGTCTTCGATGGACACAATTGGGTACTTACCGGCTAGTTCAACCCAGTAGGCAACCATTTCTTCGCTGGAGAGGGATCGTCCTTCGCCAGCCAATACGTACTGACCGCCCTTGTAGCACTCGCTCATGGCCGGATCGAGCGCAATAGCTAGTTGCTCACCTGGGGTGTAGCCAGCTAGTTGGATAGCTTCCACGAGAAGCTTCACGGCGTCTTCGTTGAGGGCCAAGTTAGGGGCAAAGCCACCCTCGTCTCCCACTGCAGTGGAAAGGCCCCGATCATGAAGCAGTTTCTTCAGCGTGTGATAGGTCTCTACACCCCACTGCAGGGCTTCGGAGAACGAGGCTGCACCCACAGGCATGACCATGAATTCCTGCATGTCGATGGTGTTGTCGGCGTGGACGCCACCGTTGAGTACGTTCATCATTGGGACCGGCAACACGTGGGCGTTAGGTCCTCCGATGTAGCGGTACAGCGGAAGGTCAAGCTCCACTGCCGACGCACGAGCAACGGCCATTGAGGCGCCAAGCATCGCATTGGCGCCGAGACGGGCTTTGTTCGGGGTGCCGTCGAGATCGATCATGGCGAAATCGATCGTGCGCTGATCGAGGGCTTCGTGGCCGGTGAGCAAATCACGAATTTCAGTGTTTACGTTGGCGACGGCTTTTGACACGCCTTTGCCCATAAAGCGCTTGCCGCCATCGCGTAGCTCAACGGCTTCGTGTTCGCCGGTTGAGGCGCCAGAAGGCACGATGGCTCGGCCCCGAGCACCGCTTTCAAGCAGGATTTCCACTTCAACGGTGGGGTTCCCGCGGGAATCTAAAACCTCGCGACCGATTACCGCTTCAATATTGCTCATGACACCCTCGAGGAAGTAGTGGGAACAGATTCATTCCACGCTGCAGAAGATCTAGAAGTTAGCGGACGAAACACCACAACCGGCGTCGCACGTATGTTCGCATAACTTCGCGGTTAACCACCGAGGTGTAATTCTCGTCATGTCGGAAGCGAGAATTGCCTGAATTCAAGTGCTTGAGAGTGGTGCAAGCGTAGGCTGGCGATATGGCTAGAACCGCGGCTGCTCAATCTCCGCAAAAGGAAACCTCCCGCGGCGATGCAATGCAGCCTCAGGTCACGCTGGCCGATATTGAAGATGCTCGGCGCAAACTACTTGGAGTCATTCGCCCCACCCCGGCCCGTTTTGCCGACGCGCTTTCACGGGCCCTTGGTCGTCCCGTGATTTTGAAGCCGGAGCATTTACAACGGGCTGGTTCATTCAAAATCCGTGGCGCGTACAACCACATTTCGCGATTGAAACCTGGCGTACCTGTCGTCGCTGCATCTGCCGGCAACCATGCTCAAGGTGTGGCACTTGCTTCTTCGCTAACCGGGCGCGCCTCGACAATCTTTATGCCCGATTCGGCGTCGCTTCCTAAAATTAAGGCGACCGAAGGCTACGGCGCGACGGTGGTCTTTGGTGGGTTGACGCTCGACGACTGCTTGACAAAGGCCCGGTCCTTCAGTGAGGAGCAGGAGGCGGTCTTTGTTCCACCGTTCGATGATCCGTTCATCATCGCTGGACAGGGCACGGTTGGATTGGAACTCGTCGACGAGTTGGATCACCTCGATTGGAATCACGGCGCTTCGGGATTGAGTACGCTCCCCTCGCCACCACCAACGGTATTGATTCCTGTTGGCGGCGGCGGGTTGATTGCCGGAACTGCGCTTGCGTTACGAGCGCTTCGCCCCGATATTCGCATTATCGGCGTTGAAGCTGAGGGGGCTGCGTCAATGCGTCGCAGCTTAGATCTCGGTGTGCTTACCACCCTGACCAGTGTTTCGACGATGGCCGACGGTATTGCACTGCGTGCGCCTGGCAAGCTCACCTTGGCATTGGTGAAGGATTTGGTCGACGATGTCATCACCGTGAGCGAGGAGGAGATCAGCCAGGCGGTACTTCTTCTTCTGGAGCGGGCGAAGGCCGTTGTTGAGCCCTCTGGAGCGGTTGGGTTGGCTGCGGTGATGGCAGGCAAGATCTCGGGAGTTGGGCCGGTTGTTGCCGTGCTTTCCGGTGGGAACGTTGACCCGCTACTGCTCACCACGATCGTGAACCATGGCCTGAGCGCCTCCGGAAGATATTTACGCTTACGAGTTATCTTTCCGGACCGCCCAGGATCGTTGGCAACTCTTACTGCCGAAGTTGCCGCCTTAGGCCTCAACATTTTGGATGTTGAGCACCATCGCACCGGGGTCATTATTGGCATCAATGAGGTAGAAGTGTTGCTCACGGTTGAGACACGCAACCCCGAGCATCGCGCAGAAGCACTCGCCCAGTTACGAAGCAAGGGTTTCAAAGCCGAGTTGTTGTAGGAGATGTTGGCAGAATGAGTAGCACACCCAAGGCGTTGACCATCGTGGTAGTTAATCCGAACCTGAAGCGAACTCGGTGGGTTGAACCCATCGCTGCGGCGCTCCCCAACCACCGCGTTATTGACAGTCGTGACTCCCACGATCCCGCCGACGTTGATGTCGCGCTGGTCGGATGGATGGGTGAAACCGATTTGAGAAGGTACACAAAGCTCCAATTGATGCAGTCGTTGTGGATGGGCGTGGACCGCTTGATCAACAATCCTTGCGTCCCGGATGGAATTCCCCTTGCTCGGATGGTCGATCCCGGTATGCCAACGTCGATGACCGAAACCGTTTTGGCCCACGTTCTCGCGGCCCACCGACAGTTAGATGTTTACTCCCGATATCAGGGCGAAAGTCTGTGGAAAACGCATCGTCAACCCCTAGCAGCGGAGAGAACCGTGGGTGTGCTTGGGTTGGGGGAGTTGGGATCGCGGTGCGCTCAAACTTTGTGCTCCTTGGGTTTCCGCGTTGTCGGGTGGAGCCGAAGAGGCGAACCTATTGCCAGGGTCGAGGTGTCAACTGAGTTGGATTGGATTCTGGCTCAATCGGAAATACTCGTGAACCTGCTACCGCTAACTGATTCCACAATCGGCCTGCTAGGCCGATCCGCTTTCAATCGCCTCCCAAAAGGAAGTGTGCTTATCAACGTGGCACGAGGTGCTCATGTGGTTGATGATGATCTTTTGGCGGCGTTGCAATCAGGACAACTTCGCCACGCGTACCTTGATGTCTTCAACACTGAACCGCTTCCACCAGAGCATCCATTTTGGACGCACAAACATATCTCGGTGACGCCTCACATCGCTGCTGACAGCGACCCGCGAACCTGCGTACCCGTCATCGTAGAAAATGTCAGGCGCCTGGTAAACGGTGAAGCACTCGTGCATCTCGTGGACCGGGAGTTTGGCTACTAACGCAGGTTGACAACGCAAAGCCCGCTGCGACCCAGAACGACAGGCAACACTCAGCGACGTTCCCGCAGAGGGCGCTTTACTTCGCCAGCTTTGATGCGGGACCAGTTAGCGGAGATGTCATCGGCGGTGATGATCATCGAAGCATCAAAATCGTCTCGGGGGAATACGTGGGGGTGGCGGAATACTAAGCGGTCATACAATCGATCGAGCACATCAGCCAGAGTGAACCAGCCTTCTTCTTCGGCTAGGCACGCGTGGAAAAAGGCTTGGAAGGCCACATCGCCCAACTCATCGGCATAGTGGGCAATCGCATCATTTTCGGTGAGGTCAACGTCCCCTAGCGCTTCGATCGCCTCGACCAGTTCCGCTGCTTCCTCCAAAACATAGGGGGTAAGCGATGTTGGGGTTTGCTCAGCATCCCACGGGCAGTTTTCTCGAAGCGTTCGCATCAGCGTATGCATTTTGGCCGCAGCAGTTCCCAACGCATCGGGAAGTTCGGGGATGTAGAGCGACGTGAGATGATCCGCGATGATGCGCTGATCAAGTTCGTGCCAGGCGACGGTGGTGATCAGTTCATCGGGCAGACCAAGGCGCTGCAGTACGGTGATTTGGGGAAGCGTTGCGGGATCGAGAACGGCTTCACTCAACGCCAGTTTGATTTCGCTGAGCACGGCTTGGCTGTGGCATTGCGAAACCAGGTACGGTCCGGGGCGACCAGCAATATCGTCAACAAACCGGTGGCCATCGATGATGGTGACGCGCTCCGAGAGCGGGTCACGTTGCAACCGAATCCACGTGAGGTCAACGAACGACAGTGCCGCGATAACGGTGACGGTAACACCCCGTTCGGGACTCTGGGCCAACAGCATTTCCACGGTATGTTCGGCCACGGCTGGAGAGCCAGGCACGGCGTAAAGAATCCGCTGATGAATCTGTGCTTCGGCGAACAGGTGAGCCACAATCGCTGTGTACACCTCTTCGAACGTGTCATGCGTTTCGTAGAAATGATCAAGCGTTTGCGCTGCAGGAACCGCAGTGGCACCAGGGTGACGGCCGGTTCGGAGGTACCGATGTGCGTGCGCCTCAATGGCCCGTATCGTGCCAAGCGTGAGCATTGCCTCATCAGCGGGCCCCAGACCCACTACAACGATTTCAGGCACCGTAACAACCGGCAAATCTCGAGGCGTCACGCTTGTGCGATCAGTTTTAACCGTTTGATCGGTTCAATCATTTCGATTGTGCGTTTCAGCTCAGGTTAATCAGCCAACGGGGAGGTCGGTGATGGCGGGGCCTCGAAGAATTTTGGCGCTTGGAGCAAACATTTGGGGTACTTCTCCGGTGCGATCGATGCCGGCAAAGGAGGAATCGACATTGATCTTGGCGTTATTCAACCGTTTGAACACGGCGTCTTTGACCGTGGTTTGCGAGAAACCGGTCATGGCCTCGGGCAGGGATTGCTCAACATCGGCGAACTTTGGTGCCTTACGGCTGACTACCGACAAAATGTGAAAACCGAATTGCGTGCGCACGGGCTGAGAGATCTCACCGATTTTTAGTTTCGTTGCGGCGGCGGCGAATTCAGGAACGAACTGCTGCACCCCACCACACGGCAGTACGCCACCTTCGGCACCGGAACCCGTATCGGTTGATTCCTTCTTGGCGATGGCCGCGAAATCACCACCATTGTCGAGTTCGGCACGAATGCGCTTTGCCACATCGGGCGCTGAGACCAGAATGTGTTTGATACAGGTTTCGGCAAAAAACTCACCGTGTTGGGCAAAAAACTCTTGTGGCGTGCCGTTCTTTTTGGCCGCGGCGGCGTACAGCGCTTCGACTTCAGCTTGGGTGTTGATTTGGGTGTCGATGAAGAACTTTGAGAGCTGTTTCGCGATTTGCTCTCCGCCTATGGCTTTCGTGAATTCAGCCAGAATTTTTGGATCGCGTTTTACCGGCGAGAGTTTTTGTGCCTGATGTTCAGCGTGAATAGCGTTTGCGAACATCAAACTGTTGAGATTCTCCGCTACGAATGCCCCTGCCCAGGCTCCTGTTTCGGTTTTTGTGGGTGATCCTGGCCGGGCGGTTAGCGCCGCACCCTTCAGGTGATCCTCAAGCTGCGCTTTAGAAATCCCCTCACCATCGATGGTAAGAACCTTGCCGTTCAGCCCACCAGCACCAGCGCACGATGCCCCAATCAGGGAAGCAAGCGCAAAGCCAGTTAGGCGGCGGACAGCCCGTTTGGACCCTTTGGCGGATTGGCGGGCAGAGGAAACAGGCGACACAAACGATTTCACGAGGTCAGATCCTACCGGGAGGCCGGGCCCCAGGTGTGCCTAAGGTTCCTCAGGCCCTTGGGTACAGTTCACCCAGGAAGGCCAGCAGGGTTTCGATGATGTTGGAACCGGCTTTCATTGGGTAGATGAGTACCTGTTCTTTGGCCTTGTAGATGGCCGTTCGCGACAGGCGCTGCAGGCGAACTTCTTGCGAGGTTTTGAGATCGACCGGGCTCATCTTGAGGGCAATGGCGCCCGTCATCAGCGAGGCGCCCATGCCTGCGGCTTTGGTGGCAGTTACTTCTCGCAAGCCGATCCGGTGACATTCCGCTCGGAGATGGGCCACGTCGAGGAGTGCCTTGGCACGATCGGGGATGGGTCCGTAACGGTCGATCCACTCGTTGGCAATATCGTCAACGTCGGCGTGGCTCGTTACGACGGCTAAGCGACGGTACGCATCAAGACGCAAGGGTTCTTTGCCAATGAAGTCGTGGGGAATATTGGCATCGATGGCGAGATCAATCTTGATTTCTGCGGGTTCCTTGGGCTTCTCTTCACCCTTCAATTCGCCGACGGCTTCTATCACCATTTGGCTGTAGAGGTCATAGCCAACGGCGGCAATATGTCCGGATTGGTCGCCACCCAAGATGTTGCCAGCACCACGAATTTCTAAGTCGCGCATGGCAATCTTGAAACCCGATCCTAACTCGGTATGTTCACCGATGGTCTTTAGGCGTTCGTAGGCCTCATCGGAGAGTTTCACATCGGGTGGATAAAATAAGTACGCATAGGCTCGTTGGCCGCTGCGTCCGACTCGGCCACGTAGCTGGTGGAGTTGTCCGAGACCAAGACGGTCGGCACGGTCTACCACGAGGGTGTTTACGGTGGGCATGTCGATGCCGGTTTCGATGATGGTGGTGCAAACGAGTACGTCGTATTTGCCTTCCCAAAAGTCATACACGATGGATTCGAGCGAACCTTCGTCCATCTGTCCGTGGGCTACAGCTACGCGAGCTTCAGGTACTAAGTCCTGGATTTGTTTGGCTTTCCATTCAATGTCGGCCACCCGGTTGTGCACATAGAACACCTGGCCTTCACGAAGGAGCTCTCTCCGGATTGCTTCGCCCACGGCACGATCGTCGTACTCCCCCACGAAAGTGAGAATCGGTTGACGTTCCGCCGGTGCGGTGTTCAACAACGTGAGGTCACGGATACCGGTAAGCGCCATTTCTAGCGTTCGCGGGATGGGCGTTGCGGTGAGGGTGAGCACATCCACGTTGTTGGCCAACTGTTTGATGGCCTCTTTGTGGGTTACCCCGAAGCGTTGCTCCTCATCGACTACCAGCAGACCGAGCCGCGGGAAATGAATATCATTCGACAACAACCTATGTGTACCGATGATCACATCAACTTCGCCGGTCTTGACGCCTTCGATCACTTTCTTGGCTTGCTTGGCGGTGAGAAAGCGGCTGAGAACTTCTACGCGTACGGGGTAGTTCGCAAAACGTTCGGTGAAGTTTTGGTAGTGCTGCTGGGCTAGGAGTGTGGTTGGGGCAAGGATTGCTGCCTGTTTGCCATCTTGCACGGCCTTGAAGATCGCGCGAATCGCCACTTCGGTTTTGCCATAACCCACATCGCCACAAACCAGGCGGTCCATGGGCGATGGGGCTTCCATGTCGGCCTTGACATCCTCAATGGCTTTGAGCTGGTCGGGAGTTTCTTGATACGGAAAGAGCTCTTCCATTTCGCGCTGCCAGGGTGTGTCTTGCCCAAACGCGTGGCCCGGTGCGGTGATGCGCTTTTGGTAGAGCACCACCAATTCTTGGGCGATCTCTTGCACGGCGGCGCGTACTTTGGCCTTGGCTCCAGCGAAATCTTTGCCACCCAAACGATGCAAGCTCGGAGGCTCACCGCTATACGGTCGCACCGCGTCGATCTGATCGGATGGCACGTAGAGTTTGTCGTCGCCCCGGAATTCCAGCAGCAGATAATCGCGATCCACGCCACCGATGGCCCGTTTCACCATGCCGGCGAACTTGCCGACACCGTGCACGTAGTGGACCACATGGTCGCCGGTTTTGAGATCGTCAAAGAACGCCTGCGCTTCTCTGCGCTTCTTGGGTTTCGCTTTGCGGTGCGCCCTGCGGCGGCCGGTGATATCGGATTCGGCCAACACGGCGAGCTTTACTGCGGGCAGAATGAAACCGCGCTCTAACGATTGGATAACGATCTGCACACTGGCGTTGCTGCGTTGATCGATATCGGGTTCATAGCCAGCGGGTACAACCTCTGCGCGCATACCTTCATCTCGTAAGACTGCTTGGAGACGATCAGCCGAGCCTTCCCCGTCGGCAGCAAGGATGATGCGATAACCCTCATCGAGCAGGTTCTTGATTTGGCGAAACAGCAGGGTGGAATCGCCCATGACCGGGTTCCAACCCATGGAGGCGACGACGGTGGTTCCCGGTCCTTCTGGGGCAGCGGTGAGGGTCCAGGCCGGAGCTTTGGTGTGAGCTAGCAACCGGTCGAAGGCCAGGTGCAGCATCGGGAATGCGCCGCTCTCGGCCAACACGGAACTGGTTTGATCGGCGCCCCACGTTCGGGCCAAACTTCCGGCTAGCGCAGCTTCTTCATCGAGCAGATCGGCGGCCCGGTCGCGCATACGGCGTGGTTCAACCATCAACACCAGGGCGTCTTCGGGGAACAGATCGGCCAGGATGTGTTCGCCTTGGGTGAGCCATGGAAGCCACGATTCCATGCCATCAAACACGGTGCCTTGTGAGAGGCGTTCCCACTGATCACGACCCCACGGCTCGGTGGCCATCAGGGCTTCGGCGCGGGCTTTTACTTCGTCGGTGGGGCGTAGTTCGCGGCACCCGAACAGTTCAACTCGTTGCAGTTCTTCGGTGGAGCGTTGATCCTGCACACTGAATTCGCTTAAGCGATCAACTTCATCGCCCCAAAGATCAATACGCACGGGGATGTCGGCAGTTGCACCAAACACGTCGACAATTGAGCCTCGCACCGCGATTTCGCCACGGTGTTCAACTTGGTATTCGCGTCGGTACCCAAGGCCGACGAGTTGTTTGACCAGTTCTTCGGCATCGACCTGTTGCCCAGCTTCGATGATGACCGGCGCGGTTTCCTCCACGTGAGGCCCGAGCCGTTGCAATACCGCCTTGATTGGGGCCACCAGCACCGCGGGCATGTCTTCGCCGGAGTGCAGGTGCCACATGGAGCGGAGGCGTCGGCCCATGGTTTCCACGCTGGGGCTGACGCGTTCGAACGGCAGCGTTTCCCAAGCCGGAAAGATGTCGACCTGATGGTCACCCAAATAGGCCCGGAGGTCATGGGCTAGGCGCTCCGCGTCGTTCGAGGTGGCGGTGATGACCACGATGGGTCGGCGTTTGGTGATGGTAGCCAACGCCGAGATCACGTACGCCCGGGCCGGTTCAGCCACCGCCAACAGCGCACTACGGGACCCCAGAAGGTCAGTCAAATCACGATCGCCCCGCATCAACGCGGGAAGGGGGGCCAAACTCACGGCTAAGAGGCTAGGCGGACTCAGCCGCAACACCGTGCGGGACTTTCCTGCCCAAGTGCCCATGAGGAAGCGCCAGGTAGGCTTTCACCGTGCAAAGTCGAGGTGTTGTGCGTTCAGACGTAACCGTCGAGGAGTTTCTCGGTATGGAGTTCGACGTCAACAAGGTTGAGCTTTTCGCCGGATCGGTTTATGAGTTGTTTTAGGCATGTGAGTTATCGGCACGGAGAGCACGTAGGAGAATCACACCTGCACCGACGCTTTACCCCTTGATGTCTGGACCGCTAGACCGCCCGGCGCTCTAAGTTTTCGGTTGAGGGTAATTCTGCTTAGGCATTTCTAGGGCAATGACTGGTTCGTGGGGGTAGACCGGTGGGAATTGAACCAGGAGCCGTTGGCGATCCGTCAGCAGCGCGCGTAGCCCGTGATCGTTGAGTTCGGATTCGTAGTTGCGACCCCAAGCAAGGAAACCTGGCGCGTATTTGAAAAACAGCGAGCGACGTTGCGCAGGACCTAACCAGGGCATGGTTCCGTGGGTGAGGGCTTCGGTAAAGAACACCACGTCTCCCGCGCGAAGTTCAACATCGAGGACCAACGATGGATCGTGCGGGTCCGGTAACGCAAAGTTGGCCTTGTGGCTTCCAGGAACACAACAGAATCCGCCAGCCCCCTTCGGATGATCGACCAACGCCCAATGCACAGCAACAAGCCCGTTGAACATTTGGCCATCGTGAACGTTGTAGGACTGCGCTGGGTCGTAAGGCACCGCTCCCCCATGCAGCCCAAGGCCACTCGTACCTGGTGACATGATGATGCCGTAGCAATGATCGAGCCGAACCGTAGGTCCACAGAGTTCTACAACCGGCCGCAGCACTGCTTCGTGATCCATAAGCGTACGGAACACTTCGTGCGTTAGGAATCCGCTGAATCGCTGCGAAGCAATATCGGCTCCCGGCGTTGGGATCTTCAAATCGTCAATCGCCTGATGAATCGTTGCCAACTCGTCGGCATCCAAAACACCACGACGAACCACAAACCCTTGAAGGTCAAACGAGTAACGCTCTTGCTCAGTAAACGGGCCCACGCCGCCCAGGTTAGGTGTTGGCGGGATCAAGCTTGGATCGTGAATCAGCCTGCTGGTCAGGACCAAGCCCGGCGCATCAGCTCGTCGTCGGCCAGACCGGAAAATCGCTCGCTCACGCGCTCGAGATCGGCGTTGGTGGTGGGCTCGACGAAATCTTCTGCAATGTCGGGGATTGGAATGTCAGTCACGTTTACTCCGATAGAGAGATTTGTAATGAGCTCGTGGAGCAGCTGCTACCAGACGATGGCGAGATCACTTCTCGTTGCCGCCCAATCTCGAATTTTGTCGTCGAGCGTGGCGAGCGGGCAGCGCAGAAGCAAAGCAGTAGCCACGATTATTCTGTCCGCCGGATCACCATGAAAACCTTCGACACCAAGACCTCCGGCCCGCACGGCGATCGGCATCGAAACTGGTTCACTGACAATCCGAAACTGTTGCAGCGTCCCGCCTACCCAGTCACCAATTGGCCGATCCAAGCCGAGTTTCCCCTGAGCAACTTTGGTGGCAATTTCCCAGCCGCTGATTGCTGAAGCACCGAGCGATCGTTCATCCGTCGACCGCAAGGCAGCACCTACCAAGGGTCCAAGACGATCTGGTTCCGAGGCCAACCAGATCCACGCATGGGTGTCGAGCAGAATCATCCTGCCGCCTCCCACGCTTCGCCAGTTGAAGACATCACATCATCGACGCTGGCGTACGTTACCGATCCGACAAAGGATTTCCCCACAGGCAGGATCGGAACCAGCCGAGCAACCGGTCGCCCATGTTTGGTAATGACGAACTCCTCAGCCGATTCGGCCACAACATCAAGCACGGCCAGGCAGGTGGCTTTGAACTCCGAGGCAGCAATCGTTTGCGTCATGTGACCACTTTACATGACCAGTCAGTTACATGGACCACTTTTATAGAACGGGAGTTGATCCAGCTGCTCATGAGGAGAGTATTCGACCGAGAAATGCGTCAAACCCAGCATGGATCAAGCGCTAATGCCAACGATGAAGAGCTTCTTGTCTGATGCTCAGCCAGGTGCGTTATGTCAGCAAGGGTGCGCGTACGCTATCCCGGTTTTGAGTACATCGAATGAAAGACCGTCGTACCCACAATCGGGGCGGGCCTTGCCAATCATCCAGGTCCAGTCTTGCGTTTCAGTGGTAATCGTCATGAACATCAAGGCTGGTCAGTGCCATTACGGCGCCCTGCAGAATTTCCGTCCGACACCTTCAAAGCCGACCCTTTCGTAGCCGACGCCTTAGATCGGCTCTGCCTTTATCCATTTGGACGCTCGCGACCTGGGCGCTCCGATGAGCGTGGCAAGTCCTTCTTTCCGTAGCTGAACGAGCACCGAGGAAACCGTTTGCGGGTCAGCCTTGATGAGTTTGCTCAGTTCGTTCCTATCCGTTGGGGTCGAAGACAGCGCCAGAAGCACATTGTCCCGAACGGTGTTGGAGCTCTTCATTTCGACCTGTCGTTCATTTCCCATCGAAACCGCGAATGTAGAGATCGCGTCGGTGAAAATAGGTGGCGGTAGGTGTTCAAGCTGAAGCCCCCGGCGCATTGTGGATATTCCGCTCCCACGGTTTTCGCAAACGGTTCGGCCCGGTTCGGCCACCGCATCTTCGAGGATCTTTAACAGCGCCTGATTCCTTGCCGAGGTAGCTGGGATCACGCCAAGGTCTTTGGTATCGATCGACCCATAGAGACCTCCGGCGTTCCGAACAACAAGTCGATCTGGGTACATCTCAATTTGCACTTGAGCGCCCAGCGATGATGATCCGTAGTCACGATGGACTAGGGCATTAACGATTGCTTCTCGCACCGATTCAAGCGGATACTCCGGTGTATCGATACGGAACGCACCCTGGATGGTGCTGCGGCGTTTCATGTTTCTTTGGAGCACCCCGATTGCCGTTTTGACCATCATTGGAATGTTCCCGTCAATTGCCACGTTGTCCAGGAATCTTTCACCAAAACTCCCCCCGAACCCTGGCTCAAGCCCGGGGTACGAAACGAACGTGATGTTGAGTTGAGGGAAAAACTGCTGCGGGTATCGTCCGAAGGCCAACAAACCGGCAAGGGTTGGCACATTCTTTCCATCAGCGTCGGCGGCGAGAACATTAAGAAGGCATAACACTTCACCATCGGTGCGGTCAGCGAAAAGCTGAACCCGACTGTTACGGAGCCGCTTAACGAACTCTGACAGCGCTGAAGCATCAAGGTCGCTGAGCGTTGATCCCTTGACCACTTGGCGATCATGCACCGGTTGTTGTCGCTCGCCAAGTAGCAGTGCAACTTCGTATTCGGAAAGTTTGCGGTCTCCGTCGCCAACCCGTATCCGCGAGCCAGCGAACGCTCCTTTTGATCGCAGGTGGCATGGGCGTTGTAATCGTGGCGTCGCAGGAACGTCTGCCACCACGATGGGAAGTTCCTGAACGACAACAGAGTAAATCGTCGCCCGAACTGGGGGCTCCATTTGGTTGGCGCACAACTCGCCAATCTGCGACTCGAATAGTGCGGGGTTTTGGACACCAGTTACTTGAAACCCCAGTTTTTCGTCAACTCCCAGCAGCAGCAACCCACCTCTCGCGTTGGCAAAAGCGCTGATCGATTCCCACAAGGACGATGGCAACGAATCACGGGCACGTTTAGCTTCCACGGCTCCATCATCGCCACCGTGCAGACGGAGTTGTTGGAGAATTGTCTCGATCTCATCAGCATCCAGTAGCGTCATTAGTCTCAGAATACACAAAACTATTGACATTCAATTGTAAATCGATTGAAAAGTCTAAATCTCTACTGAAAAGCCTCTGTACTTATTCTGTATTGTGATGCTATTGAGCGGGCCTACACAAGACCGAGGTTGCCTTGTGGTGCAGCGAGGCGCCGTACCCTCGTGACAAAACGTTTAGGCCACCCTCGTTCGTTTGCTCGAACGTTCAGATGTTGTGCGTTCCAGAGAGCTCCACCAACGACGACGGGCGCCTTCTCAGGGGTCGAGCGACGGTTAGCGGGTGATGTCCCAGAGGTGGTGGAAGGGGTCGTGGACCATGTAGGTGGCAAAGGTGTTGACGGTGAAGTTCTTGTTGTCGCTGCGCACGCCGGTTCGTTCCCACTGATTGCCGGTCACCAGATCGAAGGCGTCTGCCAGTGAGTGTCCCGCTTCGGCCAGTTCGGTCGCTACGGTCGACGGGTCCTGAAGGTCGTAGCGTTCTTCAATGGCCGTGGCATCTTGATCCCAATTTGGGTAGGTGGGATTGTCCTGGTTCAGCATGAGACCGAGGCGGTACTCGTACAAACGAAACACGTCGCGGACGTGGCAGGCGTATTCCACTGGTGACCACGTTTCATCATTGGGACGGGTGGAGGCATTTGGCTTGGCCAGTGCAGCACCGAACGGATTGATAAGTGCGCGTATGGCATCACCGGTTTTCGTGACATCAACCGAAGGACCGTCGTATCCACAATCGGGGCAGGCCTTGCCAATCGTCCAGGTCCAGTCTTGCGTTTCAGGCGTGATCGTCATAGCCATCGAGGCTAGCCAGTTTCATCTTGTCCCTGGGCAGAATATTGTGGACACTATTCTCCGAGGCAGACATGGCACTCTGAATCGACGGGAACCGCCCAGTCGAGTTCTCTGAGCCAAATACTGTCACCGTGAGAAAATACTGCGTCAGCAATCCCTCACACATGCACCAAACCGACACACGCAGCCAATCAAAGGCCACACCCCGGCCGCACCCTGGAGTCAGGTCTACGCGACTGATTCGTTCCAATCAGCTACTAAGCGGGCATAGTGACCGTTGGCGGCGATGAGCGATTCGTGAGTTCCGTATTCCACAACACGGCCGGCATCAAACACCGCTACGGCATCGGCTCGGGCTGCGGTGGAAAGTCGATGGGCGATCACAATTGTGGTTCGACCGCGGCTCAGCTCATCGATCGTGGCTGCTAAGCGCGCTTCGGTTCCGGCATCAACCGATGAGGTGGCTTCATCAAGTATCAAGACCTCAGGCGCCATAACCTCTGCTCGCACCAAAGCCACCAACTGACGTTCACCCGCAGAGAGTGCACTACCCCGCTCCCCTACCGTCGTTGTCAAACCTTCGGGAAGTTGCGCTATCCAGTCACTGAGGCCCAGCCGCTCTATTGCTGCAACGAGCGATGCTTCAAGCAGCTGTGGCATACCCAGCGCAATGTTCTCGCCAATGGTGAGGTCGAACAGAAACGGGTCTTGCGGAACGAGTTGCACGCGTTGACGTAGATCACGC
>JAYSVF010000237.1:0-20220 GCA_043718695.1 Acidimicrobiia bacterium | reverse complement strand
ATGAGGTTGTTGCTGCGTATTACTTAGCGATGGAGCGGATCGGTGTTGCGATTATGCGCTCGATTGCTCGGACCCTGGGGGTGGGCGAGCACTATTTTGACGACGCGTTTTCCAACGGGATCTCAACGTTGCGGTTGATGCGATATGAACTGCCGCCAGTTGATTCGGCTGAGGAAGAAGTAGCAATTAGTCCTGGCACCCCTCGACTTGGTGAACATGTGGACTCGGGATTCGTCACCCTGCTTTGCCAGCATGGAGTTGCTGGATTGGAGGTAAAGCTCCGCAACGGGGAATGGATCGAAGTTCCTCCGGTAGACGGTCATATCGTCGTGAACTTTGGCGGGTTACTTGAACGATGGACTGAGGGAAGGATCCGCGCGACTCCGCATCGTGTCGTGAGCCATGGCAACATCAGGCATTCAATTCCATTCTTTTACGAACCTCGTGCCGATGCCATCATCGAGCCGCTGCCGATCGCTGGAGCAAAATCATTTGATCCGTTCGCTTACGGTGATCACCTCTGGGCGGCGATGTCAAAGTTTCCCAATTTCGCCGGTGTCGCCGGTTTGCGTGCACCCCGCGGAGTACACCAACAGACATCGTTGGTGCCATGACATTTGAAATACCGGTTGACCTTGCGTGGGTTCGACAAGACCGGTTGCGATCGGTGATGCGTGCAGCCGGGATCGGGGCGGTGCTCACGGCTGATCCGATCAACATTGTCTACGGGTGTGGGGTCCGGAACATGACCGTGTTTGGGATGATGGGACCCTCACGGTTCTTGTTGTTGTTTGCCGACGGCCCCTCGATTTTGTTTGAGTTTGCTGGGTCTGAGCACCTCGCTACTCCAATGCTTGACGGGCATGGGGCTGATGGTTTGGCAACGGTCGATGAAGTTCGCTTAGCGCCTGGAATCACGCCGAACTCCGGCCCGGGTTATGCAATGAGTGCTTCCTCCTTTGCCGACGAGATTCAAGCATTGTGTCGCACGCATCTCGGTTCGGCTGCCCGCCTGGGAGTTGAGCGAGTGGATTTCGAATTCACGGATTTGCTGCGCGCCGGTGGTTTGATTTTGACGAACGCTACGGAAACCTTTTTGGAAGCGCGCCGGATCAAGCAGCCAACAGAGTTGGTGGTGATGCGTGAAGCGGTGCGACGGGTTGAACTCGGATTGGGAACGATGGAACGGTCGCTGAAAGCAGGCGTTTCGGAAGTGGAACTTTGGGCGCTTCTTCATCACGATTTGATTGCTAGCGACGGCGAATACATCTCCACTCGGTTGGCTCAGAGTGGCGAAAGAACGTTCCCATACTTTCAAGAAGCAAGCACCAGAATGGTTGACGATGGCGACTTGTTCTGTATTGATACCGATGCGCTTGGTCTGGGTGGTTACGCCGTTGATCTGTCCAGAACCTTTCTGTGTGGCGAAGCTGATCCAACCCCGATCCAACGCCAACTCTATGAGCGCGCTTATGAACAACTACAACACAACGGATCGCTGCTCGAGCCGGGGCGTAGCTATGAAGAAGTCGCTCGGAAAGCCTGGCCGGTTCCGGTAGAGCATCAACCGTATGGCTACTACTGCATTTTGCACGGGCTGGGTTTGTGTGGCGAACATCCTTACGTGCCAATGGCCGTTCCCAACCAGCCCTATCTATTTCCTGGCGAGTTGGAACCAGGAATGGTCGTTTGCTGTGAAAGCTACATCGGTGACGAACGAACCCGACAGGGTGTCAAGCTCGAAGATCAGTTCCTCATCACCGAAACCGGCGCCGAACGTTTAACCAACTTCCCGTTCGATTCTCGTCTGCTCGCATAGTGCCCTTGCCCGTTCATTTGAACTCTTCGTGGTCAAATGTACAAAGAGAGGTGCTTCAGTTAGCGCTGGTGCGGTTACCACCCGCACCAGTGCCGGGGATGGTCAACTTTCCATTCGGCCCGTCTCGTAGGCCCACATAGCGATCTCGACTCGGTTCCGTGCGCCGAGCTTGCTCATCAGGCTGGCGAGGTGGGTCTTGACGGTGCTCAGGCTGATGTAGAGCTCGTCGGCGATCTCGGCGTTTGTTCGGCCCCGGGCGACGGTGACCAGGACCTCTTCTTCGCGGACGGTGAGCGGGTCGATGGGCTGGGCCCGTGGCGTTGCGGCACGGGTGTTTGAGAACGAGGCGAGAAGCCTTGCGGTCACACTCGGGGCGATGAGTGCGTCGCCGCGGGCAGCGGCCTGGATTGCCTGCACGAGCAGTTCGGGTCCGGCGTCTTTGAGGAGGAACCCACGCGCGCCAGCCTTGAGCGCTCCGTATACGTACTCGTCAAGATCGAAGGTCGTGATCACCACGACCGCCAGCGGATCGTCGACCTCGGGGCCGGCGACCTGTCGAGTGGCTTCGATGCCGTCGATGTTCGGCATGCGGATATCGAACAGACATACGTCTGGTCGGAGCCGGCGCGCGAGCGCGACTGCTTCGCGCCCGTCGGCTGCCTCACCGACGACCTCGATATCGGGATGGGCGTTGAGGATCATGCTGAGCCCAGTTCTGATCATTTCCTGATCGTCGGCAATGACTACTCGGATAGTCATGAGCCGCCCCGGCCTCTGGGTAACACGGCGCGCACCGTCCATCCTCGGTTGTGGTTTGGTCCGGCTTCGAAGGTGCCGCCGAGCAATTTCGCTCGTTCGGCCATGCCGATCAGCCCGAACCCTGATGACGAACGTGGACCTGCGGCACCAGCGTCGCCGTCGTCGCCGACGATCAGCCGCACGCAATCGTCGTCGCCGCGGACCGTGACTCGGATACAGGTCGCATGACGTGCGTGCCGGACAGCATTCGTGATCGCCTCCTGGGCCAGTCGGTAGATAGCGGCATCGACCGACGGCCGGAGTTTTTCGAGGTCCCCTACGAGTTCGACCTCGACGTGGAGCCGGTCCCCGGCGCTTGTAGTGAGACGCTCAATATCCGCTACGCCCCGCTGCGGGGCGAGTTCGGGCTCCTCACCCTGGCGGAGGGCGCCGACCATGGCGCGCATCTCTGCCAGTGTCCGCGACGCCTCCTCCTCGATCACACGGAGAGCCTCCAGCGCGGCGGCTGGATCAGACGAGGCGACGACGCGTCCGGCTTGGGCCCGGATGATGATCGCCGAGACATGATGGGCGACGGTGTCGTGGAGCTCGCGTGCCAACTGCTCGCGCTCGAGCAGCTTGACTTGTTCCATCCCGCGCTGGTGGGCCTTGTCCTGGTAGCGGACCGCGACGCCGATCGCTGCGATGAACGGCAGAACGAGGGTGCCGGCGACACGGTCGCCGAAGGGAATCGGGTCGAACCAGCTGAGCGCGACCGGGATGAACGCCACCGCCATGCCGATCGCAACCTCGCGCCCAGCACCCCAGCGAAGGAGCGCGTAGGGGAACAGGACTACGAACACGGCGGTGCCCGGGCCCTCCCAGTAGACACCCTCCACGAGCGCCACGATGTCGACGATCGCGATCGTGCCGAACGCCATCGTCATGGCCACGAGCGGGTGTGTCCGTCGCACGAGCAGCAAGGGCGCGAGCGCCACGAACACGGCGACCGAGACCCCACGCCAGACGAGGTCATTGCGCACGAGTCCCTCGACAACCACCGAAACCAGCAACGCCGCTACAAGCACCCAGTCCCGCCACACCCGAGTGGGCGGGGTCGGTGATCGGGGCTCGGCCCACAACCCACGAGCGGCATCCCGTATCACGACGTCCAGCATAAAGGGGGCCGGGCGCAGGCGGATCGGCCGAAAGAACGAACCGCACATCGTTCATTCGGTCGGTCACGAATGGCCAGAGGCCCGATGTCGTCGACGGTCGGTTTAGCGACCATGTAACCCCATGCCTGCATCGACAATGAAGAGCCCACTCGGATCGGCCTTTGACGTCCTGCCTGCATCCCCAACTGAACCCTCGAAAGGGCCACCCATGAATCACCTCAACCTCAACCTCAACCGCCACCGACTCGGCGCGACTCTGTGCGGCCTCGCAGTCCTCGCTTCTGCCGGGCTGCTGACCACCGGGTCCGCGTCGGCGCAACCATCCACTACCTCAGCACCCACGAAAGCCTCGGCAGTTTCGCTCACCTATGGAACGAGCGGAAAGCACCACACGGGCTATCGCCAATTCGTGACCACTGGCGCGCAGAAGCAGCCTCTAACAGTTCGAGCGTGGTACCCCGCGCTCCGATCCGCCGACCAAAGAAACCCTACGCTCACGTACAAAGCACCCAACAAATTCGAGGAAAAGACTTTGCCCGGTAAGGAAATCACCGCCATAGGCAAAGCATTTGTGAACGCC
Source organism: Acidimicrobiia bacterium (assembly GCA_043718695.1). Lineage (GTDB taxonomy): Bacteria > Actinomycetota > Acidimicrobiia > Acidimicrobiales > JANYDT01 > JANMZO01. Next base: position 15,905 of record JAYSVF010000237.1, on the reverse strand, counting down.
AGACCCCAACGCAATGCTGCGCCGTACCCCCTAGTGGTGTTCTCCCACGGCTACGCGATTAGCCCGATCGTGTTCAGCACACTGGTGGAGCACTACGCATCACACGGCTACATCGTTCTCGGCCCCGAACACAACGAGACCTTCGACGAGTCACTCGGCGGATTCTGGAAGGCGCTCGTAGACCGGCCCGTCGACATCACCCGAACCATCGATTACGCACAACAACTCACCAAACCCGGAGCCGCGTTGGCCGGAATGATCGACATGAACAACATCGCAGTGGTCGGGCACTCCTACGGCGGCTACACCGCGCTCGCTGCCGGCGGCGCGCGTTTCGACTTCGCCGCCTACAAGACCCGTTGCGCGGCACTGAAAGCAGATGATCCGCTCAACTTCTTCTGCAGTCCCGTCATTCCCAAGGAGGCAGACATGGCCACCCGAGCCGGGCTCTCCTCAGTCCCCACGGGCCTCTGGCCATCCTTGGGAGACCCGCGTGTCAAGGCCGTGATTTCGATGGCCGGCGACGCCTACCCCTTCGATCAACGAGGCCTCGCCGAGATCAAGGTCCCCATCATGGTCATGGGCGGAACCATCGACGAAGGCACCCCGTACACCTGGGGCTCGAAACTCACCTACGACCACGTGGCAAGCAAGAACAAAACGCTCATCACCTTTACCGACGCAGGCCACATGCTCTTCGTCGACCCGTGTGACAACCTCCCGTGGACCCAGAATTTCTCGTACCGCGAACCGTTCTGCACCGACACCGTCTGGGGCACACGTCGACCTCTCAACATCGTGTCGCACTACACCACGGCATTCCTCCGCGACACCCTCAACGCCGACCCCAAAGCCCGAGCCACCCTCACCCGCAAACAGCCCCGCATTGGCACCGTCGAATACGAGACATCGCGGTAACTCGTATGTGGGCATAGCAGCGGGAGCGAGAAGTGATGCGGTAATCATCAAGAACGCGGACTCTTCATATTGAGCGCAGTCCACTCACGATCGCTCAGTCATGTTCCATCCAGTCCATCCGACGTTTACGCGCCCGAACCGCCGCATACCAGGCCGAGGTCCTGGCCAGGTGGGTTGCTCATCGATCCCCATATTGGATAGCATATGGTCATGTCTAGACGAGAAGTCCTGGTCCAACTTGATGATGAGCTGGTGGAACATCTCGACCGAATCGCCAAAGCGCTCGGCACAAACCGCTCGGAGTTGTTGCGCCGCGGAGCGCAAGCGGTGATCGATGCTGATGCCGAACGAGCCAACGACATCGAACTCATCGCGGCCTACAAACGCAAACCGCCCGACGGAGCTCTCATCCGGTCCGCTGCTCGGCTTGCTGCAAAAACTGCGCCAACGTGGTAGCTCGAAACGACATTTTCTGGGCGGATCTCGGTGCTCCCGCCGGACGGCGGCCCGTCTGTGTTCTCACCCGCGATGCCGCGATATCAGTTCGCAACGCCGTGACTTGCGTACCCATTACGCGCATAATTCGCGGGATTAGGTCAGAAGTCGAAATAGGCACCGACGAAGGACTTCCGGAAACCTGTGTAATCAACTGCGACAACGTGCTCACCGTGCCCCTCGAAGACCTCGACGAACTCCGCGTGGGTTTCCTCAACGAAATCAAACGCTCACAACTCGACCGAGCGCTTCGGTATGCACTCGACATCGTCTACTAAACCTGCGCCCTTGCGCCGACTCAGATGAAGACTTCGTCAGTCCGTTGTGCCAGAGCACCCACTAGCAATCCGCGGGATGCAGTGGTAGTTATACGCGCGCATATGGGTAGGTATGCCGGGCGCTGAGATCGTCGACGGGAGCGGGATATCGAGCGTCGTTATCCGGGCGGCTTAGCGAAGGCATTTTCGTGTATTCGTTCGATCAGCGGGTGGCGATTCGTTCGTCGTCGAAGACCGCGACGAGTTCGAGTCTTCCACCACCCTCTCTACGACGGAACGCACGGTTGAGAGCAAGTTATCGTCCGCTGTTTCCATTGCGGAGACCGATGCCTGCGCTCTCTCAAGCCGCTCAGTGAGCTCGACTTGGGTGAGGTCGTCGGCGCGGATCTTGAACGTAGAAGCGCTGTTGCCGACGCGCGACGCTCCGGTCAGTCACACGTATGGGCCTGATTGGATACTTGTTGGGCGTTGCGGTTCGTCGTAGCGTTCAGTGCGCCGGTTGGTGGGCTCAATATTGGGCAGTTCGCTGGTGAAGCCGCTGATGCGGGCGTTGTTATCGTGCGGTCGTTGGAGCTGTTTTCCGGTCGTGGTCGCCCCGCAAGGACCTGGGATCGTTCGCTGGTTTCATTGCGAGCGTTCCTAGTTTCTCGTCGCCTTCGCAGAACGCGCGCAAGGCGAGGCTGAAAATCACCGCGTTTTCTCTGGCTTGCTCTCCGATGGTTGGTTGATGCTGGGTCAGTTCGGTGTGATCTTCTTCATCGCGGAGGAGAACGCCAGGACCGGTCGATTGTTCTGCTCCAACTGCGCTTGAAGGAACACCATCGACTTCGTTTCACGCACGATTCGGCCCGTCCCATACACGGGTGCCCCGGCAGCTCCAGTGCCGACGAATTCAGAGTTGAAGGTCACTGTCACGGCGAATTGATTGTTCAGCCCCAAGTAGACCAGCGCACCGAGCATCGCATCGGCGAACGTCATGAGAGCCCCGCCGTGCACGATTCCACCGCCGTTCAAATGCTTGGTTTCCGGGATGAACGCGCCACGGATGGTTCCGTCATCGTCGGTACGGTAATAGTACGGGCCGGTCAGTGTCTCGAACGGATCACCGACCCAGGTCAACCAACCACCGAACGGTCCCTCCTCCACGGTGTTCCATCCATCAGTTCGGGTCGACATCCTCGAATGGTACTTCTCATGAGACCGACGCCGATAGCTAGGTCGACAAGCACGACGCGCACACTTCGCTGCGCTCCGCGATTGAAGCTCGGCGCAACCACCCGTCCCGTCTCGCATCACGACATCCATAAGGGAGCCAGCGCCCGGCGGATCGGCCGAAAGAACGGGCCGTACATCGTTCATTCGGTCAGGTCGTGAATGGCCAGTTGCCCGATGTCGTCGGCTGCCGGTTTAGCGACCATGTAACCATGCCTGCATCGACAACGAAGAGCCCACCGAGACCCACCGGCGCGAGCTTGGGTGGTGAACCGATCGGACGGAAGTCGACCGTGCTCGGACGGCTCGCCGGTTGGTGCTTCGACCACCGCATCAAGGCGGTGGGCCTCTGGCTCGTTGCGCTGTTCACGATCTTCGGCGCGGCTGGAACCGTGGGCTCGAACTTCAGTGCGAGTTCCGCCGTCCCCGGCTCCGGTAGTGCCGCAGGCTTTGCGGTCCTTGAAGAGCACTTCCCGGAGCTGGGCACCGGTGGGCAGTCTGGGACGGTCGTGTTCAAGGCCCGCCAGGGGGTCGAAAAACCTGAAGTGCGAGCTGCCATGGAAGCGCTGTTCGGCCTGGTCGACGCTGGCTTTCCTGATAGCAGGGGCGTTCCGCAGCACCCGGGTGGCACGGTCATCTCGCCGTATTCCGATGGAGGTAAGGGCCAGATCGCCCGCAGCGGACCGCTCGCCAACCAGGTCGCCTACGCGCAGGTCAACCTGTCCGCCGACGTCGACGACACCGAGTCAGGCCTTCTTGGTCAGGCGATCAGTGCTCATGCCCCCGTCATCACGGGCCTCGAGGTGCTGCCCGGCGGCCAGTACCTAGCCGTCGTGGAGCCTCCGCAGACGGAGCTGATTGGCTTGGCCTTCGCCATGTTGGTCCTGATCCTTGCGTTCGGGTCGGTCCTTGCGATGGGCCTCCCGATTGCCGTTGCGCTCGGCGGTGTCGGAGCCGGCATCGCGATGACGCTGCTGCTGAGCCACCTCTTCACCATCCCCGACGCCACCACCATGTTGGGGATGATGATCGGGCTCGGCGTCGGGATCGACTACGCCCTCTTCATCGTCTCGCGCTTCCGCGAAGGACTCCACGAGGGTCATTCCCCACGGGACGCAACCGTGGCCGCTATGGAATCAGCCGGACGTGCCGTGGTCTTCGCTGGCACCACCGTCATGATCTCGATGCTCGGTCTCCTCCTCGTTGGCATTGGTTGGATCGGCGGAATGGGCATCGGCGTGTCGATCACCGTGCTGGCCACGATGCTCACCTCCACGACGCTCCTCCCGGCACTGCTCGGCTTTGCCCGGGAGCGGGTCGAGCTCACTCGCTGGCGTGGCCTCATCGCGGCTGGGTTCATCGCAGTAGCACTGTTTGGGCTGGGCGTCGGGTTCGCACCACTTGCCGCCGTCGGCGCGGCGCTCGCCGTGTTCACCCTCCTCGCGAGCCTCGCCTTCTCGCCGCTCCGCCGTGCCGTCCCACGGAGGGTGCCCAAGTCAGTGCGGGAGACCTACGCCAACCGATGGAGCCGCACTATTCAACGCAACCCCTTACGTTGGGTGGTCGGCGCGACTGCCCTGCTCCTCGTCCTGGCTGCCCCGGTCACGAGCATGCGTCTCGGCTGGGCCGACGAGGGAAACTTCCCTAAAAACACGACGACCCGCCAGGCCTATGACCTCCTGGCGCAGGGCTTCGGGGACGGGTTCAACGGCCCGTTCCTGATCACCGTCGTGCCCGATGCAGGCGACTCGCCCGAAGTCGTCGGGAGACTGCACCGCGCCCTCGAACAGACCGCCGGCGTCGCTGCCGTTACCCCGCCTACTGCCAACGAACCCGCGCAGCCGGCCGCTTACTTGATGAGCCTCGTCGCCACGACAGCACCCCAAGACGAGGGCACCAGTGACCTGGTCCGCCGATTGCGCAATAACGTTATCCCTGCCGCAGTGGCGGGAACCGGGCTCGACGTGCAGGTCACCGGCAGCGCCGCGACCAACATCGACATCACCGATTACCTCGCCGAGCGGATGCCCATCTTCTTCGGTGCCGTGCTTGCCCTCTCGTTCCTGCTGCTGATGACGGTCTTCCGGTCGCTGCTGGTTCCGCTCAAGGCCGTCGTCATGAACGTGCTCTCGATCGGCGCAGCGTACGGCATCGTCGTGGCCGTGTTCCAGTGGGGATGGGCCAGTGAGCTACTTGGCATCGAAGGCGGACCGATCAACCCCTTCGTCCCCATGATGCTCTTCGCCGTCGTGTTCGGCCTCTCTATGGACTACGAGGTCTTCATGCTCTCCCGCATCCGGGAGGAGTACCTCCGAACCGGCAACGCCACCACCTCCGTCGCCGACGGCCTGGCGTCCACCGCCCGAGTGATTACCGCAGCAGCAGCGATCATGGTCGTCCTGTTCGCCTCCTTCATGCTCGAAGAAAACAGGGAGATCAAACTGTTCGGCCTCGGCCTTGCCCTGGCCGTGCTCCTTGACGCCACGCTTGTGCGCATGGTGGTCGTACCGGCCACGATGGAGTTGCTCGGCGACCGCAACTGGTGGCTCCCGAGGTGGCTCGACCGGATCCTGCCCCACGTAGAAATCGAGCGCACCGAGCAGCCCCTGCAGCCGCCCGCCCCCGAACCCCAGCCGGTGGTCGCGACGACAGCAACGCAAGAACCGACTCTACGCTCGTCAGAAGCTGACTACGCAACCCACAGAAGTTGACCGTGTAGCCGACCTCGCCCAGTTATCCGATCCTTCAGCCTGAACTGCGCATCGAAAACCATCAAGCCTGCTGGCATAGCTGCTACCGAAGGGCGACTCCTGCGAGTCGACTTCACCAACCATGCGTGAGTGGACGTCCACGCTGAACGCGACGTCCGCGCCGTGGAGGCCACGCGCACGCGAGGGCGGAGTTCACCGAGAGGCATCGTTGGTGCAATGACATTTGAAATACCGGTGGACCTTGCGTGGGTTCGACAAGACCAATCACCCAGTCGGAGGCCTGCGCGAGGACCATAGTGTCGCAGCGCCGAGAGCAAGACAGAGTGGCGAGTAGAGCAACAGGTTTGCCCGGCGAAAGTGCGCGGTTTCGTTGAAGATGCCAGATGACGAAACCAACAGCCCAACTGCTCCGCGGAGAACCATCACTACTCCTACCGACTTCGTACCAAGATGCGCGAGCAAAAAGGTTTTCGGATCGGTTACTCGACTTCGCAGCACCATTAACCCCGAAGCAGTCCCGAGCAGAGCAGCGACAACGTAACAGGCGCCTGATGAAGGAAAGACCGATCCGCCAACCACCTTCTCCGCAAGAGACCGAAGATCGGTTCCTGGCCAGGTGGTGATGCCAGCACCCCACACCGCGTGGAGAGCGCCGATTCCCGCCAACCCAAACGCGGCAACATCTCCAGCCACACGCCGGGCGCGATGGGTCGGAGCCGGCCGCTGATTGAGAAGAGAAAGCCCTCGTCGTAAAAGCCTCACGCGCAGAGTCAGCGCACGCTTCTCGACCTGTTTACCATCGAGTTCACGAGCCGCGTTGTCGAGGCCGTCTTCGACGAGCGCATCATGAAGTGGTCGTACAACAAGCGGCCACATGATCCGCATTGATCCAAGGCTTGCGCCTTCTAAGACATGTCGGAGCACACAACCACCATTAGGAGACTCCTCAAGGTCGAAGGAGTGAGTTCCTCGCAGGCCGATGCGTTCATCGAACCGGAAGACAACTCGGTCTCGATCAACGCTTGCGACTGAGTAGCGCACGAATCCGTGACCGCCGGTTGAGCCTTCTGCGAGACCGGTCGACAGTTTCATGGCTGGCCAGCGGTCTTTTGGCCAAAGCCGATCGTTCTCCGAAGACAAACGATGCAACAGGGCGGCAACGTCGGTGATATTTGCGCGGAGGGTGCGTTCGTGGACGTTTCGAATCATGGGGGTCCTCAAAATCCTCCATACGGCGTCGTATGGTTCATAAACATACGCTACCGTATGGTGTGCCAAAACGGTTAGTGGAGAAGCCTGTGACGTCGGCCACCCGGCTGACCAAAGGCGATTGGATCAGCGCGGCAATCAACGCAGTCGAGCATGGGGGGATCGCTGCGATAGCCGTCGAACCAATTGCAGCCGTGCTCGGAACAACCAAGGGAAGCTTCTATTGGCACTTCGCCAACCGAGATGAACTCGTCGCTGCTGTGATGGGGCAGTGGGAAGAACTGGCTACGAATGCCGTGATCGCCAACGTTGCTGAAGTTGCAAATCCCAAGGATCGTCTTCGCCAGCTTCTCCAAGTTGTCTTCGGTCACGAGCGTGAGGATCGGATCGAAGCGCGGATTGTATTGGCGCCGTTCGACGAGCGCGTGAGTCCCACGGTCGAACGAGTAACAAACTTGCGTGTCGAGTTTCTTGTCACCCTCTTTCGGGGCCTTGGCTTCAGCCGTTCGACTGCGGCCAAACGCGCCCGAATCGCCTACGCCGCGTACCTCGGTAACCTCCGACTTGTACTCGACGATGGACCAAAAACATCGACTTCAGCTCGCCCATCAGCCACTGCCACCAGAGCTTATGCCCAAGAACTCCTAAGCGTGCTTACCTCACCTGTGTCAAAGCCATAACCTCTCAGTAAACGGATGGTATCGCTACGGACCCTTTGATATCCGGCTGACTTACAAAGCCTGGCAGTTGAGAGTATCGGGTCTCGAAAATCTGACCCAAGGTGTCACACTACGTTCAGCGTGTACTTCCCATGTTGCTTTTGGTGATCAGCATGACTAAGCCGACGGCATCCAAGCAATGACTGCATCGGCGAGCTGGGCCCCTACGTCGTCTTGAAGAAAGTGACCGGCAGGAGAGAACGTTTGGTGCGGCTGTCCGTTTGACCCGGGAATGCGCTCGATGAAGGCTGGTTGCCCTTTGCCGAGGACAACATCGTCGGGTGCCCAAAGGGTGAGCACTGGCTTCGTGAACGATTCAAGTATTTGCCATGCGGCTTGGTTTGCGGGCAGTGCTGGGTCCTCGGCAGTGGTGGGAACGAGCAGAGGGAATTGGCGGGCACCGGCCATGTATGACTCATCAGGGAACGGCGCGCGGTAGCAGTTCATCTCTGCTTCGGTGAGTTCGCGGGAAAGCACGGCTCGGCGCAAGAGTGCACCGCAATCCATGAACGGCATGTTTTGTGATGCTGCTTGCCACATCTTGAAACCGTCGCCCATATTTGGTGAATCCGGTAACGCCGTGTTGGCAATCACCAACCGCGCGAACCAGCCTGGATGTTCCCCAGCAATTCGAAGGCCGATCAGCCCACCCCAGTCTTGGCAGAAAAGCGTAATGTCCGCAATGTTACGTACACTGATAAATTCCGTCATCCAAGAAACGTGCCCAAGGTAGGTATAGGAAGATCGCTCAGTTGGTTTGTCGGAGCGGCCGAATCCGATCAGGTCGGGAGCAATCACGCGAAACCCTGCGGCAACGAACTTTGGGATCATGAACCGGTACAGATAGCTCCACGACGGTTCGCCATGAAGACACAAGATCACTGCACCGTCACGAGGACCCTCATCGATGTACGCCATTCGTAAACCATCGATTTCCACATAGTTGGGTTCATACGGAAAATCGACAAGGTTGGCAAAACACTCTTCGGGCGTGCGGAGGAACGAAATGCCGTTGGCGGTGTTCTGAGAATTCATAATGCCTCCTAGTTGATTTACCGCCAATTATGTCATCATGGATCTGCCTATAACGGGGGATCGAGATCTCAGAGCGAACGCAACAGGCAAGCGTTTCTTCGCCCGCAAACCTCAGGGCTTATCGCCTGATTGCTTGAACGAGCCGAACCATCAGCTGATATGGGCTGCTTCGCTTTTCGATTTGGTTTACCGTGCCAGCGATAAGGAGGCGCTTTGTTGGTTCATAGAACATGAGGCAGCCGCTAGCCCCGCCGTGCCCAAGAAACACTGGTGATCCGAACGGAGCCATGAACCTGGGAAGGGTGAAGCGCATAAGCCCCAAACCATACTGAAAAGGGAAGAAGATTCGGTTCCTCTCGGCCTCCATTTCCGCGAGCCAAATCGCCGGGAAAAGTGTTCCATCGAAAAACGCGCGAAGGAAGATGAGTGAATCGGCAACCGACGAATACATGCCTCCGTCCCCCTGCACGGAAGCCATCACCAATGGAATTTGCAGTGGTGAACTTCCTGCGTGGATGAATGGTAGGTGCTTATAGTTTCGTGATTCCGGTGCACCGAACATGGCCGTAGAGGTGAGCCCAAGTGGTTCGATGACTCGTATGCGTAGGTTTTCGGCGAACGATTGTTTTGTCACCGCTTCAAGCACCATTCCGAGCAGCTGAAAATTCGTGTCGGAGTAGTGCGCCCGCCGGTGGGTAGGCGCGAACCGTGGCTTGAACGTTGTGCGGTGCAGGGTGACGATGTCCTCACGTGTCCACCCCCGATCTCCTCCAGGCTTCAACGCTTCGGCAAGCAACACCGAACGGTCACGTTGACGGTCTTCCAAATAGTTCGCCAATCCTGAAGTATGCGAAAGCAGATGGCGGACCGTGAGTTCCCTGGTGTGGTCATCGAGCGAGTGACCTTGCTTGGCGACATGTATCCCGTCGATTGAGCCAGGAGGCAAGAGGTCAACGATGGCAGTGTCGAGACTGAGTAGACCTTGGGACCTCACCTGCATGATCATCGCGGTTACAAACAACTTCGTTGCCGACGCTATGAAGTACGGATCGTGTAGACCAATCGGCGAGTCATCCTGTGCCGACGCTGACCCATGGCAGGCTGACCAACGAAACGTTTGATCTATCGATTGGATTGACAACACGGCACTGGGAAGCGGATTGCTCTTCACGTAACGAGCGAAGATTCCATCAAGTTTTGCAGTATTGACCATCGAAGTTTCACGTTTCGAATCTGTGGTTGCTAGGAGTTGGTTTGCTTTCGAGGATTGCAAATCAGTGTTGCGGCTAACCGTTTGATGTCCAGGGTTGCTCGCCGCTTGATGCCCCGCTTGATGCCCATCACGGTTCGTCACCCGGCTCATATTGTGGTTCATATTGTGGGTCATAGGGATATCGCTTTCAGTACGTCGAGGCGGGCGGCTCGTCGGGCAGGAATTTGTGCGGCGGCGATCGCGGCGAGCACTGCGGCGAGGGTGAGGATACCGAGGGACGCGAAGGGAATATTGATTCCTGTGGCAATGTCGTGAGGTAGTGCGCGAACACCAACCCAGCCGAGTGCGAGGCCCAGCAGAACACCGAGCACCGCACCAAATGTCGCGATCAAGGCAGCTTCCCAACGCACAATCCGACGCATCGCTCGACGACTCATGCCCACGGCACGGAGTAGTCCGAGTTCGCGGGTTCGCTCGATCACGGCGAGAGCCAACGTGTTGGTGATACCCAGCAACGCGATGATGATCGTAAGTACCACCATCAAGTTCACGACGACCAGCAGCTGATCGATCTGTGCGCTTACTCTTTCGGTGAATTGATCTGCCGTTTCCACGTTGGCCTGCACGAGAGCTGCGCTCAGTCCAGTGATTACTAGGGCTCTTTGTGCCGGGGTAACCGACGGGGCGAATTGACCAGCTAGCACATCAACAGTTGTTACCGTTCCCACTTGATCCCAATTGCTGGTGTCGAGGATGGCATCTTGGAGCAGCGCGCTTGGTTGGTAGATCGCGGTGACGATAAGTGTCCGCGCGCCTCCGATTGGGAACTGCGTCTCTACTGAATCTCCAATCCCAACAGCGAGACTTTTCGCCCTGTCAACCGAGAGTGCGATGGAATTGCGGCCTTCGGGCAAACGTCCGGCTTCTATTTCGAGGTTGAACAATCCCGACCAGGACTTCCGTGCCACGCCAGAGATCGCGGTGTTCTTACCATTCAGCTGAACTTCGCCCTGTCGAACGTCACCGAGTGTTGTGAACGCACCGGTGGCTTCCATTTGCGTCGTCAACACCAAGGGTACGCCTACATCGGCTTTTGGCGTGATCAACACATCGGCGGTGATGCCCGTTGCTACGGTTTTCGAAAAGTGATCCTTGATCGATTGACCAATCACTAACGCACCGGCCACTACAGCGAGCCCAATCATCAATGCCGCACCGGTGTTAGCGGTTCGACGGGGATTGCGCATGGCATTCATCTGTGCCAACTTGCCGCTGTGGCCGAGGGTCTTGCGGATGGGTGCGCCGAGCACTTGCAGAACAGGTCGAACCAGGAACGGCGCAAGTCTCAGAACACCAACTACGAGGAGAATTACTCCCGTTCCAATTGCCGCCAGTTCTGTGGACCCCGAGCGCAGTTGACCGAGCATGATGCATGCTGCTCCGAGACCGGCGATGCCAAGGCCTACGCCAGCGGAACGGACCGATACGGCCGATTCGGCACCGGCCACGCTCGCCGACATTGCCGTAACCGGTGCAACTCGCGATGCCCGTAACGCTGGTCGAATCGCGGCCGCCATGGTGACCCCGAGACCGAGGACGAGACCGATAATCCAGGTTCGCGGGGCGACCACCAAATCGGCATCAGGCAGCGTGAGCCCGAGCCCACGAAACGCCGCCCGGAGCCCAAGAGTGACAAGCACTCCAACCCCAATGCCGACCACCGACGCACCTAATCCCACGATTGCCGCTTCTCCCAAAACCATCCCTCGAACCTGTTCCCGCGAACCACCAAGCGCACGTAGTAATGCCAGTTCACGGGTGCGTTGGCCAACCACGATGGAGAAGGTATTGGCAATGATGAAACTCGATACGAACAACGAAACGATCGCAAACCCGAGTAGTACGTTGCCGATGAGATTCACGTTGGCGACGTAGCCATCTTCGGCTTCTTTCGTAAGCGTACGTTGGTTTACCACTTCGGTTCCGTTCGGAGCGAACGTTTCGATGGCAACCTTTACCGCTTGAATCGCCGCTGCAGCCTTTGAGTTCTTCACTCGGATATCAACCACCCGAACTTGACCAGGCAATCCAAGCCACTCCTGGGCGGTAGTGAGAGGGAACTGGGTGAGGGTTGCGCCGAGTGTGGCATTCTCCGGCCCGAAGCGGACGAGCCCCACCAGTTTCGCGTTGTAGCGCCCGGTTGGTGTCAACACGTCGTAGGACGTACCTATCTTGAGACCGTTGTTCTTTGCGCTGGCCAGATCGATGGTGAACTCAGCACCCTTGCGAGGTTCCCGTCCCTCGATAACGGTGAAGGCGTTGAGTTTCTTGTCGGGCACCCACGCAAAGCCAAACTGTGGTGGACCTTGCACTTCGATTGGCTTACCGTTGGCTTTGACTGGTTGCACACCATCGGTAGTGAGTTGGCCTTCAGCGGCAGCGACACCGGGGATCGCTCGCACTTTGGCGATGAGTTGATCGCTAATCGGTTGCGGTTCGCCTAACCCATCGATGGATTGTAGCGATAAATCCGTGCCTTCGTTGATTGAAGTGCTGAGCACTTTGAAGCTGTTGCGAAGCCCGTCGGTCAGTACAAACGATGCGGTCACGAAACTCACTCCCAAAACGATGGAAAGCGCAGTGAGCACTAGTCGGAGTTTGGTTGCGACAAGATTGCGCCTAACGAGCCGGGCCGCTGATCTGCTTCCGGATTTGCCATTGGATCTGCTCTGGGACTCACCGCCTTGCGAGCCTCCTGGTTTCTGGAGCGCTGGTTTGGCCGAATTGGCTCGGCTAATTCGAGTTTGGGAGGACATCAGTTCGCTTACTTTCCGAATCGGGTCATGCGGCTCAGCACGACCTCGGCGGTTGGTTCACGAAGCTCGTCTACCAGGTGACCGTCGGCCAGAAAGATCACGCGATCGGCGTAGGCGGCGGCCGATGGATCGTGGGTGACCATGATGATGGTTTGTCCATGTTCACGCACGGCCCATCGAAGGAAACTCAGAACCTCGCTACTGGCATGGCTATCGAGGTTGCCAGTTGGCTCGTCGGCAAACACCACCTCGGGTTTCGCTGCCAACGCTCGGGCCACGGCGACTCGTTGTTGTTGACCGCCGGAGAGTTCGCTCGGTCGATGTTTTAAACGATCCTTGAGGCCGACGGTGTCGATCACTCGTTGCAACCACTGCGGATCGGCAGTTCGGCCAGCCAGGTCTAAGGGGAGCGTGATGTTCTCGAGCGCGTTGAGGGTTGGAATGAGGTTGAACGCTTGAAATACGAAACCAATCCGTTCCCGTCGCAAGGTGGTGAGCGCCTTTTCCGAAAGCGAACTTAGCGCCGCATCACCAATATGTACTTCGCCGCTCGTGAGCGTGTCGAGCCCGGCAAGGCAATGCATCAACGTAGATTTCCCAGAGCCCGATGGCCCCATAATCGCCGTCAGTTCGCCTCGCTGGAATGCCACATCTATACCGTCGAGCGCTCGAACTTCGGTGTCCCCCTGACCGTAAATCTTTGTGGCTCGAATGGCCTGGATTGCGACATCATGCGGATTGGTGGGAAGGAGCCGTGTCGGATGTTGTGGTTGATCGGTGTGTTGCAAGATAGCGAGTGACATAGTGGGTCTCCTTCAAGCCAACGATGACCGTTGCCATCGATCCCCCTATCGTGTGGCCCAATACGTTTCGAGTCGTCTTCCCACAGGCCGATTCGCTTCATCTCACGGGATGATCGTTGATGCGGTGAAGTGCATTGTGCACCGCTCAGCATGAACGATGTAGTCACTATCAGCTGGAGCGAGGCTTAGTCTTTGGCTGGGGTTACGAGGCCGGCGTCGAAAGCGGTTACGACGGCTTGGACACGGTCGCGGGCCGCGAGTTTTGAGAGGATGCGGCCCACGTAGGTTTTTACGGTCGTTTCGCCGAGGTACATGGCGGTCGCCACTTCGCTGTTGGAAAGGCCTCGGGCCATGTGGAGGAGCACTTCACGTTCACGGTCGGTGAGTCGAGCGACGGCTTCGGTTGCAGCTGGTGAGGTGGATTGTTCTCGCCGCTGCCCGGCAAAGGTATCGAGGAGGCGACGGGTAACGGAGGGCGCCAACAGGGCGTCGCCGGCGGCAATAACCCGAATGGCCCGAACAAGTTCTTCCGGTGGCGCGTCCTTCAACAAGAACCCCGAAGCGCCGGCCTGTAGCGCGTTGTGCACGAGTTCATCAATATCGAAAGTAGTAAGTATCAACACTTTTGTGGGTCGGCTCGCTTTCGGCCCGGCTAGGCGAACGGTTGCCTCAACGCCGTCCATGACCGGCATGCGGATATCCATCAAGACCACATCGGGTCGGGTCTCTTCGGCCATCGCAATCGCTTCGGCACCGTTGGCTGCTTCACCGACAACTTCGATGTCGACTTCGGTGGAAAGAATGGCAGTGAAACCGGTGCGAACCAGCCGTTGATCATCGACCACCAAAACTCGAATCGGTGTGATCATGTAAGTACACGTTGTTTCTCGGGCTGGAGGGCAATCTCGCCTTGACTAGCCTTGCGGGTGAGGTCCGGCAGGGGAATGGTGGCACGCACAATCCAACCACCCCCCGGTCGTGGGCCGGCGTGAAATTGACCGCCAACCGAATCAATGCGGGCGCGCATGCCAATCATTCCTCGACCTAATCCGTCCGCCGGTTTTGAGGCTGCCAACCCCAGACCGTCATCGGAGATTTCAAGCAACAGGTTAGAACCGAAACCGGGTGTGATTTGTAGGCGAAGAACTACCGTTGCCGTGCCAGCGTGCTTCAACGCGTTCGTGAGCGCTTCTTGAATCACGCGAAACACGGCCAGTTCAATTCCGGCGCTGAGTGAGGTTCGAGGGTCTTCAATTCCCAGATGTTGCCGCTCATCGACAATCTTCATCCCCGCACTTCGACAACCTTGCAGCAACGCATCAATATCAGTTAGGCCAGGCTGAGGTGCAAGCTCCTGTTTGCCGGATTCATCAAACGGCCGGGTGTCGAACACACCAAGAATGCGCCGCATCTCGGCCAACGCCGCACGTCCTGTTACGCCAATACTCTCTAGTGATTCCTCTGCTCGCTTAGCATCACGGCCGATTAGACGTTGGCCCGCCGTTGCTTGGACCACCATGACACTCAACGAATGGGCCACCACATCGTGAAGCTCATGGGCAATGCGGGCGCGCTCGTCGACAGCAGCTTGGCGAGCTTCGCGCTCCCGGTCCTCTTCCGCTCGATGCGCACGTTCCCGAAGACTCTCCACTAACTCATTGCGAGTTCGGCGACTATCACCAAGAAAATACGGACCGAGAACTATCCCAATACGAGACGCGCATTGAAACCATCGACCCTCGGTTTCATCGAGAATGGCCAGCACAATTGCCGCGTTGCAAAGGACAGTGGCCGAGATCACGAAGACCCGAAAACTCCGCTTTCGTTCGGCATAAAAGCCAAGCCCATACGACACGAAAATTCCGGCCGTCGCACTCCCACCATCAACGGTGTTCATGATCCAAAGGGTCAGTGCCGCCACCGCAGTTACTAGATACGCACCGATCGGGTAACGCCGACGAACGGCAATCGGCGCAAGCACTGCAATCAAGAATGCATCGCTCCAACCATTGGGTGGCCGAGATCCGGGAGGCGCATCCACTATGCGGACGGCGAAAAGAGAAGCAACGATCAAGACCGCGGCCAGGCAAGCATCTACGGTGCCCTCATGCTTGCATAGCCACCGTCGCATCTCTACCAGGATACGGCGCTGCGCAATGGTAAGTAGTCGTCCCACGGGATGAGCGCTGTCCAACCTCAGAACGACGACAACGGGCCAGCAACAGCAACAAACTGGTACATGTCTTCACGTTCTACGTCGGCCCCACTCTTCGCAACCTTGCTAACTTTCACCGGCGCCGTGATTGGCGTCATGGGGCTGTCAAGTGCCTCCGCTGCGGCCGGAGCGGCTACTGCGAAATCTGCATCGAAACCGGTGGTAGTTGCCAAAGTTGGGCGACCCTGCAAAACCGTTGGACAAGTTGCAGGAACTGCACCGAACCAACTCCTATGCCAAACCGCAGCAAACAGGAAATTGCTTTGGGCTCGCAATCGGAT